>NZ_CACSJM010000027.1 GCF_902706185.1 Roseomonas sp. 18066 | reverse complement strand
CTTCAATCGAATGAAGCACTTCCGACGCATCGCCACCCGCTTCGACAAGCTCTCGCGCAACTACCTCGCTGCCCTACACCTTGTCGGGTCAAGGCTATGGCTGCGGCATTATGAGTCCGTGACCTAGCGCCGCGCCAGGATCAGCGCGCCGGCGATCAGCTGCAGCAGCCCCGCCGTCAGGAACAGGTACGGCGTCTCGAAGCGCAGCAGGCCGAAGGCCGCCGGCGCGAAGGCATAGGCCGCCTGGCCGGTCGCAGTGACCAGGGCCACGGCGCGCGGCAGGTCCTCGGCGCGGAAATCGCGCTGGGCGATCAGCGGCGGCAGCGAGGTGGCATTGCCGATGCCCAGGCCAAACAGCGCGCAGCCCGCCAGCATCAGCGGCACCGAGCCGAAGGACCCGGCCAGCATCAGCGCCGATCCCGCCGCCTGCACCGCCCCGTTGAGCGCCGCCGCCTGCCGCCGGCTGGCCCCGGGCCGCAGCAGCCGCCCCACCACCATCCGCCCCAGGATGGCGCAGCCCGTCGCACCGCCCATGGCCAGCCCCGCGGCGCCGGCGCCCAGCAGCGGCACCAGGATGGAGAAGAGATGCGCCACCAGCCCGATCTGCGCGAAGAGCGCCAGGCTGGCCCCGGCCGTCAGGGTCAGGAAGCGTTTTTCTGTCCAGGGGTTCTGGCCCAGGGGCGCGGCCTCGACGGGTGGCTTGGCCGGGGTTGCCGACAGCGCCTCACCATCCGGCTGCTGGCCCAGCATCGCCGGCGTCGGCGCGAAGAAGCGCCCGGCCATCCACCACAGCAGCCCGGCGAAGATCAGCCCGACCAGGGTCGCGGCCGCCGGAAAGCCGAGCCCGCCGATCAGCGCCACCCAGAGCGGCGACAGGATCAGCCCGCCGAAGCTGGCGCCGTTGAAGGCCATGCCCAGCGCCATGGGGCGGCGATGGACGAACCAGGGCGCGATCGCCGCGTTCAGCGCCGCCGAGCTGGTCACCGCCCAACCGGCTGCGCTCAGCGGCGCCGCCAGGAACAGCTGCCAGGGTTCCCGGGCCAGCGCCCAGCCGAGCAGGCCTACCGCCGTCAGCAGCCCGCCCGCCCGCAGCACGGCGACCTGGCCGAAGCGGCGGTGCAGCCCGGCCAGCTGCGCCACCACCAGCGCGCCCAGCAGGAACTGGGTGGTGATGGCGGCCGAGAGCAGGCCCACCGGCCAGCCCTGCCGCTCGGCCAGGGTCTGGAGGAAGATCGGCGGCCCGTAGAAGCCGATGCCCCAGGCGAAGAAGGCGGTGACGAAGCCGGCCCGCACCACCTTCCAGCCAAAGAATTTTTGTCCGGTCTGCATCGCCGGCAGCATGGCAAAGCCCGGGGCCGCCGTCTGCCCTGGGGTTGTGGAATCTGGTTCCGCCCGGGCGACCGAGGGCGCTGAATTGCTGGCGAAAGTCATGGCGGCGCTCCTGTTATGGCCGCTTGTCTCGCGCGGTTCGGGCCCGCGATGCTACGGCGGCGGCCGAAGCGTCCTGCGCCGGCGCGTGGTAGACAGGATGCCGCACCAGGAGAAAGCGCATGCTGAGCACCGCAGGCTTCGCCGGCATCGCCGCGCTGATCGGCGACCCGGCCCGCGCCACCATGCTGGCCGCGCTGATGGATGGCCGCGCGCTGACCGCCAGCGAGCTGGCCGCCGCCGCCGGCATCACCCCGCAGACCGCCAGCGCACATCTGGCGCGGCTGACCGAGGCCGGGCTGCTGGCCATGGAACGGCAGGGCCGGCATCGCTATCACCGGCTGGCCTCGACCGCGGTCGCGCAGATGCTGGAGAGCATCATGGCCGTGGCCGCGAGCCAGATGGCGGTCGCGCCGGCCCGGCCGCGCACCGGCCCGCGCGACGTGGCGATGCGGCGGCTGCGCAGCTGCTACGACCATCTGGCCGGCCAGGTCGCCGTCGCCATGGCCGATCGCATGATTGCCCGCGGCCAGATCGAGCTCTCTTCGGATGGCGGCGTGCTGACCGAGGCCGGGCGCGGCTTCTTCGCTGAGCTCGGTCTAGCGCTGCCCGAGGCGCGCGGCGGCCGGGTCTTCTGCCGGCCTTGCCTGGATTGGAGCGAGCGACGGCCGCATCTGGCCGGGCGGCTGGGCACCGCGCTTTGCGGCTTCTGCCTGGAGCAGGGCTGGATGCGCCGGGTGGGCGACAGCCGGGCCATCACCGTCACCCCCACCGGCTGGCAGGCGCTGCACCAGCGCTTCTCCCTGTCGCCGCAGGATTTCTGAGGCGGCCCGGTTTTCCCTTGTAAAACCCGGTCGCGGAAAGCCCGGCGCGGGCTGCGCCCCGCAGAAATTTTCCCTTGTAAAACTGGTGGGGGCTGAAGGGCGCGTGTAGCTTGTGCCGATACAGCTACGACGAGGTCGCCCATGCCCACCCGCGCGCCGAAGAAAACCGAGCGATGCCGGATCATCCTGGTCTCCAGCCCCAAGGGCGGCGTCGGCAAGTCCTCGCTGGTGCGCAATATCCTAGTGGCGGCGGCGCGGCGCGGGCTGCGGGCGGAGGGGATCGATTTCGACCCCCAGGGCACGCTGCATAAATGGGCGATCCGCCGCGAACGGGTGCGCGAGAGCTTTCCCGAATGCCCGGAAGTGCCGGTGCGCGAGGCCGAGCTCGGCAATTGGCGCAACGCGCTGAAGCCGGGGGAGGGGACCCAGCTGCTGGTGCTGGACACGCCGCCGAGCATCGAGGTGCATTACAGCGCCGCGCTCAGCCTCTGCACCTCGGCTGATTTCGTGCTGGTGCCGACCGGGGCGACGCAGGACGATGTCGACAGCGTCATGCCCTGGATGGCGACCCTGGCCTCGGCCGAGGTCAAGGCGGCCTTCATCCTGAACAAGGCCAATCGCCGCACCAAGAGCTATGAGAGCATCCGCGCCAAGCTGCTGCAGGGCGGCGCGCTGTGCCCGATCGAGATCCCGCTGCTGGAAGACATCCATGTCAGCGCCGGCAAGGGCCTGGGCGTGCTCGATTTCAACCGGGGCCGCGCCAACGACACCTTCGAGGCGCTGTGGTCCTATGTCGCGCGGGAGGCCAGCCTGTGAAGCGCCCTGGATTGTCGCGCAACGCGCTGAAGTCGCTGGATGTCGACCAAGCCGCCGCCGGCGCGCCGCCTGATCGCCGAGCCAAGGACATCGCCGAGCTGATCACGGTCGACGAGGAGGCGCTGCGCACCATCGCCGAGGTCTTCGCCGGCACCAGCCTGCCGAAGGATCCGCGCAAGGTCCGCTCGCTGCTGAAGCTGCGCGGCGAGGTGACCGAGGCCTGGAGCCAGGCGCGCAACGCCTTCGTGCAGATCGGCCGCGCGCTGAACGACTTGGACAGCGAGCTGACCCGCGACGAGCGCGACCGGCTGCGCCTGGGCTTCCAGCAGCTGTTCCCCTTCAGCGAGACGGTGGCCAGCCAGTTCCGCCAGATCGCGCTGGCCGTCGACGAGGGCCGGCTGCCGCTGGAGGTGCTGCCGGGCTCCTACGGCACCGCCTATCAGCTGGCGCTGCTGAAGCCGGCCGAGCTGGAGGAGGCGCAGCTGCGCGGGCTGCTGCGCGCCGACGTCACGCGCAACGCCGTCATCCAGTTCCGCCGCGAGGTGCTGGCCGTCGCCCGACACCGCCCGGTCGGGCTGGACCGCAACCGGCTGCTGGCCGAGATGCGGCGGATCGAGGCCGATCGCCGCCGCCTGGTCGAGCAGCTGCTGAAGCTGCGCCTGCGCCGGCGGCAGATCAGCGCCATCCTGACCGGCGAGGGCGAGTAGGACGTGGAGTCTGGTGCCAGGCCTTGGAGTCTGGTGCCGCGGCGGGCGTGGAGTCTGCTTCCACCGCCGTGGAGCCTGGTTCCGCTTGGAGTCTGGTGCCACCCCGCCACAAGCCCATGAAAAAGGCGCCCCTCGCAGGGCGCCTTGGACCTTCCCGGGGCAGGGGAGGGGGGTCAGAGCTTGGCGATGGCCGGGCGCGAGGGGGACAGGGTGATGCCGCGCTCGGTGACCGAGACCTTCGCATCCGGGTAGGCGGCCAGCGCCAGCTCAAGGCATTCAATGAAATGCGCGCGGAACTTGCGGATCAGCTTGAAGCCGCCGCCGAACTGGGTGTGCAGCGCCATCCAGCTGACCTCGACATCCTTGGTCAGCACGTGCAGGCGATAAGCCAGCCAGATATAGACATCGATCACCATGGAGCGCGGCCCGATGGCCCGCAGCGCATTCTCCGAGACCGGGACCGGATGGTCCTTCAGCGCCCGGTAGAACTCCTCGTTCAGCAGCACCCGGTCCTGCCACAGCGCCGGCTGGTCGGAGACCAGGTTGGACATGCTGATGCTGCCATCGACGAAGCCGCCATGGCGCATCACCTCCTTGCCGGCGCGGTCGGTGAAGAACTGCAGGCGGCAGTTGGAGATGCGCTTGGCCTGCTCGTTGACCAGCTTGTAGGTGGTGCCGCCGATCGACAGCCCCATGCTGCCCAGCCAGACCCGCATGCTGCGGCCGAGCTCGATCTCGCGCGAGCCCGAGCGGACCGCCTCGCTCTGCAGGAACAGCAGGATGAAGCGGGCATAGGAGCCGTAGGGAATGCCGGTGGGCTTGCCGGAGCGGTCGTAGCCGGATTCCAGCAGCAGGGTCAGGTTGTGCCCCTCGCGGCGCCAGACCACGTCGGTCTGCGGCTTGTGCGGGAAGGAGGTCAGGGCGAAACCGCTATAGGTGAAGCCGATCTTCTCGGCATCCTCGGAGAGCACCTGATAGGCGGCCTCCACCATCAGCCGCTCATGCTTGCTCTCGGCCTGCTGGCGGGCATGGTCGATGCCATGCCGGATGATGAGCTGATGTATCTCGGCCATGGCGCAAAATGGTCGCCAACAACCCCCGCCGTCAATTTGGAGTCTGCTTCCGCAAGCAATTCGAAGGCTATTTGATTCTTCTATTTGTTATGTGGACCCAGGCTCCACGGGAGAAGCGCGAGTCGCGGACCCAGACTCCATGAAAAGCGGAAGCTGACTCCTGGGGATCTTTTGCCGGCGCTGTGGATATCCTGGCGCGTCGCCGTGGAGTCTGCTTCCGCCAGCAGCCGATTCGCAGCGGTTCCAGCGGCTTGGCGACTCGCGGCCGGTTGGGTCACAGGCCGGCTTGGTCACAGGCCGGTGCGGCGGAAGATCCGGCGTAGCCAGCGCAGCTGGTCGCCCGGGCGCGGATAGCGGAAGGGCAGCTCGAGCCGCGCGCTCTGGTGGTAATGGCTGCGCAGGCTGCTGAAATCCTGGAAGCCGGCCTGGCCATGCGCGCGGCCCTGCCCGCTGGGGCCGACGCCGCCGAAGGGCAGGCCGGACACCGCCGCCTGCAGCACATTGTCGTTGCGCACCAGGGCGCCGGAGCGCGTCGCCTGCTGCAGCCGCTGGGCCAGCGCGTCGTCGCGCCCGTGCAAATGGATGACGAGCGGCGAGGGCGCCGCCTGCAGCTGCCGCAGCAGGGCATCGGCGTCGGTCCAGGGCACCACCGGCAGGATCGGGCCGAAGATCTCCTCGCGAAGATTGCTGGCATCGGCAGCAAGATCGACCATCAGCGTCGGCGCGACATGCAGCCGCGCGGCATCGACCTGGCCGCCCTGCAGGATGCGCCCCTGGTCCAGCCGGCCGACCACACGGGCGAACTGCGCCGGATGCGCCAGGCGTTGCGCGCGCTGGCCGTCGGCGCCGTGGAAGGCGACCATCGCGGCGCGCAGCTCGTCGACCAGCCGGTCCCGCAGGCTGGCATGCACCAGCACATGGTTGGGCGCGATGCAGGTCTGGCCGGCATTGAGGAACTTGCCCCAGACGATGCGCCGCGCGGCGATGCGCGGATCGGCGCTGGGCTCGACGATGCAGGGGTTGCAGCCGCCGAGCTCCAGCGTGCAGCTGGTCAGGGTTGCTGCGGCCGCCAGCGCCACCCGGCGTCCCGTCGCCGGCGAGCCCGTGAAGAAGATATGGTCCCAGGGCAGGGCGGTCAGGCGGCCCGCCAGGCCGGCGTCACCCTGCAGCAGCCGCACCTGGCCCGGGTCGAAGCAATCCGCCACCAGGCGCTGCAGCAGGGCCGCCGTGGCCGGCGCGAATTCCGAGGGCTTCAGCAGCACCGTGTTGCCCGCGGCCAGGGCGCTGATCAGCGGCATCAGCGTCAATTGCAGCGGGTAGTTCCAGGGGCTGAGGATCAGCACCGCCCCGCGCGGCGCGTGCTGAACGGCCGCGCGGGCCGGCCAGTGCAGCCAGCCGGTGCCGACGCGCTGGCGCCGCATCCAGCCGGCGAGGTGCTTGCGGACATGCGCCAGCTCCTGCCGCAGCGGCAGGATCTCGGAGGTCCAGGCCTCCAGCTGCGGCTTGCCGAGATCGGTGTGGAGCGCGTCGAGGAAGGCGTCCTCCCGCGCCACCAGGCCTTCGGCGAGGCGCCGCAGCGCCGCCTGCCGCGCGGCCAGCGGCAGGGTCGCGCCGCTGAAGAAGCCGTCGCGCAGCGCCGCCAGCGCGGCCGTTTCGGGGCAGGGGTCCATCCCTGCCCAGATAAGGCCTGCTGGCGGCGCCGCAAGGGTCAGGCGGCGACGTAGCCGAGGCGCTGGTCGAGCGCGCGCGCCACGGCCAGGCGTTCGGCCGCGGCGCCGAAGCCGCCGCCGCCCGAGGTTTCCAGCCGGATGGTGTCGCCCTGCAGCAGCCGCAGGTTGTTGACCTTGGAGCCCAGCGCCTGGCGTTCCCCGCCGCGGATCAGCCACAGCGCGCCGGCGCGGCCGGGCTCGCCGCCTTCGAGGCCATAGGGGCGGTGCTTGAAGCGCTCGAGATTGGCGGTGAAGACGGCCTCGGCGCTGTCGATGCGCCATTCGCGGAACAGGCCGAGCCCGCCGCGCTGCCGCCCGGCGCCGCCGGAGCCGGACAACAGCCCATAGCCGGTGAGCGTGATCGGCAATTCGCTCTCGATCATTTCCACCGGAATGTTCGAGTTGTTGTGCATGCCGTAGGTGTAGCCGTTCAGCCCGTCGGTATCGTCATGCGCGCCGCTGCCGCCGACCTCGATCTCGACCAGCACGCCGCGCTCGCCCTGCGCGCCGATGGTCTGGAAGGAGCAGACATAGCTGACGCCGTAATAGGCCGCCGGCACCCGCCCCGGCACCGCCTTGTGCAGCGCGCCGAGCAGCGTCGTCGCCAGGCGATGCCCGGTCGCGATGCGGTTGGCGACCGGCGCGGGGTGGCGGGCATTGACGATGCTGCCCTCCGGCGCGATCACCTTGACCGGACGATAGCAGCCGGCATTGGGCGGGATCTCCTGGTCGGCGATGGCCATCACCGCATAGGAGACGGCCGAGCCGGAGGAGGCCAGCGTCGCATTGACCGGCCCCACCGCCTGCGGGCCGCAGCCGGAGAGGTCGATCACCATCTCCTCGCCGCGGACCTCGATCACCGCATGGATGCGGATCGGCTTGGCGTCGATGCCGTCATCGTCGAGGAAATCCTCGAAGTCGTAGATGCCGTCGGGGATGCGGCCGATCATGGCGCGCATGGCGCGTTCCGACCCGTCGAGGATGCGGGCGCAGGCCTCGGTCAGCGTGGTGGCGCCGACGCGGTCGGCGAGCTTGCGGATATTCGCTTCCCCCACCGCCAGCGAGGCCAGCTGCGCCTGCAGGTCGCCCCACAGCATGTCCGGGCGGCGGACATTCTGCTTCATCATGGCCAGCAGGTCGTCATTGATGACGCCGGCCTTGACCAGCTTCAGCGGCGGGATGCGCAGCCCTTCCTGGAAGATCTCCGTCGCCGTCGCGGCATAGGAGCCGGCGGCCATGCCGCCCATGTCCAGGTGGTGGCACAGCGTGCCGACGATGGCGATGCGCTGGCCTTCGGCGAAGACCGGGCGGAAGGCCAGGATGTCGGGGATGTGCTGGCCGCCGCAATAGGGATCGTTGGTGATGACGACATCGCCGTCTTCCCAGCGCTCCAGCGGCAGGTGGTCGCGCAGCACGGTGCGCAGCCCGGTGCTCATCGAGTTCAGGTGCTGCGGGATGCGTGCCGATTGCGCGACATTGTCGCCATGCGCGTCGAAGATCGCCGTCGAATAGTCCAGCAGCTCGCGCACGATGGTGGAGCGGCTGGTGCGCCAGACGGTGACATCCATCTCGGCGGCGGCGGCGGTCAGGGCGTTGCGCAGGATTTCCAGCGCGACGGGATCGAGATGCGAGCTCATGCCGCGAGCGCCTCCGTTTGGCCCTTGCTCTGGCGCCGGGCGATCAGCGTGTGGTCGGGGCCGGGGGCGCAGTGCCAGCCCTCGGCGAGATAGATGGTGGTGTATTCTTCCTCGATCAGGGCCGGGCCGCTGATCGGGGCGGTCAGCTGCTCGCGCTGGTGCACGGGCACCTCGCGCCAGGCGTCGCCCAGCCAGATGCGGCGCGCTTCCGGCTTGCGGTCGGCGCCAGCGCCCGGGGCGCGGCGGGTGCGGGCGCGGGCCAGCAGGCCGGTGGCCGACAGGCGCAGCGCCACCAGCTCCACGGGGGCGGCGGTGTTGCTGTAGGAGAAGCGGCGGGCATGCTCGGCATGGAAGGCCGTGAGCAGCGCGGCGAGCGCCGCGGGCTCGGCGGCGGGCGCCTCCCAGGGGATCACCAGCTCGAAGGCCTGGCCGCGATAGCGCAGGTCGGCGGAGAAGTTGAAGCGACGGTCGCCCGCCGGCACGCCATCGGCGGCCAGCAGCGCGTCGCCCTGCTCGCGCAGCTCTTCGAGGAAGCCAGCGACGCGCGGCAGGTTTTCGTCGATCGCCGGCATGACGCGGCTGCGCGTCAGGTCGTGCATGATGTCGGAATGCAGGATGCCAAAGGCGGAAAAGGTGCTGGCATCGGCGGGGAAGATGACTTCCGGCACGCCGAGCTCTTCCGCGACGGGGATGGCGTGCAGACCGCCCGCGCCGCCGAAGGACAGCAGGGAGAACTCGCGCGGGTCGAGGCCCTTCTCGAAGAGAGACAGGCGCGCGGCGGCGGCCAGGTTGGTGTCGGTCACCGCCAGCATGCCGGCGGCCGCCTGCTGCGTGCCGAGGCCGAGCGGCGCGCCGATGCGGGCGGCGATGGCGGCCTCCGCAGCCGGCGCGTCCAGCGGCATGGCGCCGCCCAGGAAGAAGCGCGGGTCGAGCCGGCCGAGGGTGATATTGGCATCCGTCACCGCGGGCTCGGTGCCGCCACGGCCGTAGCAGACCGGGCCGGGGCGGGAGCCGGCGCTGCGGGGGCCGACGCGCAGCCGCCCGGCATCGTCGACCGAGGCGAGCGAGCCGCCGCCGGAGCCGATGGTGCGGATCTCGATCATCGGCAGGCGCACCGGAAGCCCGTCGATCTCGCCCTGGGTCATGCGGGTGACGCTGCCCTCATGGACGACGCAGATGTCGAAGCTGGTGCCGCCCATGTCGACGCCCAGCAGGTTCGGCCGCTGCAGCGATTCGGCCATGCGCAGCGTCGCCAGCGCGCCGCCGGAGGGGCCGGAGAGCAACAGCCGCGCCGGCTGGCGCGACGCGACCTCGGCCGAGCAGACGCCGCTGTTGGACTGCACCAGCAGCAGCCGCGCGGTGATGCCGGCCTCCGCCAGGCGGCCCGTCAGCTTCTGCAGATAGGCGCCAACGACCGGCATCAGCAGCGTGTTCAGCGCCGTGGTCGAGCTGCGCTCATATTCGCGGATCTCCGGGCTGAGCTCGCTGGAGAGGCAGAGCGGCAGCTCGGGGCGCGCGCTCCGGATGGCCTCCGCCAGGGCCTGCTCATGCGCCGGATTGACATGGGCGTTGAGCAGGCAGATCGCGACGGCCTCGGCGCCCAGCGCATCCAGCTGCGCCAGCAGCGGCGCGATGGAGGCGGGATCGATCGCGCGCTCGACGGCGCCGTCGCCGCGGATGCGCTCCGCCACGCCGAGCCGGCGATCCCGCGGGATCAGCGGCGCGTCGTGATGCGGCTTCAGGCCATAGATATCCTTGCGGCTGTGGCGGCCGATTTCGAGAACATCCTCGAAGCCGGCGGTGGTGAGTAGCACGCCCTTGGCCAGGCGGCGCTCCAGCACCGCATTGGTCGCGATGGTGGTGCCGTGCAGCAGGATGCGGATATCGGCCAGGCCGAAGCCATAGCGCGTGGCGGCCTCGTTCAGCCCGGTGATCAGGCCGATCGAGGGGTCTTCCGGCGTCGTCGGCGTCTTCAGGCTGCGCAGCGCGCCGCTGCGCTCGTCCAGGATCTGCAGATCGGTGAAGGTGCCGCCGATATCGATGCCGATTCGGATGAAGGGTTCAGGGGACACGGGAACTCCGCTCGCAGCGTGCTGCGGTGAGGATGGGAAGGGCATGGCGGTCAGCCCATGACCTGCGGCAGCCAGGTGGCCAGCTCCGGCCAGGCCAGCAGGGCCGCGACCGCCACGAGGTAGGCGGCCAGGAAAGGCATGACGCCGGCGAAGACATCGGTGATCGGCCCGCCTTTGGGCCGCATGCCCTGCAGCACGTACATCACCGTGCCGTCGGGCGGGCTGATCTGCGCGATCTCCACCAGCATGGTGACGATGACGCCGAACCAGATCGGGTCGTAGCCAAGGCCGACGACGATCGGGAAGACCACGGGCACGGTGGTGATGATCATGGAGAAGCCCTCCATGAAGGTGCCGAGCGCGAAGTACATGCCGATGATGGCCAGCATGATCGCCCAAGGCGGCACCGGCAGGCCGCCGATCATCGTCGCCACCGTCTGCGGCACGTCGAGGCCGGTCAGCACGTAGTTCAGCAGATAGGCGCCGAGGATGATCAGCCCGAGCAGCGCGGTGTTGCGTGCGGTGGCTTCCGCCGAGGCGTTCAGCATGCGCCAGTTCAGCTTGCCGTCGAGTGCGGCGAAGCCGGCGGCGCCGACGACGCCGAGCGCTGCGGCCTCGGTCGGCGTCGCATAGCCGCCATAGATCGAGCCCAGCACCAGCAGCATCAACAGCAAGGTCGGCACCAGCCCGCCGAGCGCGCGGATCTTCACCGACAGCGGCAGCGCCGGCGGCTTCTCCATCGGGCTGCGCAGCCCGTGGATGGTGATGACGCCGACGAACAGCGCGGTGACCAGCACGCTGGGGATCAGCGCGGCGATATAGAGCGCGCCGACCGAGGTCTCGGTGATCAGCCCGTAGACGATGAAGGTGATGCCGGGCGGGATCAGGTTGCCCATGGCGCCGCCGGCGGCGAGCGAGCCCAGCACCATGCGCTGGCTGTACTTGGTGCCCTCGAAATAGGGCAGCGCCACCGAGCCCATGGTCGCCGCCGTCGCGACGGACGAGCCCGACACCGCCGAGAACAGCGCGCAGGAGGCGATGTTGGTGTGCAGCAGCCCGCCCGGCAGCCGGTTCAGCCAGACGTTCAGCGCCTTGTACAGCCGGTCCGACAAGCCGGCCCGCAGCAGGATTTCTCCCATGAGGAGAAACAGCGGAACGGCGATCAGAACGAAGTTGCTGGACGGCCCCCAGAAGGTCTGGCCGGCGAACAGCCAGAACGGCCGGTCGGAGAACAGAAAGCCGGCGAGCAGCGCCAGCAGCCCGAGCACGGCGGCGATATGCACGCCGGCGCCGAAGAAGACCATGAAGACCGCGACGAGTCCCAGAATCTCGGCGATGGGCAGCGATTGCGTGCCGCTGGCGGCGGCGAAGAACAGCGCGCCCAGCAGGCCCAGGATGAAAAGGATGGCGATCATGCGGCGCGCTCCCGCGCCATGGCGACGGCTTCCAGCGCCTCTTCCGCCTCGTCGTCGATGGTGCGCGCGCCGAGCAGCGCATCGGCCTCGGCGAAGCGGCCCAGCGCCAGCTCCAGCAGCGATTCCACCAGCAGCGCCAGGGTCATCGCCACGAAGGCGAAGAGCCCGAAGGTCCAGATGCCCTGCGGCACCGCCATCGGGATGCGCAGCTTGCTGTTGTCATGCGCGTCGAACATCAGGGATTCGTCCAGCAGCGACCAGGCCGCCCAGGCGGCGAAGACCGAAAAGCCGGCCAGCAGGACCAGGGCCAGCACATGCAGCACGGCGCGGATGCGCAGCGGCATGCGGTTGACCAGCACGTCGACCCGGATATGGGCGCGCGCCGCCAGCGTATGCGCCAGCGACCAGGAGATGCCGGCGGCCAGCATGTAGCTGGTGATCTCCACCGTCGCCGCGCTGGACACATGGAACACCGAGCGGCCGACGATATCGGCGGTGATGAACAGCGCGCAGAGGATGTAGTTCCAGCCGGCCAGATAGGCCATCACGGCGGAGACCCTGGCGATCCCCTGGCGCAGCGCCTGCGCCGCGCGCAGCGGCGCCGGGGCAGGGGCCCCGGCAGCGCGCCTCACGGACGATACTCCACGCCGGAGATCGGCGCGATCACCTGGTTGTAGATCTCGCCGCAGCGCGCGCCGCAGCGCTTGACGAAGCCGGGCAGCACGGTGTTGCGCAGCGTGGCGCGCACCAGCTCGCGATCGGCCTCGCTGGCGGTGACCTCGGTCATCGGCTTGGCGGCGATCTGGTGCAGCCGGCAGCCCTCGGGCTTGCCGATGTTGCAGTCCAGCCCATCGCGGGTGGCGGCGGCGCCAAGGTCCCACAGCTTCTCATGCATCTCGGCGAAGGTCGCCTCCAGCAGGCCGCGCACCTGCGGGTCCAGCTTGTTCCACCAGGCCAGGTTGACCATGTAGCCGGCGACCGACCAGGACAGCGGTAGGTCGGAGATATGCGTGGTCACCTCCGGCCAGCGCGCCGAGGCGCCGCTGCCGGTGCCGGTCACGGCGCAATCGACGACGCCGCGCTCCAGCGCGCTATAGACCTCGGGGAAGCCGACGCTGACCGGCAGGCCGCCGATCTTGTCGACCAGGTCGACCAGCGAATTGCCGAAGGTGCGCACCTTGCGCTCGCGCAGGTCGGCGAGGGTCCGGAACGGCTGGCGGCAGAACAGCACCTGCGCCGGGAAGGGATACAGCACCACCAGCCGGGTGTTGAATCGCTCCAGCTCCTTGTTGGCGACCGGCAGCACGGCCTCGGCGATGCGCTTGGCGGTGGCGATGTCGGGGCTGAGCCCGGCCAGGTCGATGCCGTCGAGGAAGGGCACGTCGCCCGACAGGGTCGACAGCGTGCCGGCGCCGATATCGGCCTGGCCGGAGCGCACCAGCCGGACGATCTCGTTGCCGCCGAGGTTGCGCTCGGCATGCGAGCTCAGCTGCACGGTGATGCGGCCGTTGGAGCGCGCCTGCAGCTGCTCGCGCAGCAGCGGCGTGTCGACGCGGGTGAATTGCGGCATGGTCGGCAGCGGCTGCGTCACCGCGACGATGCGCAGCTTCGGCCCGTCGGGCAGCGTGGCCGGCGCCTGGGCGCCGGCGGTATGGGCAGCAAGGCCCAGCCAGGCGGCCAGGCCGCCCGCGATCCATTTGTTCATTCTCGTGAAGCCCCTGTTGCTCTGCTGGCGGCTTCCGTTTGAATGGGTTCCCCGGCGCCGCACGTTGGTCGCAGCTGCGTTGCGGGCATCGGATCGCAGGGGCGATGCGCTGTCGAATCCTTAATTTGGATCGAAGCGATAAAGAGAATTTATCAGCGGCTCAAAAAATTAACAAAAACAAGGGCAGGCGGAAGGAATTCCCCCTGCACCTCCTTCTTCTTTCTGATCCTCAAGGCGCCTGCTGCATCGCCGCCGCCAGGCGACGCGCCTCGCCGGCCACCGCCGCGGCCAGGTGGCTCTGCGGGCTGCGCAGATAGCTCAGGTGGAAAGCATTGCGCGGCAGGGTGACGTCGGTGACCTCCAGCTGGCGCAGCCGGCCGGCGGCCAGCTCCTGCTGCGCCATCAGCAAGGGCAGGATCGACAGGCCGACACCGTCCAGCACCAGCCGCGTCATCGCCGTCAGCGAGGTGCTGCCCCAGAGCCGCAGCCCCGGCGTGCCGCTGGCCTCCAGCGCCGCGCGGATCTCGGCCGAGAGCGGCGAGCTGTGCGAAAAGCTGACCACCGGCCAGGGCGCCAGCTCCGCCAGCCGCAGCGGCCGCCGCGGCAGGTCGATATCGGCCCGCGCCACCCAGCCCAGGTCGATCCGGCATAGCGGCGCGTTCACCGCGCGCGGATCCTCCACCGGCCCGACCAGCATCACCAGGTCCAGCGCCCCGTCCAGCAGCTGGTCGCGCAGGTTGGGCGTGATGTCGACGACGATGTCCAGCACCAGCGCCGGATAGCGGCGGTGGACGCTCTCCATCAGCTGCGGCAGCAGGGTATGGACGAGGGTCTCGGCCAGGCCGAGCCGCAGCACGCCGTCCAGCGCCGCGGGGGCGGCTACGGCGCGCAGCATCTCGCCGCGCAGCTCCAGCATGCTCTCGGCATAGCGCAGCGCCGCCACCCCCTCCGGCGTCAGCGCGGTGCGCCGCAGCCGGTGCTCGAACAGCGAGACGCCCAGATCCTGCTCCAGTTGGCGGATGCGCGCCGACAGCGCCGGCTGGGTGGTGTTCAACCGCTGCGCCGCGGCGCGGAAGCCGCCCAGCCGCGCGATCCAGACGAAGGTCTCCAGCGATTTCAGGTCGCGCATCGGCGCCAGCGGGGCATGGGGTGTCCGGACAGGGGGCCCGCAGGATAGGAACCGCCGGCGCCCGGCGGCAAGGCAGGTTATCCACAGATTCGGTGGACCGCTTTGTGGATAACGCTGTGGACGGTGCGCGCCGCCGCAGCGGCCGCGCGGACCGCCGGCCGCGGCCGCCTGGACGCCGCGTCACCCGGCGGCAATAATGACGCAACAGCAACAGCGTGGCCGCGATGGACTGGAACAGGCTGACCAACACCGTCTTCCAGCCGGAGGCCTTCGCGCAGCGGCTGGATGCCGCGCTGCGCGAGCCGATGAAGCAGACGGCGCGCGACGGGCTGACGGTCACCGATGCCGACCTGGCGGTGCTGCAGGACAGCTTCGCCGCCGCCCGCGCCCGGCTCGACCAGTATGAACGTATGGCGCTGCAGGTCGCCGAGGCGCGGCGGGCCAATCTGCTGGCCTATCGCGGCATCAAGTTCATCTCGCTGGGCAGCAACTGCTTCGCCCGCTCGGTGGCCACCCGCTGGGGCATCAAGCCGCCGGCGGCGCTGGGCGAGGCGACGCATCCCTTCGACATCGCCATCCACCGCATCGCCAGCATCCCGACGCTGATCGAGACCGATTTCGCCGGCTATCTCGACCCCGGGGCGCTGCAATACCTGCCCGACAAGGGATACGTCACCCACACCAGGCTGGGCGCCACCTTCAACCACGAGCGCGGCGAGGAATTCCACGCCGACAACTGCGCCCTGCTGGTGCGCAAGTATTCGGCGCGGATCGAGAATTTCTACCGCGACATCGCCGCCGCCGACCGCATCGTCTTCATCCTCTACACCAACCGCTGGGTCTCCGGCATCACCCGCGGCATCGAGCGCATCTACGAGGCGCTGCAGAAGCGCTTCCCCGACAAGGATTGGGGCCTGGCCGTGCTGGTCGGCCGGCAATTCGAGGAAACCGCCGACACCGCGCCGCTGCCCGGCCATGAGCGCCCGCGCATGGGCGTCACCGTCCAGCAGATGCCGCTGCCCAAATACAGCTGGCACCGCAACGAGCACGCCTTCAGCCCCGAGGGCCAGGCCTATGAGCGCGCCATGATGGACGGGCTGAAGGCCATCATCGGGCGGATCTTCCCGGACCACGCCGCCGCGGCCTGAGCCTGCCGCCAGAGCGTGATGGCTTGAGGTGGAATCACCGAGAAGCCTGAATCACGCGATCAGACAAAGAGCCAGGGTGAGTTGGCTTCGTTCTTCCGAAGCCAGCTCACCCTAGGCTTCTCTCCCGCACTGCGGCAGGATGCGGCCATGGCCCGTATCCTTCCCGTCGCTTCCTTCGACTGCACGGTCTTCGGCGCGACCGGCGACCTGACCATGCGCAAGCTGCTGCCGGCGCTCTACCACCGGCATCGCGACCGGCAATTCCCCGACACCAGCCGCATCATCGGCGCGGCGCGGGGCGCGCTGGACGATGACGGCTTCCGCCGCCAGGCCGAGGCCGCGCTGCGCAGCCACCTGCCGCCCGATTCCCTGGACGCCACGGCGCTGCAGGACTTCCTGTCCCTGCTGCACTACCGCCCGATCGAGGGCAGCGGCGAGGGCGGCTGGCAGGAGCTGGCGGCGACCCTGGACGAGCGGCCGGGCCAGGTGCGGCCCTTCTACCTGGCGACCTCGCCGGAGCTCTATGGGCCGATCTGCCAACGCCTGGCCCGGCATGGCGCGCTGTCGCCCCAGGCCCGGGTGGTGCTGGAGAAGCCGATCGGCCACGACCTGGACAGCGCCCGCGACATCAACCGCGCGGTGGGCGAGGTCCTGCCCGAGGCGCAGATCTTCCGCATCGACCACTACCTGGGCAAGGAGACGGTGCAGAACCTGATGGCGCTGCGCTTCGCCAACCCGATCTTCGAGCGGCTGTGGCATGCCGACATGATCGACCATGTCCAGATCACGGTCGCGGAAGAAGTCGGCATCGGCGGTCGCGGCGGCTATTACGACAAGGCCGGCGCGCTGCGCGACATGGTGCAGAACCACATGCTGCAGCTGCTGTGCCTGCTGGCCATGGAAAGCCCGATCTCGCTCGACCCCGACGCGGTGCGCGACGAGAAGGTCAAGGTGCTGCGCGCCCTCAAGCCCATCGCCCCGCATGAGGCGCATCTGGCCACCGTCCGCGGCCAATACACCGCCGGCGCCATCGCAGGCCTGCCGGTGCCAGGCTATCGCCAGGACCTGGGCCAGGAGGCCAGCCTGACGGAGTCCTTCGTCGCGCTGAAGCTGCAGGTCAATTCCTGGCGCTGGGCGGGCGTGCCCTTCTACCTCCGCACCGGCAAGCGGCTGCCGCGCAAGGTGTCGGAAATCATCATCGAGTTCCGCACGCCGCCCTTCAGCATCTTCCCGCGCGAGGCCGTCGGCATGCAGCCCAACCGCCTGATGATCCGGCTGCAGCCGGAAGAAGGCATGCGGCTGGAGATGATGACCAAGGAGCCGGGGCCGGGCGGGCTGCACCTGCGGCCCACCGGGCTGGATATCTCGTTTGAAAAGGCCTTCGGCCAGCGCTACCCGGATGCCTATGAGCGGCTGCTCATGGACGTGGTGCGCGGCAACACCACCCTGTTCATGCGGCGCGACGAGGTGGAAATGGCCTGGAAATGGGTCGAGCCGATCCTGCAAGGCTGGACCGATCGGCCGGAAACGCCCAGGCCCTATGCCGCCGGAAGCTGGGGGCCGACGGCGGCCATCGCCATGATCGAACGCGATGGGCGGACCTGGTACGAATCACTCGAATGAAAAAAGGCCGGGGGAAAGAATTCCCCCGGACCCCCATCTTTTTTCTGGTTAGTTGGGGCGGTTACGCAGGGCCTCGGCCTCGGCGTAGAACTTCTTCTCCCACTCCTTGTGGTTGTCCAAACCCTCGCGAATGAACGGGGTGAACACCGCCAGGTTCAGCAGCAGCCAGTTCGTCAGGCGCGCGGGGAAGGCCAGGGGCTTCACGAAGTCGACGAAGAGCACCACCCGGGTCTGGTCGGTGTGGTTCCAGGCCTCGTGCTCATAGGCGTCGTCGAAAATCAGCGCCTTGCCCTCGTGCCAGTTGCAGACCTGCTTGTCGACGCGGATCGCCAGCCGGTCGCTCTGCTCCGGCACGATCAGCCCCAGATGCAGGCGCAGCACGCCGTTATACGGGCCGCGATGCGCGGGCAGGTGCTTGCCGGGCTCGAAGATCGAGAACATCGCCGTCTTCAGGCCGGGGATCTTCTGCACGATCCGCCAGGTTTCCGGGCAGCGCTTGATGTTCTCGGCCGAGGACAAGCCATAGCCGGCCAGGAAGAAGGTCTTCCAGGCGCTGTCCTTGCTGATGGTCTGCACGTCGGTCGAGATGTCGTGGAAGCTTGGCAGCTCGGACTGCCGCAGCAGCACCCGCTCCAGCTCCTGCCGGATCAACGGCCATTCGCGCTCGACCTCGGCCGCCCAGGGGAAGGTGGCATTGTCGAAGACCGGCGGGTTGCCGACCTTGCTGTAGCGCAGGTTGAGCCGCTCCGCCCCCGAGACCAGGCTCATGAAGAAGCGGGTCATCAGGCTGGGACGCGCCAGCGGCGCGATGTTCGCGGTGGTGAAGCTCTGCTGCGGCTCGGCCGTGCGGGGCGTGCCCTGTTGCAAACTGATCTCCTGATCCTTTGTCCGCGGCCGCGGAGCTTCTGCCCGCTTTCACCCCCCGCCGGCAATGCCGCGGATGGGGTGGCCCCTGCGCGTGATTATACGCGCTTGCGAGTCATTGTCATGGTCCGGTCATGCACCGCCTGCCTCACGGGCGCGGGAGCAGGCTTGACAGCGGGGGTTGGAGGCGCGGTGGGGCCAGGGCAGGATGGCCGGCAGCGGCCCGGCTCGAGGCCGCGCGACCAGGAGAGGAAGCCAGGACATGGTCTATCGCGGCGTGTTTCCGGTGGTGCCCACCATTTTCGATGCCCAGGGCGCGCTGGACCTGGAGGGGCAGCGCCGCGCGGTGGATTGCATGATCGATGCGGGATCGCAGGGATTGTGCATCCTGGCCAATTTCTCCGAGCAGTTCGTGCTGTCGGATGCCGAGCGCGAGCTGCTGCAGGACGAGATCCTGGGCCATGTCGCCGGGCGGGTCCCGGTGATCGTGACGACGACGCATTTCTCCAGCCGCCTCTGCGCCGAGCGCAGCCGCCGCGCCCAGCAGGCCGGCGCCGCCATGGTGATGATCATGCCGCCCTATCACGGGGCGACGATCCGGGTGCCCGAGGCGGCGGTGTTCGAATTCTATCGCCAGGTGTCGGAGGCGATCTCGATCCCGATCATGATCCAGGACGCGCCGGTGGCGGGGACGCCGCTGTCGGTGCCGCTGCTGGCACGGATGGCGCAGGAGATCCCCAACGTCGCTTATTTCAAGATCGAGGTGGCGCAGGCCGCGTCCAAGCTGCGGGCCTTGATCGAGGCCGGCGGTGCGGCGATCGAGGGGCCCTGGGATGGGGAGGAGGCGATCACCCTGCTGGCCGACCTGGATGCCGGGGCGACGGGGGCGATGACGGGGGGCGGCTATCCGGACGGGATCCGGCAGGTCACCGACCCCTATTTCGCCGGGGACCGCGCGGCGGCGGTGGCGGCGTATCAGCGCTGGCTGCCGCTGATCAATTACGAGAACCGGCAGGCCGGGTTGCTGGCGGCGAAGGCGCTGATGCTCGAGGGTGGCGTCATCCGCTGCGATGCCGGGCGGCATCCGGTG
This sequence comes from Roseomonas sp. 18066, assembly GCF_902706185.1. Classification (GTDB taxonomy): domain Bacteria; phylum Pseudomonadota; class Alphaproteobacteria; order Acetobacterales; family Acetobacteraceae; genus Pseudoroseomonas. The sequence goes on along the minus strand of NZ_CACSJM010000027.1, from coordinate 28,332 downwards.
GCGCCGATGCATGACGCCGTGCGGGCGGGGCTGCTGGAGATCGCGCGCGGCCTGGACCCGGTGGTGCTGCGCTGGGGTCGCTAGCGCCATCACCGGAAAGCCTGGATCATGCGATTGAACCAAGAGCCGGGTTGGGAATCAGAATGAGCCGATTGGGCGCATCGATCGATCGGCTGCAGGCCGATGCCGCGGTTCTCTTCGAGGCTGTCGCCGCGGCGTCTCGAGACGTCGAGGGCGTCACCCGCGCCGCCTACGGGCCGGAGGAAACGGCCGCCGGCGAGATCCTGGCCCGATATGCGCGGGAAAACGGGCTCGAGGCGGCGTGGGACGGCGTCGGGAACCTGCATGTCACCCGGCCGGGGAAGGGGAGCTCGGGCAAGGAGATCATCATCGGCTCCCATCTCGACACGGTCCTGCGTGGCGGCAACTACGATGGCCTTGCGGGTGTGGTGGCCGGCGTGATCCTGCTGGTGGCGCTGCGGAAAGCCGGGATCGAGACCGGCCACAGCCTGCGCGTGATCGGCTTTCGCTGCGAGGAGAGCCCCTGGTTCGGCCATGCCTATGTGGGCAGCCGCCTGTTGATGGGCACCCTGTCACGCGACGAGCTAAAGGGGCTGACGCATGCCACCTACGGCAAAAGCCTGTGGCAGCTGCTCGAGGGGTTGGGGCTCGATCCTGAGGAGTCGCTGCGTCGCCGGCAGATCGAGCCCGCGCGGGTCCACGCCTATCTGGAGCTCCATATCGAGCAGGCGCCGCTGCTGGTCGCGCTGGATCGGCCGGTCGCGGTGGCCCATGCGGTGCGCGGCAATATCCGCCACCCCAAGGTGACGGTGACCGGCGAATATGGTCACTCGGGCGCCATGCCGCGCCATCTGCGGCAGGACACGGTCATCGCCACGGCCAAGCTCCTGGCCGCGATCGACGGCGAATGGAAGCGGCTGGTCGAGGCCGGTCATGACGACCTCGTCTACACCACGGGCATGATGCAGACGAACCCGGCGGTGCATGCGATGACCAAGGTGCCGGGCGAGCTGAGCTGGAGCTTCAATGTCGGCGGGACCCAGGACGAGGTCGTGCGGGGGCTCTACGATTTTGCTTTGGCCAAGGCGGATGCGCTGGCGCGGGAGCATTCGGTGCGGTTCGATTTCGGACCGCGCGCGGGGTCGATGGCGTCGCCGTTGGACCCGGCCATCATCGAGGCGGCGGTCAAAGCCGGTCAGGATCTTTCAATCCCGATGGAGGTGATGCCGACGGTGGGCCACGATGCTTCGACCTTCGAGAAGCAGGGCATTGCCTGCGGCGTCATCCTGATCCGCAACCAGAATGGCAGTCATAACCCGGCGGAATCCATCGAGATCGAGGATTTCTACCTGGGGGTCAAAGTGCTCGGCGAGACGGTCCTGTCGATCTGAGCGCTTGGCTGGGGATCATAGCGGCGGCAGCACAGACAGAAAAAAGATGGGGTCCAGGGGAATTCATTCCCCTGGCCTTGCTTCCATGATCTTTCGGTATTTGATCTGATCCTCATACATTTCCTTGAAGATCGCGTATTTCTTTTCGTGGTAGATTTTGGCGGCTTCGTTCGGCCGGATCGTCTCGCCCGCCCCGCTCATGCTGTTCATCGCCTGGTCGAGGTTGTCGAAGGCCTTTCCGGCGACCGCCCCCAGCATGGCCGCGCCCAGCAGGATGGCTTCGGGCTCGCGCGGCAGCACCAGGCTGCAGCCGGTGGCGTCGGCGTGCTCGCGCAGGAAGACCGGGTTCTTGGTGCCGCCGCCGCAGGCCAGCACCGTGTCGATGGCGTAGCCCTGGTCGTTCATCGTCTCGATGATGTGGCGGGTGCCGTAGGCCACGGCCTGCAGGGTCGCCAGATAGAGCCGCGCCAGGTCGTCGGCGGTGGCCGACAGCTTCAGGCCGGAGATCATGCCGGTCAGCGAGGCGTCGGCGCGGGGCGAGCGGTTGCCGTGGAAGTCGGGCATGACGTGCAGGTGCCGGGTCAGGCGGGCAGGGTGGTCGAGGCCTTCCGACAGCCGCTCCAGCCGGGCGTTGAGGGCCTGGTAGATGGTCTGGCCGGCGGCGTCCGCGGCGGCGCGCTCGGCGGGGTAGGCGGCGTGGGTGGTGATGACGTGGTCGATCAGGGCGCCGGTCGCCGACTGGCCGCCTTCGTTCAGCCAGAGGCCGGGCAGCATGGCGGAGAAATAGGGGCCCCAGACGCCGGGGACAAAGCGGGCCTCGGGCGCGACCGCCATGTGGCAGGAGGAGGTGCCGCCGATCAGCGCCAGCCGCCGGTTCAGCGGGGGCTCGCCCGGCAGCGCCGCGCCGATGACGCCGAGGCCGCCGGCATGGGCGTCGATGGCCGAGGCGCCGACGGGGATGCCGGCGGGCAGGCCGAGCTCGGCCGCGGCCTGCGGCTGCAGGGTGCCGATCAGGGCGCCGGGGGGCAGGATCTCGGTGCCCAGCCGGGCGAAGCCTTCATCGGCCAGGACGCCGAGGCCGATGGCGCGGAAGAAGCCCTCGTCCCAGCGGTTCTCGTGGCCGAGGAAGGTCCATTTGCAGACGGTGGAGCAGAGCGAGCGGGTGGTGCTGCCGGTGGCGCGCCAGGTCAGGTAGTCGGGCAGGTCGAAGAAATGCGCGGCGCGGTCGAAGCTTTCGGGCAGGTTCTCGCGCAGCCAGAGCAGCTTGGGCGTCTGCATCTCCAGCGAGACGCGGCCGCCAACATAGCGCAGCACGTCGTGGTCGCCAGCATTGATGCGGGCGGCCTGGTCGCCGGCGCGGTGGTCCATCCAGACGATGGTGTCCTGCTGGGCCGCGCCGTCGGGGCTGACGGTGACCGGGCGGAAGGCCTCGTCGAGCAGCACCAGCGAGCAGGTGGCGTCGAAGCCCAGGCCGCGGACATTGACCTCGCCGATATCGGACAGCGCGCCGCGGATGGCGGTGGCGATGGCGGCCCAGATGTCGTCGGAGCTCTGCTGGACATGGTCGGGCGCCGGGCGCCAGGCGCGGATGGCCTGCGACGCCTGGCCCAGCATGCGGCCGTCGAGGGTGAAGGCGCCGGCCCGGGCGCTGCCGGTGCCCACGTCGATGCCGATGACGATGTCCTGCATGCGGGGCGCCTCCTGGTCTGACGAGCCGGCGGGTTACGGAGCGGGGGGGGCCACGTCAAGCCGGCAGCCCGCCGTGGTCAGCGCCGCGGCGGGGCCCTCGGGCAGCGTGGCGTCGGTCAGGATGCGGGCGAAGGCGGAGACCGGGGCGAAATAGGCCGGCTTCAATTGCCCGAGCTTGCTGCCATCGACCACCAGCAGGGCCTCGGCGGCGCTGGCGAGCGCCATCTGCTTCACCGGCACCTCGTTGAAATTGGTGCAGGTCACGCCCTGGATCGCGTCCACGCCGCCGGCCGACAGAAAGGCCTTGTTCAGGCGCAGGCGGCGCAGGCTGGCCAGCCCCTCGTCGGAGGAGAAGGTATGGGCGGAGGGGTGGAACAGCCCGCCCAGCAGCACCATCCGGGTATGCGGCCGCCGCGCCGCCAGGTTGGCGATGTTCAGCGCATAGCAGACGATGGTCAGCTGCGGCCCGGGCGGCAGGCTCTCGACGAAGTGCGGCATGGTGGTGCCGCAATCGACGAAGATGGTGTCGCCATCGGCCACCAGCCGGGCGGCATGGGCGGTGGCCTGGCGCTTGGCGGCGGCGTGCTGGTCCTGCTCGGTTTCCAGCGCGTATTGGCCGGGGCGCTGCAGGCTGCCGGCTGGCACCACATGGCCGCCGAGCAGGGTCAGGCGCAGCCCCGGCCGCGCCAGGTCGCGGCGCAGCGTCATCGAGGAAACGCCGAGCCATTGCGCCGCATTCTCCAGCCGTGCGGCGCCGGTCTGGCGCAGCATCTCTTCCAGTTGCGCCAGGCGGCGGGCGCTTCTGCTGGTCCGGGCGGCGGCGTCGGCCAAGCGGGTCCTCCCTGTGGGCTGCCGCTTGACGGCGGCGGGGCGTGATGTGAGGATTATAACAACTGTTACTAATCTGACAAACGCGCGGGGAGGGTTTTCCGCTGGAAAATCCGGCCGGCGCGGCGACGAGGACAAAGCCGTGACCCTTTCCAATGCCGAGCTGGCGACGCTGATCGACCACACCCTGCTGAAGCCCGAGGCTTCGGCGGCGGAGCTGGAGCGCTGGGCGGCGGAAGCGCGGCAGCACGGCTTCGCCTCGGTCTGCGTCAACCCGGTGCATGTGCGGCGGATTGCCGGGCTGCTGGCCGGCAGCGGCGTGAAGACCTGCTCGGTGGTGGGCTTCCCGCTCGGCGCCAGCACGGCCGCGGCCAAGGCGCATGAGGCGGCGGGCGCGGTCGCCGACGGCGCCGACGAGATCGACATGGTGATCAATATCGGCGCGCTGCGCGACGGCCGCTTCGACGAGGTGCAGGCCGATATCGCCGCGGTGCGCGCCGCCTGCGTCGGCCGCGTGCTGAAGGTCATCATCGAGACCTGCCTGCTGACCGACGCGCAGAAGCGCAGCGCCTGCGAGCTCTCCGTCGCGGCGGGTGCCGATTTCGTGAAGACGTCCACCGGCTTTTCGACGGGCGGCGCCACCGAGGCCGATATCGCCTTGATGCGCGGCGTGGTTGGTGCTGCCCTGGGCGTCAAGGCTTCGGGCGGCGTGCGGACCCGCGCCCAGGCGGAGGCGATGATCGCCGCCGGCGCGTCGCGCATCGGCGCCAGCTCGGGCGTCGCGCTGCTCGGCGGCGCGCCGGTCACCCCCGGCGCCTATTGAACCACCGGCTACAGGCCATCGCGCCCGCAGCCGGGCGCGCCCAAGGGAAGGAAACAGCAATCATGGTCATGATCAACCGGCGCGGTCTCGGCGCCCTGGCGGCGGGCGGCATGCTGGCCGGGGGCCTCGGCGCCCGCCCGGCCTTCGCGCAGGCGGCCAAGGCGGTCGATGCCAGCAAGGTTTCTGGCGACATCAACGCTCGCGTGGCCCGCAAGAAGGTCATCGCGACCGTCGTCAAGGTCGACGGCATCGCCTGGTTCGACCGCATGCGTGCCGGCGTCAAGCAGTTCGGCGAGGACCAGGGCCACGACACCTGGATGGTCGGCCCGAGCCAGGCCGATGCCGCCGCCCAGGTGCAGCTGGTCGAAAGCCTGATCGCGCAAGGGGTCGACGCCATCTGCATCGTCCCCTTCTCGGTCGAGGCGGTGGAGCCGGTGCTGCAGAAGGCGCGGCGCCAGGGCATCGTGGTGATCTCGCACGAGGCCTCGGGGCTGAAGAACATCGACTACGACATCGAGGCCTTCGACAACCACGCCTATGGCGCCAAGCTGATGGAAGTCCTCGCCCGCGACATGGGCGGCGAGGGCAAGTATGTCGCGACGGTCGGCAGCCTGACCTCGCAGTCGCAGATGGAATGGATCGACGGCGCCGTCGCCTTCCAGAAGCAGCATTTCCCGCGCATGCAGGAGGTGACCCGCCGCATCGAGACCTATGACGATGCGACCACCGACTACAACAAGCTCAAGGAAGTGCTGACCGCCTACCCGGACCTGAAGGGGATCGTCGGCGCGCCGATGCCGACCTCGGCGGGGGCAGGCCGCCTGATCGCCGAGCGCAAGCTCGCCGGCAAGCTGTTCTTCAGTGGCACCGGCCTCGTGTCGGTGGCGGGGCAGTATCTCCGCAACGGCGACATCAACTACATCCAGTTCTGGGACCCCGCCGTCGCCGGCTATGCCATGAACGTCATGGCGGTGATGGCGCTGGCGAAGAAGTCGATCGGCGCCGGCATCGACCTCGGGCTCGCCGGCTACGGCAAGCTCGAGGCGCCGGATGCGGCGCGGCCGAACATCCTGGTGGGCCAGGGCTGGGTCGGCGTCACCAAGGACAACATGGCGCAGTACAACTTCTGATTTTCTGTCTGTTCCGGCGCGCGGGGTTTCCGCCCCGCGCGCCGGCTGCGTCTTTCAAGGGTGACGGGGTTCCATGACCGCTCCGCTGATCGAACTGCGCCACCTGGGCAAGAGCTTCGGGGCCGTGCATGCGCTGAAGGACGTCTCGCTGACCATCGGGCGGGGCGAGATCCATTGCCTGGCCGGCGAGAACGGCTCCGGCAAGTCGACGCTGATCAAGGTGATCTCCGGCGTGAACCAGCCGGATCGCGGCGAGATCCTGATCGACGGGGAGAAGATAGAAAACCTCTCCCCGCGCCAGGCCATCGCCCGCGGCGTCCAGGTCATCTACCAGGATTTTTCGCTGTTCCCGAACCTCAGCGTCGCCGAGAACCTGGCGCTGTCGACCGAGCTGCAGGCCGGAAAGAAGCTGGTCTCCTGGCGCCGCGTCCGCCAGATCGCCGAAGAGGCGACGCGCAAGCTGGGCGTCGCCCTCGACCTCGACGCGCTGGTCGAGACGCTGCCGACGGCCGGCAAGCAGCTGGTCGCCATCGCCCGCGCGCTGATGTCCGACCCGCGCCTGCTGATCATGGACGAGCCGACCACGGCGCTCACGGGGCGCGAGGTCGAGGCGCTGTTCCGCGTGGTGCGCGACATCCAGAGCCGCGGCATCGCCGTGCTCTTCGTCAGCCACAAGATGCGCGAGATGCTGGAGATCAGCGAGCGCATCACCGTGATCCGCAGCGGCGAGGTCGTGGCCGGCGGCGACATCGGTGATTTCGACGAGGCCCGCATCACCCGCGCCATGACCGGGCAGGAGCTGGCGGCCGAAGGCTATCGCTGGGAGGGTGATCCGACCGCTCCGGCTTTGCTGGACGTGCAGGGCCTGACCGTGGCGGGCCAGCTCGAGGATATTTCCTTCAGCCTGAAGCCCGGCGAGATCGTCGGCGTCTCTGGCCTGCTGGGCTCCGGCCGCACCGAGCTGGCGCTGGCGCTGTTCGGCATGAAGCGCGGCTATGCCGGCGACATCCGCCTCTCGGGCCGCGCGCTGCGGCTCGACGGCGTCCAGGCCGCCATCGCCGAAGGCATCGGTTACGTGCCTGAGGACCGATTGACCGAGGGCCTGTTCCTGGCGGCGACCATCGACCGCAACATGCTGGCCACCTCGCATGACCGCCTGAGCCGCTTCGGCGTCATGCAGAACGGCCAGGCGGCGCGGGACTCGGAAGAAATGATCCGCGAGATGGCCATCGCCACGCCCACCGGCAACCGCCCGGTGACGCAGCTCTCCGGCGGCAACGCCCAGCGCGTGGTGATCGGCCGCTGGCTGATGAACGACCCCAAGCTGCTGATCCTGAACGGCCCGACGGTCGGCGTCGATGTCGGCTCCAAGGCCGGCATCCATCGCAAGATCCGCGAACTTGCCCGCGCCCGCGGGCTGGGAGTGCTGATGATCTCCGACGACCTGCCGGAGCTGGTGGACAACTGCAACCGCATCCTGGTGCTGCATCGCGGCCGCCTGGTCGCCGAGCTGGAGGCGGAGGAGACCAGCGAGGCCGACCTCTCCGCCCGGCTGGGGGCGCTGCAATGAGCGCGCTGGCCAATGCGCTGCGCCGCCATCCGGAGCTGATGGTCGCGGCCGTGCTGGTGATCGCCGTGCTGGCGATCGGCACCATCAACCCGGTCTTCTGGCAGGCCTCCAACCTGTTCAGCCTGCTGCGCGCCAGCGTCATCACCGGCATCCTGGCGCTGGCCGTGCTGCTGGTCATGCTGTCGGGCGGCATCGATGTTTCCTTCCCCGCCTTCGCCATCGCGGCCATGTACCTGACCGTCAAGGCGATGATCGCCTGGCAGTTCGACGGCGTGCTGCTGCCCTTCCTGATGGCCAGCGCCATCGGGTTGGGCCTTGGCCTGGTGAACGCGGTCTTCGTCCATTACCTGCGGATGATCCCGCTGATCGTGACGCTGGGCACCGGCACCGCGGTGCGCGGCTTCATCCTGGGCGTGGTCGGCACCAGCCAGATCAACATCGACCAGATGCCGCCGCTGCTGATCAACTTCGCCCGCGGCGAATTTCTGTCAGTCACCCAGGCGAATGGGAGCGAGGCAGGGCTTTCTTCCATGGTGCTGGTCTATGCGGGGCTGGCCATCGCGGTGCATCTGATGCTGCGCCACACCATGCTGGGCCGCGGCATCTATGCGCTCGGCGGCGGCGAGGAAGCGGCGCGCCGCGTCGGCTTCAACACCCGCCGCATCACCTTCGTCATCTATGGGCTGGCAGGCGCGCTCGCCGGCTTCGCCGGGCTGCTGCACGGCGCCATGATCTGGACCGCCAATCCGCGCGACATGGTGGGCCTCGAGCTCGATGTCATCGCCGCCGTGGTGCTCGGCGGCGCCAGCATCTTCGGCGGCCGCGGCACGGTGATCGGCACCATGCTGGGCGTGCTGACCCTGGTCGTCATCACCAACAGCCTGATCATCCTGGGCGTCGACACCACCTGGCAGCGCGTCGTGGTGGGCACCATCGTCATCGCGGCCACGGCGGCCACCGCCTGGCGCGACCGCAAGCGCATCGCCTGAGGGAATGGCACCGATGAGCACCCTGCTCCAGCGGCTGCGCGGCAGCGACACCAACCTGCTGCAGCTCGTCATCCTGACGGTGCTGATCTTCGCCGGCATGGCGGCGCTGAACCCCGAGCGGTTCCTGCGCCCCTATGTCTTCGAGAGCATCACCTTCATCGCCCCCGAGCTCGGCCTGCTGGCCATCGCCATGATGGTCGCCATGCTGACCGGCGGCATCGACCTGTCGGTCATCGGCATCGCCAACCTGTCCTGCATTCTCGCGGGCCTGTTCTTCCATTCGGTCGGCGGGCCGCGCGGGCCGGATCTGGTGAACATGCCGCTGCCGCTCGTGCTGGCCGGCATCGGCATCGCGCTCGCCACCGGGGTCGTGGCCGGCGCCATCAACGGGCTGCTGGTCTCGCGCATGCGGGTCACCCCGATCCTGGCCACCATTGGCACCGGCCAGATTTTTACCGGCATCTGCCTGGTGCTGACGGGCGGGCCGGCGGTGGTGGGCTTCCCGGCGATCTGGGGCCAGTTCGGCAACGGCACCGTCTTCGGCATCGCCGCCCCCCTGGTGGTCTTCGTCGTGGTGGCGGGGCTGGTCTGGTTCGTCCTCGCCCGCACCGCCTTCGGCATCAACCTGACGCTGATCGGCACCAACCCGCGCGCCGCCGTCTTCGCCGGGCTGCGCACCCAGCGCACCGTTTTTCTGTCCTATGTGATGACGGGCGCGCTGGCGTCGGTGGCCGGCGTGCTGCTGTCGGGGCGGACCAACGCGGCCAAGTCCGACTACGGCGTCTCCTACCTGCTGCAGGCGGTGCTGATCGCCGTGCTGGCGGGGACCAACCCGGCCGGCGGCCGCGGCTCGGTGCCCGGGATCGCGCTGGCGCTGGTGGCGTTGATGCTGCTTTCATCCGGCCTGCAGATCATGCGCTTCAGCAACTTCCTGGTGGACCTGATCTGGGGCGGCTTCCTGCTTCTCTCCATCGCCCTGGCTGCCCTCCGGATGCGGAGCCGTTGACGCCATGACCGCCCATATCCCGCTGCACGAGGCCCTCGCCGGCACGGCACCGACAGAAATCCTCCGCCAGGGGGAGCTGTCGGCGACGCTGTTCCGCTTCCCCACCGGCATCCCGGCGCTGCGCCTGGCCAATGCCCGGGGCGAGGTGGTGGTGCTGCCCTGGATGGGCGGCATGGTCTGGTCGGCCCGCTTCGACGGCGTGGACCTTGCCATGCAAAGCGGCTTCGACGCGCCGCAGCCGGCCCAGAGCATCGCCGAGACCTATGGCTGCTTCGCCTTCCACAGCGGGCTGCTGCGCAACGGCGTGCCCGGGCCGGAGGATGACCACGCCGCCCATGGCGAATTCCCCTGCGCGCCGCTGCAGCGCGCCTGGCTGGAGCTCGGCCAGGACAAGCGCGGCAGCTTCCTGCGGGTCATCAGCGAGCGGCATTACGTCATGGGCTTCGGCGCGCATTACCGCGCCTTCCCATCGGTGACCTTGCGCCCCGGCGAGACGCTGTTCGACATCGGCCTGTCGGTGCAGAACGCCGGCGGCAAGCCGATGGAATTGATGTATATGTGCCACATCAATTTCGCCTTCGTCGCCGACGGCATCATCGAGCAGCCGGCGCCCTTCACCCCCGACCGCACCCAGGTCCGCCGCGCCGTGCCCGCCCATGTCACGCCCAGCCCGGCCTATCTGTCGCTGATCGAGGCGCTGGCGCAGAACCCGGCCCGGATGCAGCGCCTGTCCGAGCCCGCCGCCTACGACCCCGAGCAGGTTTTTTACCTGTTTGGCCTGGGCACGGACGCGGCGGGGGACACGCATCTGATGCTGCGGCGCCCCCAGGGCGACGGCTTCGGCATCGCCTATTCGCCGCAGAAATTCCCGCAGACGGTGCGCTGGATCATGGCCGATCCCGACCAGCAGGTGGCGGCCTTCGCGCTGCCCTCGACCTGCCAGCCGGAGGGCCATGCCGCCGAGACCCGCAAGGGCCATGTGCAATGGCTGGCCCCGGGCGGGCGGGCGGATTTCACCGTGCGCGCCGGCTATCTCGACCGTGCCGCCGCGCAGGCCTGCGGCACTCTCATCTCTTCTCTGCGATAGGAGCGGGCCATGGGCGCGCGCATCGGCGTGGTCGGCAGCAATATGGTCGACCTGATCACCTATATCGACCGCATGCCGGCCGCCGGCGAGACGCTGGCGGCGCCGCGCTTCGCCATGGGCCATGGCGGCAAGGGCGCCAACCAGGCGGTGGCGGCGGCCAAGCTCGGCGGCGACGTGCTGCTGGTCAGCCGCGTCGGCGATGACCTGTTCGGCGGCGGGACGATCAAGAATTTTTCCGACCTTGGCATCGACACCAGGCATGTCCGTGCCGTCCCCGGCACCCAGAGCGGCGTGGCGCCGATCTTCGTCGAGGCCTCGGGCGAGAACCGCATCCTGATCATCAAGGGCGCCAACGAGCACCTGCTGCCCGCCGATGTCGACGCCGCGGCCGAGGATCTGAAGGGCTGCGCGCTGATCCTGCTGCAGCTCGAGATCCCGCTGGAGACGGTCTACCACACCATCGCCTGGGCGGCGGCGCAGGGCATCCCGGTGCTGCTGAACCCGGCGCCGGCGGTGCCGGAGCTCGATGTCGAGCGCATCCTCGGCGCCACCTTCCTGGTGCCGAACCAGACCGAGCTGACCATCCTGACCGGCCTGCCCGCCGGGACCCGCGCCGAGGCCGAGGCCGCTGCCAAAACCCTGGTCGCCCGCGGCATCCGCCAGGTGCTGGTGACGCTGGGCGCCGAGGGCGCGCTGCTGGTCACCGCCGAGGGCGCCGAACACGTGCCTTCGGTCCGCGTCACCCCGGTCGATACCAGCGGGGCGGGCGACGCCTTCATCGGCGCCTTCGCCCAGCATTACGTGGCCCAGGGCGACACGCTGGCGGCGATGCGCTGGGGCGCGCGCTATGCCGCCGATTCCATCACCCGGCCGGGGACGCAGTCGGCCTTCGCCACGCGGGCGGCCTTCACGGCTTCCTGAGGGCCAGCGCCGCCAGCAGCGCGAAGACCAGCATGCTGCCGGGCAGGCCGATCTGCACCGGCAGCGGCAGGGCGCCGATCATGCCGGCGCCCAGCGCGCCCACTGCCATGTGCACCGCGCCCAGCACGGCGCTGGCGGTCCCCGCCGCGCCCTCCACCGCCATCAGGGCCAGCGCGATGGCCGGCGGCGCCATGAAGCCCACCCCCATCTGCGACAGCACGGTCAGCCCCAGCGCCAGCCCGGCCGGCAGCAGTCCGGCCGCCGACAGCCCCAGGAAGGTGGCGGCCGAGGCCAGCATCATCAGCGTGCCGATCTGCACCAGCTGCGCCGGGCTGCGGCGCAGCCGGGGCGCCAGCAGCCCGCCGGCCAGGAAGCCCAGCGCATAGCCGGCCGGCGCCAGGCTGACCGCCAGCGTCCCCCAGCCGAAGACGCCTTCATACAGGCGCTGCGTGGCGGCGACCTCGGCATAGGCCCCGCCGATGGCCGCCGCCGTGCCCAGGGCAAACGACAGGAAGACACGGTTGCGCAGGACCTTGCGGTAGCTGCCGAGCGTCGCCACCAGCCCGCCCTGGCGCGAGCGGCTGTGGTGGCTCTCCGGCAAGGCCAGCAGCACGGCGAGCATCACCGCCGCGCCGCAGGCGGCGGTCACCGCCAGCGAGGCGCGCCAGCCGAAGCGGCCGGCGATGCCGCTGCCCAGCACCGGCGCCAGGCCCGGCATCACCGCCATGGCCAGCGTCAGCAGCGACATCACCCGCAGAAAGATCGGCCCGGCGAAGCGGTCGCGGGCGATGGCGCGCGGCAAGGCGAGCCCGGCGCTGGCGCCCAGCCCCTGCAGCAGCCGTGCCGTCAGCAGCATCGGCCCGCTGCTGGCGAAGGTCGCCAGCACGCCGGCCAGGATGAACAGCGTCAGCCCCGCCAGCAGCACCGGCCGCCGCCCATGCCGGTCGGAGAGCGGCCCGACCACCAGCTGGCCCAGCCCGATGCCGACCAGCACGGCGGAGAGGATCAGACCTGCCTGCTCGAGCTCCAGCGCCAGGTCGGCGGTGATGCGGCCGAGCGAGGGCACCACCAGGTTGGTCGCCATCTGGCCGAGCGCGGTCAGCGCCATCAGCAACAACAGGGTGCCGGCCGGCAGCGCGGGGCTGCCGGGGTTCGAGCTGCTCATTCTGCGTTTATCCCGGGGAGTCTGGTGCCGCGCGCGCGGGGGCGTCGGGCGACAGAAGTCTCGACGCCGGCCGGCCTGTCCAATAATGCTTGGCCGTATGACGATAAGGCCAGCTTATGCAGGGGGTTGAGCTGCGGCATCTGCGCTGCCTGGTGGCGCTGGCCGAGGAGGGCAGCTTCGGCCGCGCCGCGCTGCGGCTGGGCACGACGCAGCCCGCCGTCAGCCAGCTGCTGAAGCGGCTGGAGGACATGATGGGCCAGCGGCTGGTGCACCGGGACCGGCTGTCGCTGTCGCTGACCGCGCTGGGCGAGCAGGTGCTGCTGCAGGCGCGGGAGGCGCTGGCGGCGGTCGATGGCGCGCTGGAGGCGACGCGGCGCAGCCTGCGCGGCGAGGCCGGGCGGCTGCGGGTGGGGCTGAGCGTGCCCTCGCTCTATGGCGGGGTGCCGGCGCTGATCCGGCGGTTCCGCGCCGCCCGCCCCGGCGTCTCGGTGGCGATGACCGTGCTGCCCAGCACCGAGCAGCCGGCGGCGCTGCTGGAGCGGCGGGTCGACGTGGCCTTCGGCGCCGCCGATCCGCGGGTGGACGGGCTGGCGCGGCGGGTGCTGGCGGATGAGGCGATGCAGGTGGTGCTGCCGGCCTGGCACCGGCTGGCGGCGGCCGCGTCGCTGCCGCTCTCCGCCCTGCGCGACGAGGGCTGGATCATGCCGCCGGCGCCGGTGCCGCTGCGCGACGAGATCCTGGGCCAATTCCGCGCCGCCGGCTTCACGCCGCGGATCGTGGCGGAGAGCACCGACTTCCTGACCACCTTCGGCCTGGTGATGGCCGATGCCGGGCTGGCCCTGGCCGCCGACAGCTTCGCCGATTTCGCCGGCCCCGACCTGGTGCTGGTGCCGCTGACGGGGCCGGCGCCGCGGCTGGTGCATGCGCTGGCCTATCGCCAGGATGACGGCTCGCCGGTGCTGCGCGCGCTGCTGGAGATGCTGTGACGGCGTCAGTCGCAGACATAGCGGTTGAGCGGATAGGGCTGCCGGGCGAAGGCCGGGCAGAAGGCGCCGACCACCGGCTCCAGCTGCTCGAACAGGACCTTTCCCGAGGCGTTGAGCGCTTCCAGCCGCTCGCGCGCCGCCTCGGCCTCGACGGCCAGCCTGGCCACGTCCAGCGTCAGCAGCGTCCGGTCGCGCACCACCATCCGCCCGGCGATCATGACATGGCGGACCGAGGTGGCGTCCTCGGCATGCACCAGCTGGTTGACCGTCCAGTTATGCGGGATCCAGGTGATGGCCGCGAGGTCGAGGAAGACGATGTCGGCCTTCATGCCCGGGGCGATGCGGCCGATCCCCTGCAGCCCGAGCGCCGTCGCCGAGCCGACGGTCGCCGCATGGTAGATCTCGTCGGCGCTGGCCCAGCCGCGCGGGTCGGGGCCCTGGCCCTTGGAGACCATCGAGGCGCCGCGCATCGCCTCGTACATGTTCTGGTTGTCCGAGCAGCTGGCGCCATCGGTGCCCAGCCCGACATTGACGCCGGCATCCAGCGCCTGGCGCAGCCGGAACAGCCCGTTGCCCAGCCGCATGTTGCTGCCCGGGTTGTGCACCAGCGAGGCGCCGCGATCGGCCATGCGGCGCAGGTCGTCATCCTCCAGCCAGACCGCATGGGCGGCGGTGAAGTCGGCGCCGAGCAGCCCCTGGGCATCGAGCTCGGCGACCAGGGTGCGGCCATAGCGCTGCAGCCCGGCCACCGCCTGCACCTTGCTCTCGCCGACATGGCTGTGCAGCGGCACGCCATGCTCGCGCGCCAGCTGGCCGCAGCCGCAGAGGAAGGCGGTGGAGCAATGCAGCGGGATGGTCGGCGCCACGGCGGCACGGATGTCCTGGCCGTCCCAGCGCCAGTGGCGCAGCACCTCGGCGAGGCTGGTCAGCGTCGCCTCGCCGGCCGGCAGCCGCATCTTGTCGACGGCGGCCTGCAGCGCCGGGGGCAGGCTGTCGCGCAGCCCGGGGATGGCATCGTAGAAAGTCGTGTCGGCGACCATCGGCGCCAGCACGGCGCGCATGCCGACCCCGGCATAGGCTTCGGCCGCGGCATCCATGCCGTCGCGGCTGGGGCCGGGGAATTCGTAATACAGGTCGTAAGCCGCGGTGCAGCCCTTCAGCACCATCTCGGCGGCGCAGATCTGCGCCGTCAGTTTTTTGTCTGAAAGAGCCCGGTTGCCGCCGATCCAGGGGGCGGCGGCCAGCAGCAGCTCCAGCGTCCAGCGGTCGCCCTGGCCGCGCGCCAGCCCGCCATGGCCATGGGTATGCGCGTTCACCAGGCCGGGATGCAGCAGCATGCCCGTGGCATCGATCCGCGTGGCGCCCTCGGGCGCGGCGAGGTTCGGCCCGACCGCGCGGATGACGCCGTCCTCGATCAGGATATCGGCGGGCTCGGCGCGGCGCAGCGCCGCATCGGTCAGCCGGCCGCCGGCGATCAGGGTGACGCCGGGTTGGATGGTGGCCATGCGGGTTCTCCTTCAGGTGCGGCGGCCCGGCGCGACGGGCGGGAAGCGCAGGATAGCGATGACGGCCCGGATGACCACCGTGCCGGCGGTCCGATTCCGCCCGGCGCGGCGCCGCCGGCATCGGCCGGGGCGCAGAAAATTCGCGGCCTCTCCGCCGGCGGGCGCGCCCGCGCCCGGGGTGGCGCGCCGGGCTTTCTCGCCTGGCAGGGCCGCGCCGCGCGGTCGTTCTGAATCGACATCGGTAGCCGCTTCAGGCTTGCTGGGCGCCAGGGAACAGGCCACGCGGGGGAGAGCGCCATGGCGCAGCGTCTGGTGCATTTCGCGTCCAACCGGCTGTGGGACGAGGCCGGCGCGGCCTTCGGCGCCAGCTGCGCGGCGCCGCCGGAACGGCTCTGGCTCGGCGCCGTGGCGGTGGGCCTGCAGCCCGATCCGGATGGCGAGGCCGGCGCGGTCGGCGCCCCCGTCGTCGACGGCATCGATGATTTCGCGGACGCCCAGGGCACGGCGGCGACGGTGCTGGCCGAATGGCTGGACCATGCCGAGGCGGCGGGCGCCGTGCCGCTGCTCACCGTGCATGGCTTCAACTACAATTTTGCCGAATCCTGCGCCCGCGCCGGCAATTTCTGCGACGTGGTCGAGGCGGTGGCCGGGCTGCGCCTGGCGCCGCTGGCCTTCTGCTGGCCGAGCAACGGCGTCGGCAGCCTCGACGAATATCGCCGTGACCAGCAGGATTGCGACAGCTCCGGCCCGGCGCTGGCCCGGCTGATCCGGCAGATCGGCCTGGCCGCCGCGGGGCGGGCGCGCAAGCCGGTGTATCTGGCGCATTCCATGGGGGCGCGGGCGACGCGCTGCGCCATGCAGGCGCTGGTGGCGCAGGGCGGGCTGCCGGCCGCGGCGGTCTTCGCCCAGGCCATCGTCGTCGCCGGCGACGAGGCGGCGACGGTGCTGGAGCCCGGCACCGGCGCGCTCTGGCCGCTGGCGGCGGTCGCCGACTGGGTCACCATCGGCGTCTTCGCCGGCGATTCGACGCTCAGCCGGATCAGCGGCCTGCTGAACGGGATGGAGCGGCTGGGCGCCGGCGGCCCGGTCACCGCGCCGCCGCCGGCCAGCCGGGTCTTCGTCGTCGATTACGGCCTGGCGGTGACCTGGCGGGAGGTGCCGCCGGGCGGCACCAGCTGGAACTACCAGGGCCACCAGTATTACCGCAACGACCGGCCGATCATCCGCGACCTGGCGCTGGCGCTGGGCGGCACTGCCTCGCCGGAAGGCATCGCCGGGCGCCGCTGGGCAAGGGTCGAGCAGGGCTATGCCATCCGCGAGATCGCCGGCCGTCTCTACCTGGCCTGAGCGGCGTCTCGGCTCTGGCGGCGCGGCGGGGCTTGCTCTTGAATGGCGGCCGCGGGCTTCCCGCCCAAAGGATCCACCATGGCCGCCGCGGCACCGCTCGAGACGCTCAGCCTGGACGCCGCCCGCCTGGCGGAGGCCTATGCCGCGGGCCTGGCCCCCGAGGCCCTGCTGGCCGAGGTGCTGCGCCGCATCGAGGCCGCCGGCGACCCCGCCATCTGGATCAACCGCCGGCCGGCCGCCGACATCCTGGCCGAGGCCGCCCGCCTGCCGGCCCGGCGCGCTGGCGGCGATTTTCTTCCCCTGTATGGCCTGCCCTTCGCGGTGAAGGACAATCTGGACGTCGCCGGCCTGCCCACCACGGCGGCCTGTCCTGACTTTTCCCATTATCCGGCCGAGACGGCGGCGGCGGTGGCGAAGCTGACCGCCGCCGGCGCCGTGCTGCTGGGCAAGACCAACCTGGACCAGTTCGCCACCGGGCTGGTCGGCGTCCGCTCGCCCTATGGGGTTCCGAGAAACGCCTTCGACCCGACGATGATCCCGGGCGGGTCGAGCTCCGGCTCGGCGGTGGTCGTGGCGCGCGGGCTGGCCAGCTTCAGCCTGGGCACCGACACCGCCGGCTCGGGGCGCATCCCGGCGGCCTTCAACAACATCGTCGGCCTGAAGCCCAGCCGCGGGCTGGTCAGCAACCACGGCATGGTGCCGGCCTGCCGGTCGCTGGACTGCGTTTCTGTCTTCGCGCTGACCGTCGAGGATGCTGCGGCCGTCTCCGGCGTGCTTGCCGGCTTCGACCCGCGCGATGCCTGGTCGCGCCAGGCGCCGCCCGGCTTCGTGACGCGCATCCCGGCGCCCCAGAAGTTCCGCTTCGCCATCCCCCGCGCTGTCGACCGCGATTTTCTGGGCGACGCCGAAGGGGAAGCCCTGTTCCAGGCCAGTGTCGCCCGGCTGAAGGCGCTGGGTGGCGAGGTCGAGGAAATCGACTTCTCGCCGTTCCAGGAAGTGGCACGGCTGCTCTACGGCCCCTTCGTCGCCGAGCGCACCCATGCGCTGCGCGAGTGGCTGGCCGAGCGCCCCGACAGCCTGCACCCCGTCACCCACGCCATCATCGCCAAGGGCCAGGCCTATTCCGGGCTGGAAATCCTCGAT
Source organism: Roseomonas sp. 18066 (assembly GCF_902706185.1). Lineage (GTDB taxonomy): Bacteria > Pseudomonadota > Alphaproteobacteria > Acetobacterales > Acetobacteraceae > Pseudoroseomonas. The sequence continues at coordinate 10,731 of NZ_CACSJM010000027.1, read as the reverse complement.
GCCCGGCAACGGCTGCAGGCGCTTGCCCAGGCGATTCTTCCCATCTGGTCGCGTATCGACGTGCTGGTGGTGCCGACCGCCGGCCGCGGCTTTTCGCTGGAAGAGCTGGCGGCCGAGCCGATCGCCTGCAATTCCGCGCTCGGCCGCTACACCAACTTCACCAACCTGCTCGACCTCTCGGGCCTCGCCGTGCCCGGCGGCTTCGACAAGCGCGGCTTCCCGGCCGGCGTCACCCTGCTGGCGCCAGCCTTCCATGACGGGCTGCTGGCGGGGCTTGGCGTGGCGCTGCAGCGCGCGGCCGACCTGCCGCTGGGCGCCACCGGCGCGACCCTGCCGCCGGCCCCCGCCGAACCGCCCGCCGCGATCCAGCCGATGGTGGAGATTGCCGTCTTCGGCGCGCATCTCGACGGCCAGCCGCTGAACCCGGCGCTGCGGGGCCTGGGCGGCGTGCTGCGCCGCGCCTGCCGCACCGAGCCCTGCTACCGCCTGCTCGCCCTGCCGGGCACCCTGCCGCGTCCCGGCCTGCTGCCGGCCCGCGATGGCGTCGCCATCGATGGCGAGGTCTGGGCGCTGCCCTCGACCGCGCTGGGCGCCTTCCTGGCGACGATCGCGGCGCCGCTCGGCCTCGGCCAGGTGCGGCTCGAGGGCGGCCCGGCGCTGGGCTTCATCTGCGAAGGCGGCGTCGAGGGGGCGGTGGATATCAGCGCCCATGGCGGCTGGCGCGCCTTCCGCGCCGCCAGCGCGGCCGCGGCCTGACGCTGGATGAGCCAAGCTGGGCGGCCCGCGCCGCCGGGTCTATAGACGGCGGCCATGGACATCGATGTGCATGGCTCGCTGGACACGCCGGATGGCGCGCGCCTGACCCTCTATCGCCTGGGCCGTCGCGACGCGCCGCCGCTGCTCTGGGGCCATGCCAATGGCTTCGCCACGGCCAGCTACCCGGCGCTGCTGGCCGACCTGGCGCAGGACCACGACCTCTGGGCCTGGGACGCCCGCGGCCATGGGCAATCGACCCTGCCGGAAGGTGTCCCCGTCGCCGAGGCGGTGACGCTCGACCGGCTGGGCGCCGATGCGCATCTGGTGGCGCAGGCGGTGCGGCAGGCGACCGGCGCCTGGCCGCAGGGGGCGGCGCATTCCTTCTCGGCCCTGGCCATGCTGCTGGCCGGCGTCGCCTGGCCCAGCCTGACCCTGTTCGAGCCGCCGATCATGACGCCCGCTTTGCTGGAGCGCCCGGCAATCCGCGAGGGCATGCGCCAGCGCGTCGCCGCCACCCTGTTCCGCCGCCGGCTGTGGGACAGCCCGGCGCAGCTTTTCGCCCGCCTCCGCCCGCACCCGGCCTATGCGCTGATCGACGATGCCGCGCTGCAGGCCCATGCCACCGCCCAGCTGCGCCCGGAGGAGACCGGCTGGCGCTTGCGCTGCGCCCCGGAGACCGAGGCCGCCATCTACCAGGCCGTCGGCAACTTTTTGACATTCGAGTCGCTGGCCAGGGTGACCGTGCCCTGTTGCTTCGTCGCCTCCGACACCGAGGCCGGCGACTGGCTGCGCGGGGTGCAGCCGCTGGCCGCCGCCGCCTGCCACGGCCGCGCCGTGGTGCTGGCGCGGACCACGCATTTCCTGCCGCTGGAGAACCCGGCTGGCGCCGCGGCGCTGGTGCGGCAGGCGAGCTGACCCCTTCGCAGAAAGCCTCTTGCGTCCTGGCTTTTTTCCGCCTTCGCTGGCGGCATGGTGCAAACCTCGCTGCCGGCCGACCGCGCCTCAGCCTCCCGGCCCGGGACCGCGGGCGGGGCGGAGTCTGTCCTCGACGTCGTGGACGTCACCCGGCGCTTCTTCGGCATGGCGGCGCTGGACGGGGTCGGCTTCAGCCTGCCGGCCGGGCGCATCACCGGGCTGATCGGGCCGAATGGCGCGGGCAAGTCGACGCTGCTGAATGTCGTCTCCGGCCTGCTGCGCCCGGATGCCGGCGCGGTGCGCTTCCAGGGCGAGGACATCACCGGGCTGAAGCCGCATCGCCTGGCGGCGCGCGGGCTGACCCGCACCTTCCAGATCGCCCGCGGCTTCCCGAAGATGAGCGTCTTCCAGCACCTGATGCTCTATGGCCCGCGCCAGCCGGGCGAGCGGCTGCTGCAGGCGCCGATGTGGTCGCGCACCGCCCGCGACCGCGAGGCCGAGCTCGCCGAGCGGGCCCTGGCCATCGCTGGCCGGCTGCGCCTGTCGCCCTTGCTGGACGCCCCGGTCACCGCGCTGTCGGGTGGCCAGAAGAAACTGGTGGAGATCGGCCGCACGCTGATGGCCGAGCCGCGCATGATCCTGCTCGATGAGCCGATGGCGGGGGTGAACCCCTCGCTCGGCGCCGAGATCGCCGCCCATCTGCAGGCGCTGAACGCCGAGGGGATTTCGCTCTGCCTGGTCGAGCATGACATGGCGCTGATCCGGCAGCTGTGCCACCACGTCGTGGTCATGGCGGAAGGCCGCACCCTGGTCACGGGGAGCTTCGAGCAGGTCGCCGCCAACGCGGAAGTGCAGGAAGCCTATCTGGGGCGCCGGCATTGACCGCGGCCCTGGTCGCCGAGGGCCTGGTCGCCGGCTATGGCGCGGCTGAGCAGATCCTGAAGGGCGCCTCGGTCGCGGTGCAGCCCGGCGAGATCGTGACGATCATCGGCCCGAACGGCGCCGGCAAGTCGACGCTGCTGAAGGCGGTGGCGGGGCTCTTGCGGATCGCCGAGGGCCGCGTCGCGGTCGGTGGCCGCGACGTGACCGCCGACGACGCCATCGGCCGGGCGCGGGCGGGCCTCGCCTTCGTGCCGCAGGAGGCGAATGTCTTCGCGCGGCTGAGCGTCGCAGAAAATCTTTCCATCAGTGGCTTCCTGGACCCCAAAGGTTCCAGCGCCGAGCTCGAGAAAATATATGCCCGCTATCCGATGCTGGCGGGCAAGCGGCGGGCCCTGGCGCGCAGCCTGTCGGGCGGGCAGCGGCAGATCCTGGCCATGGCCATGGGGCTGATGCAGCAGCCCTCGATGATGCTGCTGGACGAGCCGACCGCGGGCCTGTCGCCGCGCGCGGCGGAGGAGCTGTTCGCGGCGGTGATCGACCTGAACCGCGCCGGCCTGCCGGTGCTGATGGTCGAGCAGCATGCGGTGGAAGCGCTGCGCATCTCCCACCGCGGCTACGTCCTGGTGGCCGGGCGCAACAGCGTCGAGGGCGCCGGCCCCGCGCTGGCGGAAGATCCGGAAATTCGCAGGCTGTTCCTGGGTGGCTGACCAAGAGCCCGAAAACGGGCGAGGGGAGAGAGTGAGATGACCGCGTCTTTCGCTGATCTGTCGCGTCGTTCGCTGCTGGCGACGGCGGCCCTCGCGCCGCTGGCCCTGCCGCGCATCCTCCGCGCCGAGGGGCAGGGGCCCTTGCGCATCGCGGCGCTGTCGCCGCTGACCGGTGCCGGCGGCACCTATGGCCCGGCCATGGTCAAGGCCATCCGCGCCGTGGTCGAGGAGGCCAACAAGGCCGGCGGCATCCTCGGCCGCCCGGTCGAGCTGGTGGCCGAGGACGACCAGACCAACCCCGAGGCCGCCGTGCGCGCCGCGCGCAAGCTGATCGATGTCGACCGGGTGGTCGGCATCTGCGGCGTCTGGGCCTCCTCGGTCGCCGCCGCCGTCGCGCCGCTCTGCTGGGAGAGCGGCACCATGATGCTGGCCACCGCCGGCGCCGATGCGCTGACCGCCCTGCCGCATCGCGGCTTCTTCGCCCGCACCCAGCCCAACACGACACTGCAGGGCAGGAAGTTTGGCGAATTTGCCCTCAGCCAGAACGCCAAGAAGATCGTCATGCTGTCGCCGCAGACGCCCTTCGCGCAGAGCCAGTACGAGAACATCGCCGCCGCGGTGAAGCCCGCCGGTGGCGCGGTCGAGCTGCTGATCTATGACGACAAGAAGCCCTCCTACCGCACCGAGGTGCAGCAGGCGCTGCGCGGCAAGCCGGATGCCATCGTGCTGGGCGGCTACCTGCCCGACACCACGGTGCTGGTGAAGGACCTGCTGCGCGCCGGCTTCACTGGCACCCGCATCGCCTTCGCCTATTCGGTCAACCAGAAGCTGATCGACAGCGTCCCCGCCGACACGGTGGAGGGCATCTTCACCATCGCCCCTTCCCCGGCCGAAGGGTCGCCGGCCTGGAAGCACATGGCCTCGGTGACGGCCATGGAAAACCCGGATCCTTACTCCACCCAGAGCTACGACCAGGCCAATCTGCTGCTGCTCGCCATGCAGGCCGCCGGCACCGCCAGCGGCACCGCCATCCGCGATAACCTGCGCAAGGTTAGCCAGGCGCCGGGCGGCACCAAGGTCGGCACCATCACCGACGGGCTGGCGGCGCTGAAGGCCGGCCAGGCCATCAACTACGAAGGTGCCAGCGGCCCCTGCGACTTCACCGACACCGGCGACATCATCGACTGCCAGTTCCGCTACGAGCAGGTGAAGTCGGGCAAGCTGACCCTGCTGCGCATCGCCTGACCGGCATGGAAGCCCTGCTGCAGGCGGTGGTGAACGGGCTGCTGGCGGGGTCGCTGATCGCGGTGCCGGCGGTGGGCTTCACCGCCATCTTCGCCATCCTGCGCTACCCCAGCTTCGCCATCGCCGGCTATGTCTCGGTCGGCGCCTTCGCCGGGTGGTGGGTGAACACCCGCTTGGGCTTCGGCGCGCCGCTCGCCGTGCTGGTGGCCTTCGCCGCCGGCGGCGCGGCGGGGCTGCTCTGCGAGCTCGGCGCGCTGCGGCGGCTGATGCCGGCGGGCGCCCTGACGGTGGCCATCGCCTCCATCGCCGTGAACCTCATCCTCGAAAATTTCTTGCGGTTTTTCTTCGGCAACGACCTGCGCGGCTTCGACCTGCCGATCCAGCCGGACCTGATCATCGGCGGCATTTTTGTCGGATTGCAGCAGATCTGGAACCTGGTGTTGGCGGTGGCCGTCGTCGCTGGTGTCTTCGCCTTCCTGATGTTCACCCGCTTCGGCCGCGCCATGCGGGCCGTCGCCGACAACCCCGACCTGGCGCGCCTCAAGGGCATTGACCCGGCGCGCATCGCCGCCATCGCCGTGGCGCTCGGCGCCGGGCTGGCCGGGGCAGGGGGGGTGCTGCTCGGCCTCGACACCTCGATCGACCCGATGACCGGCTATCGCGTGCTGCTCGCGGTCTTCGCCGCCGCCGTGCTGGGCGGGCTGGGCTCGATCCCCGGGGCGGTCGCCGGCGCGCTGGCGCTGGGCATCGCCGAGGAGCTGGCGCTGCTGGTGGTGCCGGCGACCTATCGCAGCGGCGTCGGCTTCGTCGCCATCCTGCTGATCCTGACCTTCCGCCCGCGCGGGCTGCTGGGCGAGAGGGCAGCCTGATGCTCTCCTACCTGCTTTTCTCGGTCACCATCGGCGGCATCTACGCGTTGCTGTCGCTGGCGCTGAACCTGGCCTGGGGCGGCGCCGGGCTGGTCAATCTCGGCCTCGCCGGCTTCTTCGGCATCGGCGCCTATGCCACCGCCTTGGCCACCGGGGCCGGGGCGCCGCTCGCCATCGGCCTCTGCGTCGCCATGGCGGCCGGCGTGCTGGCGGGGCTGGCCATCACCGGGCTCACGCTGCGGCTGCGCGACGACTACCTCGCCATCGTCACGCTCGGCTTCGGCGAGATCGTCCGCCTGGTGGCGCTGAACGAGCGCTGGCTGACCAATGGCGCCGACGGCATGTCCGGCATCCTGGCCCCCGGCAAGGCGGCGCTGGGCGTCGTCGGCTTCAACCAGGCCTGGGCGGGGGGCGTCACCCTGGTCGTCCTGCTGGTCTGGCTGCTGCTGCGCCGCCTGGACCAGAGCCCCTTCGGCCGCGCGCTGCGCGCCGTGCGCGAGGACCAGGAGCTGGCAGGCTTCGCCGGCAAGCCGGTGCTGCGGCTGAAATACCAGGCCTTCGCGCTGTCGGCCGCGGTCGCCGCGCTGGCCGGCGCGCTCTACGCCCATTACCAGTCCTATATCTCGCCCGACCACTTCCAGCCGCTGATCACCATCTACATCTTCCTGGCCGTCACCGCCGGCGGCATCGGCCGCCCCGTCGGCGCGGTGCTCGGCGCCTATTGCGTGGTCGCCTTCCTGGAAGCCACCCGCTTCCTGGCCGCCGTGGTCCCCGGCATCGAGGCGGTGCAGGTCGCCGCCCTGCGCGAGGCCCTGGTCGGCCTGTCCCTGCTGCTGGTGCTGCATCTGCGGCCCAAGGGCATCCTGCCCGAGCGCATCCCTCCTGCCCCGAAGGCGCCCTCATGACCGAGCTGCTCGCCCGCCTGGCCGAACCCGGCCAGCCCGAAAGCCTCTACCGTGCCCTGCAGGACGAGATGCAGCGCCTCGTCGGCCACAGGCTGTTCACGCTGCTCTATGTCGACGGCGCCGATGTCGCCCGCGTCTGGTCCAGCCACCCGGCCGAATACCCGACCTCCGGCCGCAAGACGATGGGCGCGACGCCCTGGGGCGCGCATGTGCTGGCCGAGGGCAAGCCCTATCTCGGCACCGACAAGGCCGGCATCCGCTGGGCCTTCTATGACCACGCGCTGATCGAAAGCATGGGGCTGGGCTCGGTGATCAACCTGCCCGTGCGCTACGACGGCGAGACCATCGGCACCTGCAACCTGCTGGACGCCGAGCACCATTACGACGAAGAAGCGCTGAAAAAGATCGCACCGCTTGCCCCGCTCTTGATCCCGGCCTTTCTGGAAGCCAGAAGAAAGTAAGCAAGAACGGGGGGAAGTATCCCCCCGTGCCCCCTTCTATTTTTGGATAATAAGAAATGAGCACGACCTTCTTCAGCAACGCGCGGATCGTCGATGGCACCGCCGCGGAGCCCTCCGAACCCCAGGGCGTCGTCGTCGAAGGCGGCCGCATCAAGGAAGTCTCGCCCACCGCCAAGGCGCCCTCCGGCGCCACGGTGATCGACGTCGCCGGCAAGACCCTGATGCCCGGCCTGATCGACGCCCATGTCCATGTCGTCGCCGTCGAGGCCAGCCTGGGCCGCAACGCGACGCTGCCCGACAGCCTGATCATGGCCCGCTCCATCAAGCTGATGGGCGAGATGCTGGACCGCGGCTTCACCACCGTCCGTGACGTCGGCGGCGCCGACCACGGCCAGGTCCTGGCCACCGAGCAGGGCTATGTCCGCGGCCCCCGCCTGGTGATCTCCGGCAAGGCGCTCAGCCAGTCCGGCGGCCATTGCGACTTCCGCGGGCCCTTCGACAACGCCCCCAGCCAGTTCGAAGGCCGCCTCGGCGCGCTGGGCCGGCTGTGCGACGGCGTGCCGGAAGTCCGCCGCGCCGCGCGCCAGGAAATCAAGGCCGGCGCCCGCTTCATCAAGATCATGGCCAATGGCGGCGTCGCCTCGCCGACCGACCCGATCCATTTCCTCGGCTTCTCGCGCGAGGAGATCACCGCGGCGGTGGAAGAGGCGCGCAATGCCGGCGGCTATGTCTCGGCGCATCTCTACACCGACGAAGGCATCCGCCGCGCCGTCGAATGCGGCGTCCATTCGCTGGAGCACTGCAACCTGATCACCCTGGAGACCGCGCGTTTCGCCGCCGAGCAGGGCGCGGTCGCGGTGCCGACGCTGGTGACCTACGACAAGCTGTCCGAGGAAGGCGAGGCGCTGGGCATCGGCGCCGAGGCCGTGGGCAAAGTCGACGACGTCCGGTTGAAGGGCATGGAGTCGCTTTCCATCATGGCCGAGGCCGGGCTGCCGATGGCCTATGGCAGCGACCTGCTGGGCCCGATGCACCGGCACCAGTCGGAGGAATTCGTCATCCGCGGGCGGGTGCTGCCGGCGCAGCAGGTGATCGCTTCGGCGACCTATATCGCGGCTCGGCTTTGCCGCTTGGAAGGTCAGATTGGTGTCGTCGCCGAGGGTGCCTTCGCCGACTTGATTGTCGTCGACGGCAATCCCTTGGCTGATCTGTCGTTGCTGACCGGCCAGGGACGTTCGATCCCGTTGATCATGAAGGCCGGTGCTTTCTTGAAGAAATAGAAGGGGGATTCGGGGGAATACTTTCCCCCGACCTTTTTACGCCCAGTTCCGGCTGGTGAAGTCCATCGCGAACGACCCTGACGGCTTCCAGTTGATATCTTTCCGCTTGCCCGTGAAGTTCACCGTCTGGTGCAGCACGGTATAGGCCGGGTCGTCGCGCTCGCAGATCTGCAGCATCTGGCGCAGCGCCTTGCGGCGGGTTTCCAGATCGGTCGATGTCTGCAGCGCTTCCAGGGCCTTGGCCGCGTCGTCGTTGCGCCATTCGCCGCTGGCCCATTGCTGGCCGCCGGGGCCGAAGGCGGCCATGGCGCCGACGGGGTCGTTGAAGAAGGCGGTGTTGGAGTTGTCGCGCAGGCCGCGGGTGGCGTCGGCCTGCAGGATCTGCGACCAGTTCTCCTTCATCTCGATGACCACGTTCAGCCCGGCCTGGCGCCAGCCTTCCTGCAGCACCTGCGCGGTCGGCGTCTGGTTGGTGTAGTAGTTGTTCAGCAGGCGATAGGGGATGGGCTCGCCCTTGTAGCCGGCCTCGGTCAGCAGGCGGCGGGCTTCGGCCAGGTCGAAGCGGGGGGCTTCCCAGTCGGCGAGCGTCATCGGGCCGAAGAAGTCGAACTGCATGCCGCGCGGCACGCCGCCGGCGCCGTCCCACAGCGCGTCGACGATGCCCTGGCGGTCGATGGAGTGCGTGATGGCGCGGCGGATGCGGGCATCGCGCAGCACGGCATGGGTCTTGTCGAAGGCGGTGACGCGGTGGTTGGCGATGGCGCGGCCCAGCACCTCGTGGCGCGGGCTGCCGCGGACCACGGCGATCTGGTCGGGCGGCAGGTCGCAGGCGAAGTCGTAGTCGCCGGCGCGGAGGCCGTTCACGCGGGACGAGACCTCGGGCACCTGGACGAAGCGGATGCTGCGCAGCGGCGGGCGGCCGGCCCAGTGGGCGTCATTGGCTTCGAGCAGAAGGTAGCTGTCGGGGCGGTAGTCGGCGATACGATAGGGGCCGGTGCCGACCGGCTTGCGCGCCCAGGTCAGCCAGTCCGGCGCGGCCTCGAAGGCGCGCTGGCTGATGATGGCGCCGGCGGGGCGGGCCAGGCGCCCTTCCAGCGTCACGTCGGGCAGGCGGTTGACCAGGCGCAGCGTGCGGGCATCGACCACCTGCATCCGCTCGAAGCCGGGGAAGGCCAGGCGGGCGATGGCCGGCACCTCCGGCGGCGGCTGGCGGGTGCCGGCGCCGGCGGTGGTCGAGGTGAACAGCCCGCCCGCCGGCGCCGCGCTGCCGTCGCCCCACATGTGCTCGGGCCCGAAGGTGAAGGCCACGTCTTCCGCGGTCAGCTTGCTGCCGTCGTGGAAGCGCACGTCGGGGCGCAGCACCAGCTCCAGCGTGCGCTCGTCGATGCGGCGCCAGGATTCGGCCAGCGCCGGGCGCAGCGCCATGTCGCCGACCCAGTCCAGGTCGATCAGCGGCTCCAGGAAGCTGGCGACGACGCGGGTCATCACGTTGGACTGCTCGCGCAGCGGCTCCAGCGTGTTGCTGGTGCTGATGGTCTGCACCGCGACGGTGATGGCCGGGCGCTGGTCGGCCTGGGCGATGGCGAAGCGCGGCAGGGCGGCCGCCAGGCCGAGGCCGAGCGCGGCGCGGCGGGGGAAGGCGATGGTCATGGGACGTTGTTCCAGCCGGACGAAGGGGGCGCAGACTGCGCGTCGCTTCCTGCATCCGCTTGACGGCGCCGTGACATCTCCGCGTCAGGCGGGGCTCAGCTGGGTCCAGTCCTGGCGCAGCACCTCCAGCAGCGCCTCGCAGGCCGGGTTGTCGGCGCCTTCCCGCCAGGCGAGCATCAGCTCGGCCGCCGGGATGCCCGGGCCGGCCAGCGGGCGCAGCACCACCTCCGCCTGGCGCAGCTTTTCCGCCGCCTGCGGCACCACGGCGATGCCGAGGCCCGCGCCGACCAGGGCCAGGATCGAATGCGTCTGGCTGATGAATTGCAGCCGGGTCGGCACCACCCCGGCCTGGCGGAACAGGCCGAGGATCAGGTCGTGGAAATACCGCCCCTCGATGGGGGGGAAGGTGATCAGCGCCTCGCCCACCAGGGCCGGGATCTCGACCTCGGCCGCCTCCGCCAGCCGGTGGCCGCGCGGCAGGGCCAGGCGCAGCGCCTCGCGCTGGACGAGGGCGGTGCGCAGCCCCGCGATCAGCGGCTGCGGCCGCAGCAGGGCCAGGTCGACCTGCCCGGCCTGCAGCGCCGCCACCTGGTCCTGCGACACCATCTCCCGCAGGCTGAGCTCGATCTCCGGCAGATGCGCCCGGGCGACGCCGACCAGCCGCGGCAGCACGCCATAGCCGGAGGAGGCGGTGAAGCCGATGGTGATCTGCCCGCGCTGCCCCTGGGCCACCCGCCGCGCCTGCTGGGTGGCGTTCTCGGCGGCCTGCAGCAGCCGGCGCGCATCCCGCAGGAAGGCTTCCCCCGCCGGCGTCAGCCGCACCGCCCGGCTGCCGCGCAGCAGCAGCACCAGGCCCAGCTGGCGCTCCAGCTGCTGGATCTGCCGGCTCAGCGGCGGCTGGGTCATGTTCAGCCGGGCGGCGGCGCGGTGAAAATGCAGCTCCTCGGCGACGGCGACGAAGCAGCGGAGCTGGCTGAACTCGAACATCGATGCAGTATCGGCATCAACCGATGCCAAAACAAGCTTGGACGGCTTGTTTTGGCATCGGTTGATGCCGATAC
>NZ_CACSJM010000026.1 GCF_902706185.1 Roseomonas sp. 18066 | reverse complement strand
GGGCCAGGGGAGGCAGAACCCGGGGGGGCAGAACCCGGGGGGACAGGGCTCGCTCGTCCGGCTCTACCTGCCGGAGGAGCAGGGCATGATCCAGCTGCATCTGGGCGCCGGCAACACGCCCGACGAATGCCGCTTCTTCGCGCTGCTCGACGAGGTCACGCCGGCCGACGAGGCCGAGTGGCAGGCCTGGCTCGACCCGCGCGAGGGCATGATCGGCTGGCCCGAATTCCAGACCAAGGACGGCCAGACCTACCAGCGGCTCTGGGCGCCGGGCTCCTCCCGGATCGCGCCGCGCGAGATGCTGGAGGAGGTCGAGACCACCACCGGCCGCCGCAGCATCCGCAACCAGAGCATGCTCTATGGCCGGCCGACCGGCAGCCCGGCGCCGGCGCCGGCCACCGAATACATCCTGGTCTCGGCCATCGAGGATGGCCAGGACGCCTGGGTGGAGATCCGCGCCGGGCTCGACCTCAACCCCGCCTCGCTGTCGCTGGCCTGAAGGACGCAACGCGCCATGGACGTCATCCTCGAGACCCTGCGGGCCGGACTGCCGGTGCTGGTGCTGCAATTCGCGGTGACGCTGGCGCTGCTGGCGCTGGGCGTCGCGCTCTACACCGCGATCACCCCGTTCCACGAGATGCGGCTGATCCGCGAGGGCAATGCGGCGGCGGGCGTGGTGCTGGGCGCCAGCCTGGTTGCGCTGGCCATCCCGCTGGCCGCGACGCTCGCCACCAGCCGGGTGACGCTCGACATCGTCGTCTGGGGGCTGGTGGCGCTGGTGCTGCAGCTGCTGGTCTTCGCCGCCGCCTCCTTCCTGATCCGCGGGCTGCGGCAGATGATCGAGGCCGGCAACCTGGCCGCCGCCTGGCTGCTGGCCGGGCTGCAGCTGGCCGTCGCCCTGCTGAACGCCGGCGCCATGGCCGGCTGATCCGTACTTAGGCACAAGGAAAAAACGCCATGCTGGCCTTCATCCGCAACCTGGTGGGCGTGAAGACCGACCAGGCCGTCACCTCGGCCGTCGAGGCGATCGTCCGCTGGGATCCGAAATCGGCGACCGAGGCCGAGCTGCGCACCATGGAGCAGCATCTGGACAAGCTCGGCCTGCAGGTCGCCGAGGCGCGGCAGATCTTCGACAAGGAGCGCCGCGAGGCGGAGACCATCGAGAAGCTGTCGCAGCAGCGCCTGGCCGCGGCCGAGCAGATCCAGAACCGCGCGAGCGCCGAGGCCGATCCGGCGAAGAAGGCGGAGCTCGAGCGCTCGCTCGGCACGCTGGTCGCCATGCTGGAGGAGATGGCGCCGGAGCTGGAGCGCGAGAAGCGCGACGCCGTCGAGGCCGAAGAATTCCTGGCGATGCTGACCGAGACCTACAACCAGGCCGGCGCCAAGCTGAAGACGGCGCGCGCCGAGCTGACCCGGGCGCAGCGCGACATGACGCGGGCCGAGCAGCAGCGCGACGCCGCCGACCGCCGCGCCGAGGCGGCGCGCCAGGCGGCCGGGCTGACCGGCGCGACCAGCGGCCTCAGCGTCGCGCTGAAGGCGATGCAGGACACGGCGGCGCGCAACCTGGCCGAGGCCGAGGCGGCCAACAGCAAGGCGAAGCTGCTGGCGCCGACCCGCCCCGAGCAGGACGACCCGAATATTGCCGCGGCCTTGCAGGCGGCGAGCGGCGGCGGCGGGCCGGCGCTGAACCTCGGCGACCGGCTGGCGGCGCTGCGCGACAAGCAGGGCGTGCCGAAGCGGATCGGCGGCCCGGGCTGAGACGAGAAAGGCCGGCGGGGTCGCCCCCGCCGGCCTTTTTCCTGTCCGGGCCTCGATCGGTTACTGCGGCGGCAGCGAGGCGCCGGCCTGCTTCACCGAATCGCCCATGCGCTGGCACAGCGCGGCCTCGGTGGTGCTCTGGCCCTTGGCCGCGTCGGCCAGGGTCACCGACTGCGGGCCGACGACGATGGCACCAGCCTTGCCGCGGGCATAGGCCGCCTCGCCACCGCTGGTGTCGGTGGGCTTCGGCAGGTTGGCCATGATGCGGGTCTGCAGCGCGACGGTGCTGGCCTCGATATGGCCGGCCGCCTGGCAATATTCGAAGACGCCTTGCTGGTTGCGGGCCGCTTCGAAAATGGTCTTCAGCTGCTCCGCCGTCGGGCCGGCCGGCATCCCGGCCGGCGGCGCCTGGGCGAAGGCCGGGCCAGCCAAAGCGAGCAGGGCGGCGGCGAGAAACGGGGTGCGCAGCGACATGGCGGGAGATTCCTCCTGGGCTTGGTCCGGCCCGCTGGGACGCGGCCGGTCAGTTGCCGCGTTATAGATCCGCAAGAACAGGTGGAACAGGTCCCGGGCTTTATTTCCCTGATCCATGAACGGGTTGTGATATTCTTTTCAAAGACAGAATATAACGCATTCTTGACCTGAGCGGAGGCTGACGAATGGTGGAGCAGGACGTTGCGGCGCTTCTGGCGGCCAGGGGCGAGAAACTGGCGGTGGCCGAATCCTCGGCCGGCGGGCTGATCTCGTCGCGGCTGCTGGCGCTGCCGGGCGCCTCGGCCTTTTTCCTGGGCGGCGCGGTGATCTACACCGCCGCCGCCCGCGAAGGCCTGCTGGGCATCACCGGGGACGACATGGCGGGGATGCGGCCCTCGACCGAGGCCTATGCCGCGCTGCTGGCGGGGCGGGTGCGGCAGCGTCTGGGCGCGGAATGGGGGCTGGCGGAAACCGGCGCGACGGGGCCTTCGGGCAATCGGTATGGCGATGCCGCCGGCCATGCCTGCCTGGCGGTCGCCGGGCCGTCCGGCCGGGTGCTGACGCTGGCGACAGGGCAGGCGGATCGCGCGACGAACATGGCACGCTTCGCGGAAGACGCGCTGCGGCTGCTGCTGGCGGCGCTGCGGGGCTGACATGGCGAGCGGCGGACATCCGATGCCGCCTGCGGCGCTTCGCCTTCTCCACCATCCCGGCCAATAACCATCGGGCGCCTGGCAGCAGCTTTACACCCCGCTGACACCGCCCGCCGCAAGGCCGCATCGCGCCTTTGCGCGGCGTCCGGCTATCGCCAGGCCTCACCCGCCTTCCGATGGACAAGCCCATGCGCCCCGCTCTTCCCCTGACCCTTGCCGCCCTCCTGGCCTGCGCCGGCCCCGCCGCCGCGCAGCTGCGCAGCGAGGCCCTCGGCCTGTCCTTCACCGCCCTGCCGGTGGCCGGCAGCGACTATCTGTTCCGCGGCATCAGCCAGACCCGCAGCCGCCCGGCCCTGCAACTGACGCTGGAGGCCGTGCAGGACAGCGGTTTCTATCTCGGCGCCTTCGGCAGCCAGGTCGCCTTCGCCGGCAGCGATGCGCGGCAGGAGCTCGATCTTTCGGCCGGCTTCCGCTTCGACGCGCTCGGCATCGCCTGGGATATCGGCGCCGTCCATTACGGCTATCCGGGCCATGACCGGCCGGCCGGCGGCTATCGCCTCGACTATGTCGAGGCGGCGCTGAAGGCCAGCCGCGGCATCGGGCCGGTCACCGCCCTGGCCAGCGTCAATCTGTCGCCCGACTTCTTCGCCCGATCCGGCCTGGCGGTGGCCCTCGAGGGCGGCGCCGACATCGCCCTGCCCGGCGAGGTCACCCTGTCCGGCCGCCTCGGCCACCAATGGATCGAGCGGGAGGCGCGGTTCGGCGCGCCCGACTACCTCTGGTACTCGATCGGCCTGTCGCGCGAGCTCGCCCAGGGCGTCAGCCTCGCCGCCAGCTATGCCGGCACCGATATCGGCCGGGCCGATTGCGGCGGCGGCCAGAAGATCTGCGACAACCGTTTCATGCTCAGCCTCAGCCGCCGCTTCTGACATCAGGAACGTGATCCGCCGCTCGATTGCCGCCTTTCGGGCCGTGGTCTAGCTGCTTGCGATAAAGCTCGGAGGGCAGGCGCGATGGCGCGGATCGGACGGATTGGGGCATGGCTGGTGCCGCCCAGGGCGGCTTTGGCGATGGCGGCTTTGCCGATGGCGGCGCTGCTGGCCGGGCTGCTGCAGGCAGGACCGGCGGGCGCGCAGCCCCGCCCGACGCCCCCGGCGCCGCCGGCTGCCGCCGAGACCGGCCCGCCGAAAAGCGGCGGCGGCGGCGGTGCCGCGGGCGGCACGGCGCGGGCCGGCGGCGCCAGCTGCCCGGGCGGCCAGGTCGCCGAGATCGCCACCAGCGCCGAGGCCGCCGCGCGGGTGCCGCCGCTGGTGCCCGACCAGCGGCTCTGCGTCCGGCTCGGCCGCGGGCAATCCGCCTATTTCCTCGTCGCCCCCGAGGCCGGGCGCGACTACACCGTCACCACCAGCAGGCTGGGGCGCAGCACCGACACGGTGCTGGCCGGGCTCGACGCGCGCGGCCGCAAGCTGATCGAGGATGACGATGGCGGCGGCGACGACCTGTCCTCCAGCCTGGAGGTCAGCGCCGACAGCCGGGTCGCGGTGATCCGCGCCGGCACGCTGGACAACCAGGCCGGCAGCTTCGACATCACGCTGCGCCGCAACGCGCCGCAGACCGCGCCGGATTTCCCGACCAGCCAGGAAATGGCCGGCACCGCGCCGCCGCTGGAGCCCGGCAACACCCGCCACCTGCGGCTGCGCCGCAACCAGACCGCCTATTTCGCGCTGCCGGCCGATCGCGCCGGGCTGGTCGCCGTCACCCGCAACCTGCGCGCCAGCACCGACACGGTGCTCGCCTTGCTCGATGCCGAGGGGCGCGTGCTGCTCGAGGATGACGATGGCGGCGGCGGCTTCGCCTCGGAGCTGGCGCTGAACGACCCGCCGGAGGGCGCGGTGACGCTCCGCGTCGGCACGCTGGAGCGGGCGGGCGGCGAGTTCGACCTGGTGCTGGTGCGCGAGGCGCCGCAGCCGCCGCCGGATTTCCCGACCACGCTGCAGGCCGCCCGCGACCGCGGCCCGATCGCGGCGGGGACGCTGTCGCTCGATCTCGGCCGGCGGCAGAGCGCCATCTTCGCCCTGCCGCAGGACCAGGGCTTCGTCATCGAGACCCGCAACCTGCGCAATGATGCCGATACCCAGCTGTTCCTGCTGGACGAGGACGGCGCCGTGCTGGCCGAGGACGATGATGGCGGCCAGGGCCTGGCCTCCCGCATCGCCACCAGCCGCGCCGGGCGCCGCCCGGCCTTCGTCCGCGCCGGCACGCTGAACGGCCAGGGCGGCCGCTTCGACCTGGTGCTGCGCGCCAGCGGCAGCCGCGGCGCCAGCGGCCCGGCTGCGGCCGGCGGCGGCCCGGCCGGCACCGTCGAGGAGGCGGCGCGCCGTCCGACGCTGATCATCGGCGAGGCGGTCTCGGTGCGGCTGGAGGGCGACCAGGCCGCCGTCTTCGCCCTGCCCAATGACGGGCGGATGGCGATGGCGCTGACCTTCTCGCTGTCTGAGGGCGCCGACACGGTGCTGGAGATGCTCGATGCCGATGGCCAGGCCATCGCCGAGAATGACGATGCCGATGGCGGCCTGGCCTCGCGCCTGGCGATCGAGCCGCAGCCGCGCCCGGCCTTCCTGCGGGTGAAGCAGCTCGGCGGCGCGACGGCCAGCTTCCAGCTGGTGCTGATCCGCCTGGCGGACTGAGCTTTCGCGAAGCGCCCGGCGACGGTGTCGCCGGGCAGGTCGCGCGGGCTAGACCCGGTTGACGTTCCAGAACACCGGCATGCCCTGGACCACGCCGGCCAGGGTCTTCCGATAGGCCCAGTTCTGGAAATACTGGCCGAGCGGCATGTAGGGCACTTCCTGCAGCGCCTGATCCTGGATCTCGGCGGCCAGCTTCTGCTGCGTCGCCAGGTCGGGGGCGTCGAACCACTGGTTCCGCAGCGCCTCGACCTTCGGCATGGTCGGCCAGCCGAACCAGGCGCTGGTGCCATTGCCGCGCAGCGCGATGTGGGTGCCGGGGTTGAAGAAGTCGAGCCCGGTGAAGTTGGTGAAGAACATGTTCCAGCCGCCCTTCTCGGGCACCTCGCGGCTGGCGCGGCGCTGCACCACCACGCCCCAGTCGGTGGTGATGAAGTCGATGTTCATCCCCGCCTTGGTCAGGTAGTCGGCCGCGACCTGGGCCAGCTGGAACAGCGCCGGCTGGTCGGTCGAGCCCAGCAGCGTCACCTTCTCGCCCTTGTAGCCGGCGGCGACCAGGTCGCGCTTCACCTTGGCCAGGTCGCGCGGGCCGGTGATGGCCGACATGCCGGCGGCGCTCGCCATCGGCGTGCCGGCGGGGAAGAAGCCGATGCCGTCGCGCCACTGGCTGCGATCGGCGCCGATCACCGCGGTCATGAAGTCTTCCTGCGCCAGCGCGCCGAGCAAAGCGCGGCGGATCGCCGGATTGTCGAAGGGCGGGTGCAGATGGTTGAAGCGCGCCAGCGACATGAAGCCGGTGGGGTCGGAGACCTCGACCTGGATGTTGCGGTTGCGCTTCAGCTGGGTGGCGATATCGGCGATCGGCTGCTCCAGCCAGTCGACCTCGCCATTCTGCAGCGCCGCCGCCGCCGTCGCCTGGTCGGGCAGCACCTGCCATTCGATGCGGTCGAAATTCACCCGCTTCGGCCCGCTGGTCCAGGCCACCGGCCCGTCGGCGCGGGGGACGTAGTCGCGGTTGCGCTCATAGACCAGGCGGGAGCCGGGGATGCGCTCGCCGGCGACCCAGCGGAACGGGCCGGAGCCGATGAACTCGGTGACCGGCACGGCGGCCTCGCCGCGGGCCATGCGCTCCGGCATCACCACCAGGATCGGCGTGCCCGGCTTGGCCAGCGCGTCGATCAGCAGGGGGAAGGGCTTCTTCAGGCGGAAGCGGATGGTGCGGTCGTCGGGCGCCGAGAGCTCGTCGGTCGCCGCCATCATCGCCTGGCCCATGGCGTCGCGCACCGCCCAGCGGCGGATCGAGGCGACGGCGTCGCGCGCCAGCACCGGCGACCCGTCATGGAACTTCAGCCCCTCGCGCAGGCGGATGCTGACGCCGAGCCCGTCGCTGGACACCTCATGCCCCTCGGCCATCTGCGGCTGCGGCTTGAAGTCCTTGTCGATGCCGTAGAGCTGGTCCCAGATCATCAGCGCATGGTGGCGCGTGACATAGGCGGTGGTGACCACGGGGTCGATCACCGTCAGATCCGATTGCGGGACGAATTTCAGCACCTTCGGCGCCTGGGCGATGGCCGGCGCCGCCAGGGGCAAGGCTGTTGTGGCGCTGAGCGCCATGCCGGCGCGAATCAGGTCACGTCGCTGCATCGTCCAAATTCCTTGACGGTGGAAGAAAGGTCATTCGCCCGCGCGGGGAGGGGCGCAGGCATGGCAGCTCGCGGCATTGACCGTGGGCGCCAGGTCGATGCCGGGATTGCGGTCGAAGAAGCCCGACGGCATCAGGCGGAAGCCGGTGCTGATGCAGGGCTGCACGGGGAAGTCCTCGGGCCGCACCGGGTGGTGCAGGCCGAAGCAGTGCCACAGCACCAGCGGCCCGTCGGTTATTTTTCTGTTCTGTTCGGTGATGGCGTGGATGTCGTCGGCGCCATCGGAATGGTTCATGTACTCGCCGGCGGGGTAGCGTTCCTCGGCCTGCATCGGCGTGGCCCAGAGATGGTTCTGGGTGAAGCGCGACCGCTTGCCCGAGGGCGAGCCGGGCGACACCATCGGCGCCACGGCATGCAGCGGCTCCAGCTTGTACGCCGTGGGCCGGCCGACGGCGTTTTTCTTTTCGTTGCTCACCACCTTCCAGTAGCGGTGGCTTTCGGGGGCGACGCGGCGGCGGGCGGCGAGCTCGGTCTCCAGCAGCGTCTCGGTCTCGAAGAAGGCGTTGCCAAATGGGTTGGACGGGCCTTCCGGCTCGGCCTCGGTGTTGCATTCGACCAGGCTGTTGCGGTCGCCATCGACGGCCATCTCGAGGCGCGCGCAGAAGATATGCTGGTGGATCTGGCCGGCGACGCCGGGCGCCACCTCCCGCGCGTATTTGCCGGGCTGGCCGGGAAGGCAGGCCGCCGTGTTGATGATGCCGGTGGCCTTGACCTCGAACTGGATGGCGCCGTCGGTGTGCAGGTACCAGTAGAGCGCGTATTCGTAATTGCCGACGGTGCAGATGCAGGAGACCACCAGCTTGCGCGCCCGCCGCACCTCGCTGCGGTTGCTACGGAAATCCCAATGCTTCCAGAGCAGGCCGGCATCCTCCTCATGGATGCAGATGGCGTTCTCGATGGTCATCACGCCGCCCTGCATGGTGCCGAGATGCCCATCCAGATACTGGATATGGCCGAGGCAGTCGCAGCCGAGCTTCAGCGAGTTGGTCAGCTTGCCGAGGCCATATTCGCCGACATCGAAGACATTCTTGCGGTAGTGGCCGTTCTCCGGCGAGCCGTAGGGCACCACCATCTCCACCAGCGAGGCGCGGTGCAGCACCGGGCGGCCGTCATAGCGGATGTCGTGCAGGGTCAGCGCCTCGCGCGCGTTGAAGCCGATGCGCAGGCTCCAGCGGTCCCAGGTCAGCTGCCGCCCGTCGAGGCGGAAGCTGACGCCCTCCGGCTGCACCACGTCGAGCGGCTTGTAGGGCTGGCGCGGCGTCTGCAGGAAATCGCGGTCGTAATTCACCTCGGCCATCGGCACCGGGATGACGCCATGGTCGTCGACGCGGATCACCGTGCCGGTCATCAGGTCGACCACGGCGTTCAGACCCTCGATCGGATGGGCGTAGAAATTCTCGTGCGGGCGCAGCCGCAGCCAGGCGAAGGTGTGGCAGAGCAGCCGGCCTTCCTCGCCGGGAATGCCGAAATTGCCGGCCGACCAGGGATCGACGCAGACCTTCTCCATCTCGGTGATGCCGCGCTTCGCGCAGGCCGCGATGAAGCGGGGGTCCTCGCGGACCAGTGTCTCGATCTGCAGGAACTGCTCGATCTGGATCATCGGCCGCGCCGCGGGCAGGTGGCGCGACGCCACCACCGCCCCGGCATCGAGGTCGACCACCAGCCGCCAGACCCCGGGCTGGCTGGCGCGGAACAGCGTGGCGCGGGCCTGGCGCGGCGGCGGCGGCCCGCCGGCCTCGAAGCCGCGCAGCGCCTCGCGGTCGGGGTCCTTCAGCTCGATGGTCTCGAACAGCGCGGCCTCGCCGTGCTCCGGCGCGGCGCGGAGGAGGGCGACCACGCGCCGCAGCTCCGCCGGCGTCAGCGGGTCGAGCGGATGCGCGGCCGTGGCGACCGGCGCGGATTTCCCCGCGCAGCCACAGACGGAAAGGTCGTTCATCTCAGGCTTCCTCCGCATCGCGGCGCGCCTGGCTTTTGCTCCCAGAATCGCGAGCCTGCCGGCAAAGCGGGCCGCCGTCCAGTCAGGGCTGCCGCTTCGGCAGGCTGGCCAGGAAGGCGGCCAGCGGCGCGGTCCAGAAGCGGGCGATGCCGGTGGTGCCATGGCCGCGGGTCTCGGCGCTGGCCGGGATCATGTAGAGCGTGGCGCGGGGAATGCGGGCCAGGGCCTGCTCCATCAGCCCGGTCTCCGGCGGATTGCGCTCGTCATCGGCGGCGTTGATCGCCAGGACGGGCGCGCTGATCCGCGGCAGCCCGGCGGTGGGGTCGAAGTCGCGCGAGGAATCCCACTGGTAGAGGAAATCATTGGCGTCCTGGGTGAAGGGCGCGGCCAGCCGCGCGGCCAGCTGCTGGTCGGCCGCCTGCCGCGTCGGCGCCTGCGCCTGCCAGGCGATGCTGCCGCCGCTGGTGGCGATGCCGAAGAAGGCGTTGGCGACCTTCAGCGCCGGCGGCTGCGTCGTGTAGTTGCCGCCCTGCCAGGCCGGGTCCTGGCGGACGGCGTCGATGATCATCCGCCGCATCATCCAGTTGCGCCCGGACATCGGGATCGGCTGCGACGCCATCGGCACCAGCCCGTCCATCATCTCGGGGTGGGCGATGCCCCAGAGCCAGGCATGCATCCCCCCCATGGAATTGCCCAGCACCAGCCGCAGGTGGCGCAGCCCCAGCCCCTCGGTGACCAGCCGGTGCTGGGCCGCGACCATGTCGTCATAGTCATAGGCGGGGAAGCCGGCCCGCATCCCGTCCGAGGGCTTGGCCGATTCCCCGGCGCCCAGCGCATCGGGGATGATGATGAAATACTTCTGGGCATCCAGCGGCTGGCCCGGGCCGAACAGCGCGCCGGCGAAGGCCGGGGTCAGCATCGACTGCGCCGAGCCCGCGGTGCCGTGCAGCACCAGCACCGGCTCGCCGGTGGGGGCGCCGATGGTCAGGTAGGACAGCCGCAGCGCCGGCAGCACCTGGCCGCCCTGGAAGCGGAAGTCGCGGGCGGTGAACTCGCCCCGGGCCGGCGCGGGGTAGTCCGCCGCGCTGGCGACCCCTGAAGCGAGGACGGACAGAAAAACCCCGGCGACGGCGCGGCGCAGCGTGATGGCAAGGCGCATCGGACGACCCCCCTTCGGCGGTGGCTTCGGCGGCCCCGCGCGTGATTCTGTGGCGGAATTCTGTGGCGAAACTATCGCGCCAGCCGCGCCCGGCCGGCAAGCCGCGCTTTTCGGGCTTTCAAGCCGGGCCGCCGCTCCGCATGCTGGGCGGGTCCAAGAATCCCGGCACCGGCGCGCCAAAGCCCGGGTCGCAGGAGAATGAAACGCATGATCCACCGCCGCCCCCTGCTCGGCGCCGGCGCAGCCCTCGCGCTCGCGCCCCGCCTGGCCTTCGCCGACGACTACCCCAATCGCAGCGTCACCATGCTGGTGGGCTTCGCCCCGGGCGGGGGCACCGACATCATCGCCCGCCTGCTGTCGCCGACCCTGCAGGCCGAGCTCGGCCAGCCGGTCGCGGTGGAGAACCGGGCCGGGGCCAGCGGCACCGTCGCCTCCGCCGCCGCGGCGCGGGCCAAGCCCGACGGCTACACCCTGGTGATGGGCACCGTCTCCACCCAGGCGGTGGTGGGTCCCCTGATGAAGAACCCGCCCTATGACCAGGCGCGCGACTTCACGCCGCTGATGCTGGCCGGCACCGTGCCGCTGGTCGCCGTGGTGCCCGCCAACGCGCCGTACCGCGACCTCGCCGGGCTGATCGCCTTCGCCAAGGCCAATCCGGGCAAGCTGAACTACGCCTCCTCCGGCATCGCGACGCAGCAGCACCTGGCGGCCGAGATGCTGTGCCAGGCGGCCGGCATCCAGATGACCCACGTGCCCTATCGCGGCACCGGGCCGGTGCTGAACGACCTGATGGCCGGCACGCTGGACCTGGCCATCGACACCCTGCCGACCCACCTGCCGCATCTGCGCGCCGGCACGACCAAGGCCCTGGCGGTGACCATGCCGCAGCGGGTGGCCAGCCTGCCAGAGGTGCCGACCATCGCCGAGCTCGGCTATCCGGGCTTCGAGATCAATGTCTGGTACATGATGCTGGGCCCGGCCGGGCTGCCGGTCTCCGTGGTCGAGCGCTGCGTCCGCGCCGGCAACAAGGCGGTCAACGACCCCACCATCCGCACCCGGCTGCAGGAAGCCGGCTTCATCCCCGGCGGCGGCTCGGCCGAGGATGCGGCCAACCTGGTGCGGCGCGAGGCGCAGCGCTACGCGGCGCTGGTGCAGAAAGCGGGCATCCGCATCGACTGAGGCGGGCGAGGCGGGGGGGGGCGCCGGCGCGCTACCCCGCCGAGATCACCACCAGGTAATGGGCGATCTGCCGGATCCGCACCGGCAGCGTCTGGCCGATGGCGTTCAGCACCGCATCCGGGTTGCGGGTCGAGAAGGCGCCGGAGACCGAGATCTCCGCCGTCTTCCGGTCGGTGATCAGGATCACCCCGCCGCGGTAGCGCTCCAGGTCCTGCACCACCTCGCCCAGCGGCGCGCGGCGGAAGATCAGCTGGTCCTGCCGCCAGGCGGTGGCCGTGCCGGGGTCGGCCGGGCCCGGCCCCTGCAGCCCGGCCGGGCCGTATTGCGCCGCCTGGCCGCGCTCCAGCAGCAGCCGGCGGCCGCCCTGCAGCAGCTCCGCGCTGCCTTCCAGCAACGCGACCGAGACCCGGTCGGCGCGGCGGTGCAGGCCCAGGCTGGCGCCGGTGCCGGTCAGCCGGCCGTCGCCGGCGATGACCTCGAAGGGGCGGGCCGGGGGCAGGGTCAGCAGCGCCTGGCCGGCATGCAGCACCAGCCGGCGCGACGGCCCCGACAGGTCGGCCGACAGCGCGCTGGCGGCGTCGAGCTCGGCACGGCTGCCATCGGGCGCCAGCTCCACCACCCGGCGTTCGCCGGTGCCGCTGCGGTAATCGGCGCGCCAGGCAGGGTCGGACCACCAGAACGCGCCCCCCGCCGCGGCCGCCGCCCCGGCCAGGCCCAGCGCCGGGCGCCACAACCCGCGCCGCGAGCGTTGTAGGCCCTGGGGCAAGCCGGCCGCCATCGCCGCCCGCTGCCCGTCCAGCGCCCCCCACAGCAAAGCGGCCTCGCGCAGCGCCACGGCATGGCGCGGGTCCTCGGCCAGCCAGGCGGCCAGGGCCTGGCGCTCGGCGGCCGGCCAGCCGGGCTGGCGCGACCGGGTGAACCAGATGGCGGCCTGCTCCTCGATGCGGGTCAGCGCGGCCTCGGCGGACAAGGCGGGGTCTCCTGCTTCGGGCATGATGGCATGACCCGGGTAAGGGCCGCCCCCATTACCGGTCATCGCCGTTTTCCTCGCGCAGGCGGCGGCGAAGGGCTGCCAGCGAGCGGCTCATATGGACCATCACCGTGTTCTCGGAAATCCCGAGCTTCTGGGCGATCTCGGCATAGCTGAGGCCGCGGAACTTGTGCAGGTAGATCACCTGGCGGCCACGCGGCGGCAACTCGCCGATCAGCCGGGCGAGGCGGGCGCGGGATTCGGCGGTCAGCAGCGCCGCCTCGCCATCGGGGGCGCCATCCGCCAGCTCGACGTCCTCGACCGGCAGGTGGCCGCGCGGGGCCCGCATCTGCCGGTTGCTGACCAAATTTGAAAGAATCCGCCGCAGGAAGCCGGGCGGGTTCTCGACCGGCGCGCGTTCCGCATCCCGCAGCCGGGCGAGGTAGCGGACGAAGGTGTCCTGCACCGCGTCGGCCGAGGCCTCGCCGTCGCGCAGGCGCCGGTTGGCTTCGGCCTTCAGGCGGCTGCGGTGGAGGCGGAACAGGCTGTCCGGGTCTTGGGCCATGCTGCGACGGGGATGCGGTCGCCCCAGTCTATTCATTTGAGAGTGATTCGCAAATGACCCGGCAAAAACCGACCCGCCCTGGCTTGCTTAAAAAAACGTAAGGCTGCCTGATGCATGTTCCAGATGAGGAGCTCTCGCCCGCAATGCCCGATCCGGTGACCCTGGCCGTCCTGCAGGCGCGCTTCACGGCGATCGTCGACGAAATGGGCGAGGCGCTGCTGCGCACCGCCTATTCGCAGATCCTCAATGCCTCGCGCGACTTTTCCATCGCGCTCTGCGACGCTGAGGCCCGGCTGGTCGCCCAGGCCGACCACCTGCCGGTGCATGTCGGCGCCATGCCCTATGCCGTGAAGGCGGTGGCCGAGGCCTTTGCCGGAGACTCGCATCCGGGCGACATCTTCCTGGTCAACGACCCGCAGCATGGCGGCAGCCACCTGCCGGACCTGACCATCATCATGCCGGTCTTCGACGCGGCGGGCGTGCTCCGTTTCTGGAGCGTCGTCCGCGCGCATCAGAGCGACATCGGCGGCGCGACGCATGGCGCCTACAACGCCTCGGCCACCGAGATCTGGCAGGAGGGCATCCGCATCCCGCCGATCCGCCTGGGCGAGGGCGGCGTGGTGCGCCCCGACCTGCTGACCATGCTGGCGGCCAACACGCGCCTGCCGCGCGACTTCCGCGGCGACATGCTGGCCTCGGTCGGCGCCGCGCGGCTCGGCGAGAAGCGCCTGCTGGAAGCCTTCTCCCGCCACGGCGCCTCAGAGGTTTCCGAGGCGGCCGTCGCCATCCTCGACCTGGCCGAGGCCGAGGCGCGGCGCATCGTCGAAAGCTGGCAGGACGGCACCTGGTCGGCGGTCTCGCTGCTGGACGATGACGGCCGCGGCAACCAGGACATTGCCATCCGCGCGACGGTGACGAAGAAGGGCTCCGCCATCACCGTCGACCTGACGGCGAGCGACCCGCAGGTCGCCAGCTTCGTCAATTCCTCCTACGCCAACATGCGCTCGGCGGTGGCCATCGGCTTCGCCTATCTGCTCGACCCCGACACGCCGAAGAATGACGGCGTCTTCCGCCTGCTCGAGGTGATCGCCAAGGAAGGCACCGTGGTCTGGGCCGCCGAGGGCGCGCCGGTGACGCTGTCGACCAACCACTGCGCCCAGGAGATCGTCGAGGCGGTGGTGCGCTCCCTCGGCCAGGCCTGCCCGGACCGCGCCATGTCGGCCTGGGGCAAGCGCTTCCGCATCGCCATCACCGGCCAGGATCCGCGCCGCCAGCGCCCCTTCGTCTGGCATCTGTTCCATGCCCGGCCGGGCGGCGGCGCCTCGCCGGGCGGCGACGGCTGGGCCTGCGCCGGCGAATGGCAGGCGGCCGGCGGCATCAAGTTCGGCAGCGTCGAGATGGCCGAGGCGCGTTTCCCGCTGTTCTTCGAAAAGCATGAGATCCGCCCTGGCTCCGGCGGCGAGGGCACGTATCGCGGCGGCGATGGCGGCGAGCTGCGCCTGCATGTCGAGACCACCACGCCGACCCGCGGCAACACGGCGGGCGAGGGCGCTCGCTACGGCGCCTCGGGCCTGGCCGGCGGCGCCGACGGCCTGCCGCATCACTACGTGCTGAAGCGCGCCGATGGCAGCGAGCGGGTGCTGCTGACCAAGGAGACCGGCATCGTCATCGGCCCGGGCGAGGTGCTGGAGGTCAAGGCCGGCGGCGGCGGCGGCTGGGGCCCGCCCGAAGAACGCGACCCTGAGGCTGTAGCGCGCGACCGCCGCGCGGGAGTGGTGGCATGAGTGGCTATGTGATCGGCGTCGATGTCGGCGGCACCTTCACCGACGTCGTCGGCATCGCCCCTGGCGGCGCCACGACCCTTGCCAAGGCGGCCAGCACGCCGGGCGACCAGAGCGAAGGCGTGCTCGCCGGCATCGCGCGCCTCGCCGAGACGCTTGGCCTGACCACGGCCGACCTGCTGCGCCAGACGGATCGCATCGTCCACGGCACTACCGTCGCCACCAACGCGCTGCTCGAAAAGAAGGGCGCGCGCGTGGCCATGCTGACCACCGAGGGCCATCGCGACGTGCTGGAAATGCGCGAAGGCCTGAAGCCCGAGCGCTACAACCTGCGCATGCCGCCGCCGGAGCCGCTGATCCCGCGCGAGCGCCGCCTGCCCGTGCAGGAACGCCTGCGCGACGACGGCCGCGTGCAGACCGCGCTCGACCCGGCCTCGCTGGCCGCCGCTGTCGATGCCGCGAAAGCCGCCGGCGCCGAGGCCGTCGCCATCTGCTTCCTGCACGCCTGGCGCGACCCGGCGCATGAGGAGGCCGCGGCGGAGGCCGTCCGCCAGGCCATCCCCGGCATCTTCGTCACCACCTCGGCCGAGGTGCTGCCGCAGATCAAGGAATTCGAGCGCTTCAGCACCACCGCCGTGAACGCCTATGTCGGCCCGCTGGTCAGCCGCTACCTCGGCAAGCTCGGCGGCCGCCTGTCCGAGGCCGGCTTCACCGGCCCGCTCTTCGTCATCCTCAGCCATGGTGGCGTCGCCCCGGTGGAAGAGGCCTCGCGCCTGGCCGTCGGCACCGCGCTCTCCGGCCCCGCCGGCGGCGTCGCCGCCGCCGTGGCCCTGGCCCGCGCCGGCGTGGCGCAGGACCTGGTCACCTTCGACATGGGCGGCACCTCCACCGACATCGCCATGGTCGAAGGCGGTGCGGCGGCGCTCGGCCGTGGCCGCAGCGTCGGCGGCGAGCGCATCGCCCTCGAAAGCCTCGACATCGTGACGCTGGGCGCCGGCGGCGGCTCCATCGGCCATCTGGGCGCCAGCGGCACCCTGCAGGTCGGGCCCCGCAGCGCCGGCGCCGTCCCGGGCCCCGCCGCCTATGGCGCCGGCGGCACCGAGCCCACCGTGACCGACGCCAACCTGGCGCTGGGCTACCTCGACCCGGCCCGCTTCCTCGGCGGCCGCCGGACCCTCGACCTGGGTGCGGCCAACACCGCTCTGGCGGAATTGGGGAAAAAGCTCGGCCTGACGCCCGAGGCCACCGCCGCCGGCATGCTGCGCATCGCCAATGCCCGCATGGCCGACGGCATCCGCGTCGCCACCGTCCGCCGCGGCGTCGACCCGCGCGGCTTCGCCCTCCTCTCCTTCGGCGGCGCCGCCGGCCTGCACGCGACGGGCGTGGCGCGCGAGATCGGCATCACCCGCGTGCTGGTGCCCTTCTTCGCCGCCGGCCTCTCCGCCTGGGGCATGCTGCACACCGACCTGCGCTACGAGGTCAGCCGCTCCGTCCTCGACGCCGGCGCCATGAAGTCGGAGGACGCCCTCCGCGCCCCCTTCGACACGCTGGAGTCCGCCGCCCGCGCCCGCATGGCCGGCTGGTGGGACGGCGAGGTCGCCATCCAGCGCCGCGCCGACATGCGCTACGGAGAGCAGGTCTTCGAGATCGACGTGCCGCTGGACGAGGTCGGCTGGGATCAGGCTGGCCTCGCGACCCGCGTCACCGAGGCCTTCGAGGCCCGCCACCGCGCCCTCTTCACCTACGACCTGCCGGGGGAAGAAGCGGTGCTGGTCAACGCCCGCCTCGCCGCGGTCGGCCGCCTGCCGGAGCTTTCTTCCGGCAGCCGGCGGGACGCCGGGGCCGCGGAGGCGGGCACCACGCGGACCATCATCCTGGACAACAAAGCCCAGAGCGTGCCGCTCCACGACTTCGCGACACTCCCGGCAGGGCAGGTCATCCAAGGGCCGGCCATCGTCGAAAGCGACACCACGACCGTCCTGCTGCTCAAAGGCGACACCGCCACGATGCGGAACGACGGCATCCTGGATATTGAAATTAAAGAATAAGCACGGGGGGAAGTATCCCCCCGTACCCCCTTCTATTTTTGTCGGAAAGAAAGGTGGCAACTGCCCAAGGCGCCCGCCATATGAGCCGCATGCAGCTCAGCATCGGCGAACTGGCCCGGCGGACGGGCGTCAAACCCACCACCATCCGCTGGTACGAACAGGAAAAGCTCCTGCCCGCGCCGCTCCGCAGCGAAGGCGGCCACCGGGTCTACGCCCAGGACCACCTCCGCCGCCTGGGCTTCATCCGCCACGCCCGCGAGCTCGGCTTCGCCATGCCGGCCATCCGCTCCCTGCTCGGCCTGGTCGAGCACCCGGCCGACGACTGCGCCACCGCCCATGCCATCGCCACCGCCCAGATCGCCGAGGTCGATTCCCGCCTGCGCCGCCTGACCGCGCTGCGCGCCGAGCTGACCGAAATGGCGGAAAACTGCCAGGGCGGCACCGCCCGCGACTGCCGCATCCTCGAAACCCTCGCTGATTTCGACCACGGCCATTGCCTGGACCACAGCCACGCCGCGGCGCCACACGGCCTCGACTAACGGGCGAACAACGGACAGCCCCCCTCGCTGATCGGCCGGAACGCCTGCTCGGCGGCGATGCTGCCGACCGGCGTGTAGTAATCCCAGGCCCCCTTGCTCTCGCCCGGCTTCTTCACCGTGAACAGGTGGGTGGGGTGGATCTTCCGCCCATCCTCCCGCAGCGCCCCGGGCCCGAAGCAGTCGTCATCCGTCGGCAGCCGCCGCATCGCGGCGATCGTGTCGCGCCCTGAGGCCTTGGCCGCCACCGCCCCGATGGCCGCCACCGCCTTCAGGTAATGCAGCACCCCGGAATAGGTCGCGGCATGCTCCTGGTTCGGATAGTTCCGCGGCGTCTTCGGCAGCAGGCGTTTCGTGAAGCCGCGGGTGCGGTCGTTCAGGTCCCAGTAGAAGCTCTCGGTGAGCAGAAGATCCTGGGTGATCTCCAGCCCCACCGAATGGATATCGGTGATGAAGGTGACCAGGCTGGTCAGCCGTAGCCCGCGCTGGCGGATGCCGAATTCATGCGCCTGCTTCAGCGAGTTCTGCAGGTCCCCCGCGCCATTGGCGAAACCCAGCACCTTCGCCCCGCTGCGCACCGCCTGCAGCAGATAGGAGGAGAAGTCGGTGGTCGAGGGAAACGGATAGAAGGTCCGCCCCAGCACCTGGCCGCCCGACAATTCCACCATCCGCGCCGTGTCGCGCTGCAGCGAATGGCCGAAGGCATAGTCGGGGGCGATGAAATACCAGTCCTTGCCGCCGCTCTTCACCACATGCGGCGCGACGGCATTGGCGCACATCCAGCTGTCGCTGGTCCAATGCAGCAGGTTCGGATTGCAGCCCCGCCCGGTCAGGTCGGACGACACCGCGCCGGTGTTCAGGTGGATACGGTTCTTTTCCTGCGCCACGCTGGCAACGGCCAGGGCCACCGCGCTGTTGTTGACCTCGACGATGACGTCGACCTGGTCCAGGTCGAACCAGCGCCGGGCGGTGGCGGCGCCGACATCGGCCTTCTGCTGGTGGTCGGCGGCGACGATCTCGACATTGAGGCCCCGCTCGGCGGGCCGGAAATCCTCCAGCGCCTGCTGCGCGCAGGCCAGCGAGGTCGGCCCGCCGGTGTCGCGATAGGCGCCCGACATGTCGGTCAGCACGCCGATGCGGATCACCGGCGCGGCTTGCGCGTTGCCATGCCGCGCGAAGACCGCCCCCGCCGGCAGCGATGCCGCCAGCAGCGCGCGGCGCGACAGCCCGTGTTTCCTGGTCATTCCAAACCCTCCCTATTCTTGGTTGGGGCGGAGATTAGATTCCGAATATGGAATGACCAACAATATTCCGAATAAGCCTGCGACTCGCAGGCCGGTACGGGGCGATGCCCACCGGCGAGGCATTCCACTGGCTGAAACGGCTTCCTAGTTCCGGCGGATCGCTGTGCTGCAGCGCAACCAAGCCAAGGCAGCGTGAGCGCCTCGATCCTGGGCTTCCTGCCCACCGCCTCGGCAGAAGGCGCTGCGATTGCGCCGCCCGGCGCGGCGGCCGAGCATCCGGGCCGCAACCAGAAGGGCGAGGCGGATGCAGGTCGGCGTGTTTCTCCCCATCGGCAACAATGGCTGGCTGATCTCCACCACCTCGCCGCAATACGCGCCGAGCTTCGCCCTCAACCGCGCCGTGGCGGAAAAGGCCGAGCGGCATGGCTTCGACTTCGCCCTCTCGATGATCAAGCTGCGCGGCTATGGCGGGGAGAGCCGCTTCTGGGACGAGAACCTGGAATCCTTCACCCTGATGGCGGGCCTCGCCGCGGTGACGACACGGATCAAGCTGTTCGCGTCGGTCGCCGTGCTGACCCTGCCGCCGGCGATCGTGGCGCGCATGGCGGTGACCATCGACAGCATCGCGCCCGGGCGCTTCGGGGTGAATGTCGTCTCCGGCTGGCAGAAGGCGGAATACGAGCAGATGGGGCTCTGGCCCGGCGCCGCGCATTTCGCCCGCCGCTACGAGTTCTGCGAAGAATATGTCCAGGTGATGCGCGAGCTCTGGAACGACGGGAAATCCGATTTCCAGGGCGATTTCTTCCGCATGGAGGATTGCCGGCTGCAGCCGCTTCCCTCGGCGCCGATGCAGATCATCGCCGCCGGGCAGAGCGGCCGCGGCATGCGCTTCGCCGCCGAACATGCCGACTACAACTTCATCAGCGGCTTCGGCATCAACACCCCGCAGAGCCTGGCGCCGCATGTGGCGCGGCTGAAGGAAAGCTGCGCCGAGAGCGGGCGGCAGGTGGGCGCGCTGGCCCTGCTGATGATCATCGCCGACGAGACCGACGCGGCGGCGATGGCCAAATGGGCGCGCTACCAGGAGGGCACCGACCTCGAGGCCCTGGCCTGGCGCGACGCCCAGGCGGCGGCCGATGTGAAGGCCGAGGCGGGCTCGACCGTCGGCCGCTTCCTCAACGAGGGCCGCAAGCAGCCCACCGCCATGCTGCGGCTGATCGGATCCTATGCCACGGTGGCCCGGCTGCTGGACGAATGCGCGGCGATCGAGGGGCTGCAGGGCGTCATGCTGACCTTCGACGATTTCCTGGTCGGCATGGACCAGTTCGGCGAGCGCATCCAGCCGCTGATGACCTGCCGCGCGATGGCGGCATGATGCTGTCCGACCGAGGGGATGATGCGATGAGCGAGGATGCGGGCGTGAAGGCGATGGCGGAGGCGGCGGGCCTGTCGTCGCTGTGGCAGAGCCACCCAGAGCTGCTGCGCCAGGCGGCGAAGAAGGCGGCCGAGCTGCGCGCCAGCCTGGCCGAACCCCTGCCGCCGGCGCTGGAGCCCGACCCGTCCCGCGTGGTGGGAGCCGGCCGGTGAGCGCACCGCTGCACGCGCTCTCGGCCGCGGAGCTCCAGGCGGGCTATGCTGCCGGCCGCTTCACCCCCGTCGATGTTGTCGAGGCGCTGCTGGCCCGCATCGCGGCGCTGGACCCGACGGTGAATGCCTTCATCCGGCTGGATGCCGAGGGCGCCCAGGCCGCCGCCGTGCTGGCGACGCAGGAGATCGCCGCCGGCGGGCTGCGCGGCCCGCTGCATGGCGTCCCCGTGGGGCTGAAGGACATCATCGACGTCGCCGGCCAGCCGACCACCTGCCATTCGAAGATCCGGCTCGACCACCGCGCCGAGCGCGACGCCACGGTGGTGGCGCGGCTGCGCGGGGCAGGGGCCATCTTGATGGGGAAGGTGGCGACGCATGAATTCGCGCTCGGCGGGCCGTGCTTCGACCTGCCGTTTCCGCCGGCGCGCAATCCCTGGAACCTGGACCACCATCCGGGCGGGTCGTCCTCGGGCTCGGGCGCCGGGCTGGCGGCGGGCTTTTTCCCGTTGGCGCTGGGCAGCGACACCGGGGGCTCGACGCGCAACCCGGCCAGCGCCTGCGGGGTGGTGGGGCTGAAGCCGAGCTACGGGCTGCTGCCGCGCACCGGCGTTTTCCCGCTGTCCTGGACGCTGGACCATGTCGGGCCGATGGCGCGCAGCGTCGCCGACGTGGCCGCGCTGACCGCGACGCTGGCCGGGCATGACGGCGATGATCCGGGCAGCGCGCGGGTCTCGGGCTGGGCCGATCCGGTCGCGGGTCTGGAGGGCGGCGTCGCGGGGCTGCGCATCGGCTATGTCCGGCATTTCCACGAGCGCGACATGGCCGGCACCGACCCGGAGGTGGCGGCGGCGCTGGATGCGGCGGCGGCTGGCTTCGCCGCCATGGGGGCGGTGGTGCGGGATGTGACGCTGCCGTCGCTGAACGACTTCGCCGCGGTGAACCGCACCATCCTGACGGCCGAGGCCTTCGCCATCCACCAGGCCTGGCTGTCGGCGCGGCCGATGGATTATGCCGGGCTGACGCGGAATGCGCTGCTGGTGGGCGGCTTCCTGACGGCGGCGGACCTGCTGCAGGCGATGCGGCTGCGGCGTCGGATGACCGCGGCGGTGGAGGCCGCGCTTTCCGAATTTGACCTGCTGCTCTGCGCCAGTTCCTTGACGCTGCCGGCGCGGATCGACGATGCGGCGGAGGTGGCGCGGACTTATCCGATGCATGCTCGCGCGCCGTTCAATGTGACGGGGCATCCGGCGTTGGCGATGATGTCAGGCGTTTCGACGCGCGGCCTGCCGACGTCGTTGCAGCTGGTGGGCCGTATGTTCGACGAGCGATTGCTGCTGCGCGCCGCCCGTTCCTGGGAGCGCTCGCTCCCCGCCTTTGCTGCCCCTTGGGAGCAAAAATAGAAGGGGGCGCGGGGGGATACCTCCCCCCGCTGCTTTCTTACTTCCGCTCGAGCAGCTCGATGCGCACCCCGTCCGGCCCGCCGATGAAGGCGATGCTCAGGCCGGGCTTGATCTGCTTCGGCTCGGCGAGGATGGCGACGCCCTGGCCGCGCAGCTCCTCGATGGCGCCCGCGATGTCGTCCACCACCAGGCCGATATGCTCGATGCCGACGAAGGGCGCCGGCGGCGGCACGGGGGTCGTGCCAGGAACCTGCTCGACGAAGATGGTGACGCCGCCGAGGTCGAGGATGATGCGCAGCGCGCCGTTGTTGTCGAGGCGGCCTTTCTCGGCGGCGCCCAGCAGGCCGGTGTAGAAGGCCGCGGCCTTTTCCGGGTCCGGGCTGCGCAGGTGCAGGTGGTCGTAGCGATAGGCGCGCATGCTCTGTTCCTCTCCTGAAGCGAGAGCGACAGAAGCAGAGGCGCGGTCAGGGCGCAATCTGGCTCCGCTGCAGATGGGGGAAGTCGCGGGCGGCGCGGGCCAGCAGGCTGCGCGGATGCGGCGGCAGGTGGGCGATGGTCCGCTGCAGCAGGCCCGGCGCCAGCTGCGCGGCCATGGCGCCGTCGGCGACCAGGTCGTCGATGGCCTCCACCAGGGCGGCCAGGGCGTCGCGGGCGATCCTGTCCTCGGCATCGGCGGGCATGGCGGATTTTCCCCCAGCGCAATTTGTTTCCTTGGATGCAATGCGGGCGTCGCTGCAACGGTTGCGCGAGGTCCACGCGATTTCTGCCCGCAGCATTTTCCCCCTTGAACCTCCAGTGACTAGAGGATGCATATCCCGGGCCGCATAGCAGGCGGAGCGGCAGGATGAACAGCGAGGGCAAGACGGCCTGGCGGGTGGCGGGGATGGATTGCGCCGCCTGCGTCGCCAAGGTGACCCGGGCGGTGGAGCGGCTGCCCGGCGTGTCCGAGGTCGAGGTCAACCTGATGGCCGAGCGGCTGACGGCGCGGCTGGCCGAGGGCTCGGCGGCCGAGGCGGTGCAGCGGCAGGTGACGTCGCTGGGCTATGGCGTGACGCGGCTGGAAGGGGCGCCGGCCCCGGCGCCGCGGCGGGCGCATAGCCACGGTCATGACCACGACCACTCGCAGTGTGGCGGGCATCACCACGACCACGGGCACGACCACGACCATTCGGCCTGCGGCGGCCATCACGACCACGACCATGACCATGCCGAGGCCCCCGCCGCGCATGGCCATGACCACGCTGCCCCCGGCGATGCCGACCGGCCCTGGCATGCGACCGCGCGGGCCCGGCTGGTCTTCCTGCTGGGCGGCCTGGTGGCGCTGGCCTGGGGGGCGGCGCAGATCTGGCCGTCCGCCGGCTATGCGCTGTACCTGGCGGCGACGCTGGTGGCGCTGGTGCCCTTCGGCCGGCGGGCCTTTGCGCTCGCCCGGGCGGGCAGCCCCTTCAGCATCGAGACGCTGATGGTGGTGGCCGCCCTCGGCGCCGCGGTGATCGGCGCGGCCGAGGAGGCGGCGCTGGTCGTCTTCCTCTTCGCGCTGGGCGAGCTGCTGGAGGGGGTCGCGGCCGGCCGGGCGCGGGCCGGCATCCGCGCGCTGGTATCGATGATGCCGCGCACGGCGCAGCGCATCGGCGCGTCCGGCGTCGCCGAAAGCGTGCCGGCCGAGGCCTTGCGCGTCGGCGACCGCGTGCTGGTCCGCCCCGGCGAGCGGGTGCCCTGCGACGGCGAGATCACGGAAGGAAGTTCGTCGCTGGATGAAAGCCCGGTGACAGGCGAATCCATCCCCGTCCCGCGCGGCCCGGGCGCGCCGGTGGTGGCCGGCAGCATCAATGCGGAAGCCGTGCTGACCGTCACCGTCACCCGCGCCGGCGAGGACAGCACGCTGGCCCGCATCGCCCGGATGGTGGCGGAGGCCACCGCCTCGCGCGGCACGGCGCAGCGCTTCATCGAGCGCTTCGCCGAGATCTGGACGCCGGCGGCCATGGCGGTCTCGGCGCTGGTGATCGTGGTGCCGCCTCTGGTGGCGGGGGGCGACTGGGGCACCTGGCTGTATCGCGGGCTGGCGCTGCTGCTGGTGGCCTGCCCCTGCGCGCTGGTGATCTCGGTGCCGGCGGCGATGGCCTCGGGGCTGTCGGCCGGCGCCCGGCGCGGGCTGCTGGTCAAGGGCGGCGCCGCGCTGGAGGCGCTGGGGGCAGCCAAGACCATCGCCTTCGACAAGACCGGCACGCTGACCGCCGGCCAGCCGCGGGTCACCGACCTGCGCGCCGTCGAGGGCAGCACGGAGGCCGAGGTGCTGCGCCTGGCCGCCGGCGTCGAGGCGGGGTCGAGCCATCCGCTGGCCCGCGCCGTGCTGGCCGAGGCCGCGGCGCGCGGCATCGCCGTGCCGCCGGCCCGGGCGGCGGCTGCCATCCCCGGCAAGGCGGTGGCCGCCACTATCGAGGGGCAGCGGATCGGGCTGGGCAGCCCCGGCTGGGCGGCCGAGAGCGGCGCGGCGCTGCCGCCGTCCCTGGCCTCCGCGATCGAGGCGCTGGAGGCCGAGGGCAAGACGGTGGTGGTGCTGACCGCCGCCCGCGCTGTCCTGGGCATCCTGGCGATCCGCGACGAGCCGCGGCCGGATGCGGCGGCCGGCATCGCGGCGCTGGCCCGGCAGGGGATCGGCGCGGTGATGCTGACCGGCGACAATCCGCGCACCGGCGGCGCCATCGCGGCCGGCCTCGGGCTGGAGGTCAAGGCCGGGCTGCTGCCGGCCGACAAGCTGCGCGAGATCGAGGCGCTGAAGGCGCGCGGCCCGGTGGTGATGGTGGGCGACGGCATCAACGACGCTCCGGCGCTGGCCGCCGCCAGTGTCGGCGTCGCCATGGGCGGCGGCACCGACGTGGCGCTGGAGGCGGCGGACGCCGCCCTGCTGCAGCAGCGGGTCACCGGCGTCGCCGAGCTGGTGGCGCTGTCCCGCGCCACGCTGCGCAACGTGAAGCAGAATGTCGCGGTGGCCGTGGG
This sequence comes from Roseomonas sp. 18066, assembly GCF_902706185.1. Lineage (GTDB taxonomy): Bacteria > Pseudomonadota > Alphaproteobacteria > Acetobacterales > Acetobacteraceae > Pseudoroseomonas. The sequence goes on along the minus strand of NZ_CACSJM010000026.1, from coordinate 23,413 downwards.
GCTGAAGCTGTTCTTCGTCGCGACCACGCTGACGGGCACGACCGGGCTGTGGCTGGCGATCCTGGCCGATACCGGCGCCACGGTGCTGGTGACGCTGAATGCTTTACGTCTGCTGGGCTGGAAGCCGAAGCTCGACTAGCTTGGGAAGGTGGTGCGGCCTATCAAGGTCGCACCGCAAGCGGCTGTTCCTACAGCTGAGTCCAGTAGGTTCCCTCGGCGGGCACGGCGGCGAAGCGCTGGTTGACGTCGCGCAGCCCCGCCGCCGGATCGAAGACCGCGCGGGCGGCCGGGTGCAGCCAGCCGGCCATGGCCTCCAGCGCCAGGCAGTGCAGCGGGGTCTCGTTGAAGCCGTGCCACAGGGCATAGGCGCGCCCGGCCTGGACCGGCGGCAGGATGTCCAGCCCCTGGGTCTTCAGCATGGCGGCCAGGCTGGCGCGGGCTTCCTCGGGCGTGACGCCGGCGCCCATGGAGACGCCGCCGCGGCCGTTATAGACGCCGCCGGTGGTCAGATAGGCGTCCCAGGGCTGGGTCAGCACATACTCCTTGTGCAGCTGCCCGAGCGGGCGGCGCAGGAAATCGGCGGCGATGCTGTGGCCGCCGACCTCGGCCAGCAGGTCGGCGAAGCTGCCGGTTGCGATGGAGTAGCAGCATTCGCGGCCACCACCATGATTGTGCAGCATAACCTTGACGACGGGCGGCTTGTTGGTGGCGAACCAGCCGGCCAGCCGCGCCATGCGGCCCTCGTAGAATTCGCGCAGCGCGGCCGCCTGCGCCTCCCGCCCGATCAGCGCGCCAAGAACAGAAATACTGGGCGCGGTCTCGACCAGGGGCCTCGCCATGCAGTCGATCACCGCGGTCTTCAGCCCCAGCGCCTCGATCCGCTCGACCACGGCGCTGCGGCCCTGGGCGTCCAGCGTGCCCGCGGCGCCGCGGCTGAGCAGCACCAGGTCGGGCTGCAGGGTCACCAGCTGCTCGATATTCATCCCCGCCGCCACCTGGCGCCCCAGCGAGGGCAGGCTGGCCAGCACCGGGAAGCGCCGGGTCCAGGCGGCGTATTCGTCGGGCAGCACCACCGGCAGGTCGCTGGCCCAGCCGGCCAGCAGGCTGACCGGATCGGGATGGATCAGCCCCATCAGGCTGAGCAGCCGTCCCTGGGCCAGCACGATCCGCTGCGCCGGCCGCGCCAGGGCGACGCGGCGGCCGAGCCGGTCGGTGACCGCGACCGGCGCCTGCGCCCGCAGCAGGGCCGGGCAGGCGAGGGACAGCCCCGCGACCAGGGCAGAACGGCGGCGGAGGGTCATGCGGGACGCCTTAGAAACGCATCGAGGCCGAGAGAACAGCCTGCAGCGGCTCGCCCATGGCCATGCCCAGGTTGGTGCCGATGGAAGACGTATAATAAGTCTTGTCGAAGATGTTCTTCACATTGAGCTGGAAGCGGACCGGGGTGGTCTGCACCCGCGTGTCATAGGCCACGAAGGCGTCGAAGACCTCGTAGGAGGGGATGGTGAAGGAGTTGGTGCGGTCGCCGGGGCGGCCGGCCATGTAGCGGCCGCCGAAGCCGGCGCGCAGCCCCTCGGATCCCAGCACGGCGCCGAAGTCGTACGTCAAGAAAAGCGCCGCCGTGTGGCGGGCGACGTTGAGCAGGCGCTTGCCCTGGACCTCGGGATCGTCGGTCACCTTGGCGTCGATCAGCGCGTAGCTGCCGATCAATGACAACTGTTGGGTGATCCGCCCGGCCCAGTCGAGCTCGATGCCGCGCGAGCGCACCTCCCCGGCCGTGGCATTGTAGGAAACACCCGCCAGTTCATAGCGGTACAGCACGTTCTGCTTGTTGATGTTGAAGACCGAGGCGGTCAGGCTGCTGCCGCCCGGCAGCTCGAACTTGGCGCCGAGCTCCCAGCTTTCGCCGGTCTCCGGCGGCTGCGCGCCATAGGCATTGGCGATGGAGGAGTTCGGCTTGAAGGACTGGCTGTAGCTGGCGAAGAGCGAGATATCCGGCCGCAGCTTGAAGACCAGCCCGACCCGCGGCACCAGGCGGCCCTTGTTGACGTCGGTGTTCAGGCTGAAGGGGCGGCCCTTGCCGGCGACCTGGTCGAAATGCTGGTAGCGCAGCCCGCCGACCAGGATCCAGCGATCCGACAGGTGGATGGCGTCCTGCGCATAGAATGCCGTGGTTTCAAGGCGCTCGGTCTGGTCGCTGTCGGCGGCATTGCCGGCGCGGCCGGGCGGCGGCAGCAGGCCATAGACGGGCGAGAAGGCGTTGAACCCGGTGACATTGCGGCCGCGGACCATCTCGATCCGCCGGGTGCTGGAATAATCGTAGGAGACGCCGAACAGCAGGTCATGCCGCAGCCCCAGGATCTGCGCCCGCCCGGCCAAGTCGGCGCGCAGCGCGTGGGAGAACATGGTGCTGTCCTCGGTCGCATCCGCGCGGCGGGTGACGGCGCCGGTCGCCGGGTTGTAGGCGATGATCCGGGCGTTCTGGTCGGAATAGTTGTTCAGGCTATAGGCATAGCCGCCCGACAGGCTCCAGTCGCTGCTCAGCCGGTGGTTCACCCGCAGCGCCGCATAGTCGGAATAGCCGCGCGAGACATTGTAGGCCTCGTCCAGCCGGGTGCGGCGGGAGATGGCGATCGGCTTGCCGGTGTTGGGGTCGAAGATGGTGCCGCGGTCGAAGGGCACGGCATAGGTCTCGTGCCAGTAGCTGGCCTCGACCGTGGTGTCGCTGCCGGTCCAGGACAGCGACGGCGCCACCAGCGTCCGCCGCTGCGAGCCGAAGTTCCGCCAGTATTCCTGGTTCTGGACTTCGCCGATCAGGCGGTAGGCAAAACCCTGGGTGCCGATCGGGCCGGTGACGTCGAGCGCGGTCGAGCCGCCACCAAGGCTGCTGCCGCGGAGGGTCAGCACGCCCTGCTGCTCCAGCTCCGGCCGGCGGGTGACGACGTTCACCAGCCCGCCCGGGTCGAGTATGCCGTAGAGCGCCGAGGCCGGGCCCTTCAGCACCTCCACCCGCTCCGTCGTGGCGTTCAGGCTGCGCGGCAGGATGGTGCGCAGCCCGTCGATCATGATCGAGCCGTCGCGGTTGTCGCCGAAGCCGCGCCGGGTGAAGGCGTCCTGGGTGCCGCCCAGGTTGTTGGCCTGGGTGACGCCGCTGACATTGGCCAGGGCCTCGTCGAGCGAGCTCGCCTGCTGGTCCTGCAGCACGGCGCGCGGCACCACCGCGACATTCTGCGGGATATCGAGCAGCGGCGTGTCCACCCCGGCGCCCAGCGTCGTGCGCAGCGGCTGGTAGCCCTGGGTCGCCGGCAGCTGGCCGCCAACCTCGACGCTGGGCAGCTGCGTCGGCGGCGTGGCCTGGGCCAGGGCCGCCAGCGGGGCCATCAGCGGGGCCAGCAGGGCCGTCGTCGCCATCAGGGCGGCGCGGCGGGGGAAGGGCAGGCGCATCGGCCTCTCTTTCGCGGAACGGGCATCAGGTAGCGAGAATAAGAATAAGTCGCAATCAAACAGCGCAAGACGGGTCCGATCGCGGCTTTCTATCCAAATTCCCGATGGGTCATGCCGGCGGCCGGCGCGCCGGCCCGGGCGCTGGGGCAGCGCGGCGGGCAGGGCGGGGCAGCCAGGGTTCCCCGTCGATTACACGCCGCGGCGCCGCGCCGGAACGTGGAAAATTTCGGTCCAACCCATCGAGAAATTCGATAATATCCGGCCATGCCCGCGCTCGCCCCCGCCACCGACCAGGTGCTGACCTTTCTCGCCGTGCTGCAGCATGGCAGCTTCTCGGCCGCCGCCCGGGCGCTGAACCGCACCCAGTCCAGCGTCACCTATGCCATCCAGAAGCTGGAGGGCGACCTGGGCATCACCCTGCTGGACCGCGCGGTGCGGCGGCCGAAGCTGACGCTGCACGGCAAGGCGGTGCTGCCGACGCTGCGGCGCATGGTGCGCGAGGTCGATGCCCTGCAGCGCACCGCCGACGGGCTGGCGCGGGGCCTCGAGCAGAAGCTGCTGATGGTGATCGAGGCCGCCTTCCCGATGGCGCGGCTGCTGCCGATCCTGCGCGACTTCCGCGCCGAGTTCCCCACCGTGCCGGTGCGGCTGGGCATCGAGGCGGTGCATGCGGTGACCGAGGCGCTGGAGGCGGGCACCTATATGCTCGGCATCGCCGGCCCGGTGGTGGAGCGCTACCCGACGCTGGGCTTCCTGCCCTGCGGCCTGGTCGAGCGCATCGCCGTCGTCGCGCCGCACCATCCGCTGGCGCAGACCGGGCGGGCGGTGCCGGCATCCGCCTTTCGCGACCATGTGCAGCTGGTGCTGGCCACCCGCTCGCGGCAGCCGCGGCGGCGGCAGTTCACCCTGCCCTCGGCGGCGATCTGGCGGGTCAACGACATGGCGGCCAAGCAGGCGGCGATCCTGGCAGGGCTCGGCTGGGGCCGGCTGCCGCGGCACCTGGCCGAGCCCGAGATCGCCGCCGGCCGGCTGGTGCCGCTGGCGGTGGAGGCGATCGAAAGCCTCGACTGGTCGATCCCGCTGCCGCTCTACGTCGCCTATCGCAAGAACGACGCGCTGGGCCCGGCGGCCTCCTGGATGCGCGACGCGCTGGTCGCCGCCGCCTGAGGTGCCGCGCCCGCGCTTGTGAAGCGCGCGGTGGTGGGCGGCGTTTCTCGCCTGCACTATCCTGACGCCACCGGAATAGCTGCAGGATCGCCCGCATGAGCTTGTTTTCCAGGGCGCCCCGCCGGGCGCGCATGCTGGCCACGGCCCTGCTGGCGGCGGGGCTCGGCTTCGGCGGCCTGTCCATCGGCAGCGCCCAGGCGCAGCCCTTCGCCCTGCCCGGGCTGCAGCGCGATGCCGGCAGCTATGCCCGCGACCTGACCCGGCGCTTCCCGGCCGGCGCCAATACCCAGCAGCGCGCCCAGGCCGAGAAGCGCGCCACCGACGCCGAGGCGCGCGGCGACTGGGACGCCGCCGCCCAGGCCTGGGAGCAGCGCCTGGGCATGCCGGATGCCAGGCCGGAATTCTGGCTGTCGCTGGCCCGCGCGCATCTGGCGCGCAGCCCGGCCGACGGCAACCGCGCGCTGCAGGCCGCCTGGCAGAATTTCACCGCCATGGAGACCGGCCCGGCCGAGATCCCGGCGCTGCGGCTGATGGCCGAGGCACTGCAGCGGCAGGACCAGTGGGTCGGCGCCATCGCCGCGCTGGAAGCCGTGGTCGAGCGCGCCCGCCTCGACCCCGCCGCGCGCGAGGCGCTGGCCACCGCCCGCCGCGCCGCCGGCCTGCTGGTGCGCAATATCCGCACCGAGCCCGAGGCCGAGCCCGCCCGCGCCTGCATCGGCTTCACCGGCCGCATCAGCCAGGCGGGCGACTTCCGCGCCGGCGACTGGGTCCGCGCCGAGCCCGCCATCCCCGATCTGGCGGTGACGCGGGAGCAGAACGCGCTCTGCGTCGCCGGGCTCCCCTGGGGCCAGACGACGAAACTGGTGCTGCGCGCCGGCATGCCCGGCGAGGATGGCGCCCGCCTCCGCGCCGAGACCCCCGTCAGCATCTCGATGCGCGACCGCGCCGCGCGGATCGGGTTCGATGCCACCCGCTTCCTGCTGCCGCGCGGCCAGGTGGCCCGCATCGGCATCGCCACGATGAATGTGCGCGCGCTGAAGCTGCGGCTGGTGCGGCTGACCGAGCGCAACCTGCTGCCCTTCGGCCGGCAGAACCCGCTGGGCGAGGCGATGGAATCCTGGTCGGCCGAGGAGGTCCCGGAAAGCTGGGGCCGCGTCGTCTGGCAGGGCCGCGCCGAGGTGCCCGGCTTCCGCGCCAACACCGCCGCCCGTATCCAGCTGCCGCTGCCGGCCGAGATCACCGGCGCCGGCCCCGGCCTCTATGTGCTGATCGCCAGCGACGAAGGCGCCGGCCGTGGCGGCGACGCGGTGGTCTCGGCGCTGCAGATCGTGGCGACCGATCTCGGCGTCACCGCCTGGCGCAGCAGCGAGGGGCTGGCGGCGCAGGTGCGCTCGCTGCAGGGCGCCGCCCCCCGCGCCGGGGTGAAGGTCGCGCTGATGGCGCGCAACAACGACGTGCTCGCCGAGGCCGAGACCGCGGCCGACGGGCTGGTGCGCTTCGCCGCCCCGCTGCTGCGCGGCACCGGGCCGCTGGCCCCCGTGGCGCTGCATGCCAGCGCCGGCGACGACCTGGTCGGGCTGAACCTGGAGGCCGGGGCCTTCGACCTTTCCGACCGCGGCGCCGAGGGGCTGGCGCATCCCGGCCCGCTCGACACGTTTCTCTGGTTTGAGCGCGGCATCTATCGCCCCGGCGAGCGGGTCAACCTGACCGGCCTGCTGCGCGACGCCGCGGGCGCCCCGCGCGACCTGCCGCTGCGGCTGAAGCTGCTGCGCCCGAACGGCCAGGTGGCCGCCGAGGCGGTGCCGCCGCGCAGCCCGGACGGCGCCATCGCCTGGAGCATCCCGCTCTCGGCCGGGGCCGCCGCCGGCGTCTGGACCATCGAGGCGCGGCTGGAACCCGACCAGCCGCCGATCGGAAAGGCCAGCTTCCGCGTCGACGCCTTCGTGCCGGAGCGGCTGGCGGTGACCTTCGGCCCGGCCGCGGGCGCGCTGGTGCCGGGCACGCCGCTTTCCCTCCCGTTGTCGGGGCGTTTTCTCTACGGCGCGCCGGCCTCGGATCTGGAGGCGATGATCGAAGGGCAGTTGAGCCTCGATCCCGAGCCCTTCGCGCCCGATGCCGCCGATGGCCGCCCGCGCCGCAGCCCCTGGGCCGGCTGGCGCTTCGGCCTGGCCGAGGAGCCGCTGAATGGCGGCCAGATCCCCGGCGCGGTGCTGCAGACCGATGCCGAGGGCAAGGCCGTCTTCCGCGCCGAGCTGCAGGAGGTGCCCGACGTCACCCGGCCGCTGCGCGCCAGCTACACCGTCACCCTGGCCGACCCCAACGGCCGCGCCAGCAAGGCGACGGTGGATCTGCCGGTGCTGGGCCGGGTGCCCTATATCGCCATCCGCCCGGGCTTCGAGGGCGGCAGCGTCGACGTCAACACCGAGGCCGGCTTCGACGTCGCCCTGGTCGCCCCCGACGGCTCGGCGCTGAGCGGCCGGCTCGATGCCCGGCTGGTGCGCGAGCGGCCGGAATGGCGGATGGTCACCCGCGGCAGCGTCGCCCGCTACGAGACCATCTGGCGCGACGAGCCGGTCGACACCGCGACCCTGCAGACCGAGCCCGCCAAGCCGGCGCGCTTCGCCCGCAGCCTGCCCTTCGGCCGCTACCGCCTCGAGGTCAGCAAGCCAGGCAGCCTGGCGATCGCCGCCATCCGCTTCCGCTCCGGCTGGGTCGGTTCGGACAGCGCCGAGGTGCCGGACAAGGTCGATGTCTCAGCCGACCGGCAGAACTATGCCGATGGGGCGACGGCCAGGATCCGCATCAACCCGCCCTTCGCCGGCCGCGCCAGCGTGGCGGTCGTCACCAACCGCCTGGTCTCGCTGCGCGAGGTCGAGGTGCCGGCCGGCGGCACCACCGTCGACCTGCCGGTGGAAGCCGCCTGGGGCCCCGGCGCCTATGTGGCGGTGACGGTCTTCCGCCCGGGCTCGGCCGCCGAGGGCCAGCCGCGCCGCGCTTTGGGCCTGGCCTGGGTGGCGCTCGACCCGGCGCCGCGCCGGCTGGAGGTGACCCTCGACGTGCCCGACCAGCTGCGCCCGCGCCAGCGGGTCGAGGTGCCGGTGCGCATCGCCAATGCCGGTGGCCAGCCCGTGCGGCTGACCCTGGCCGCGGTGGATGAAGGCGTGCTGCGCATCACCCAGTTCGCGACGCCCGACCCGGTAAAGCACTTCCTGGGTCGCCGCCGCCTGGGCGCCGATATCCGCGACGATTACGGCCGGCTGATCCCGCCGCCGGAAGGCGAGCTGGCCGCGCTGCGGCAGGGCGGCGACGGCGATTCCGAAAGCGCCGGCGTGCAGCCGCCGCAGCGGGTGCTGTCCCTGTTCTCCGGCATCGTCGAGGCGGGACCGGATGGCGTGGCGCGCGTGCCGCTGGACCTGCCAGACTTCGCCGGCGAGATCCGGCTGATGGCGGTGGCCTGGTCGGGCAACCGGGTGGGTGCGGCCAGCAAGCCGCTGCAGGTGCGCGACCCGGTGATCGCCGAGGCGCTGCTGCCGCGCTTCCTGGCCCCGGGCGACAGCCTGCGCCTGCCGGTGCTGCTGCATAACCTGGAGCTGCCCAGTGGCGAGGTCGCCGCGGAGATCAAGCTGGAAGGCCCGCTGGCCTTCGACGGCGCGTCCCGCGTGGCCGCGACCCTGGCGACCGGCGCGCGGGCCGAGCCTTCCCTGACGCTGAAGGCGACCGGGGCGGGCGAGGGCGTGTTGCGCCTGACGGTGACCGGCCCCAACAACTACCGCGCCGAGCGGGAGAGCCGGATCACCATCCGCTCCTCCCGCCCGCGGCTGACCGAGGTGGCGGTGACCGAGCTGGCGCCGGGGGCCGAGGCGAAGATTGCCCCGGATCTGTCCGGCTTCGTGCCCGGCACGGCGCAGGTGCTGGCCAGCTGGGGCCAGCCGGTGCGCTACGACGCCGAGGCGCTGCGTCGCGCCTCGCTGGAATTCCCGCTGTGGTGCGCCGAGCAGACGGCGACCAAGCTGCTGGCGCTGTCGACCGGCGCCGTGTCCGAGCCGCGCAACCTGGCCATGGCGGACGCCGTGGCCCGGCTGCTGGACAAGCAACGCTGGGACGGGTCCTTCGGCGCCTGGAGCGCCCAGGGCGAGGCCGACCAGTGGATTTCCGCCTATGCCACCGAGGCGCTGCTGCGCGCCCGGGACGGTGGTGCGACGGTGCCGGAAGCGGCGCTGACCGCGGCGCTGGAGAATCTGGCGCGCACCGCCGAGGATGTCGCGCCGGAGAAACCGGAAGAGTTCGCCGACCAGGCCTATCGCCTGCATGCGCTGGCGCTGGCGGGGCGCCCGATGCCGGGCGCGACGCGCCGCCTGGCCGAGGCGCTGGACACGCTGCCGACGCCGCTGTCGCGGGCCCAGCTGGGCGCGGCGCTGGCGCGGATTGGCGATGCGCCGCGGGCGACCTTGGCCTTCCAGTCGGCGCTGGACGCGCCGGCGCGGACCTATTGGACGCATGATTATGGCAGCCCGGCGCGCGACCTGCTGGCGGTGACGCTGCTGCTGCGCGAGAGCGGGCTGCTGCCCGAGCGGCTGTCGGGGCAGCTGGGCCGGCTGCCGGGGGCGCGCGACCTGACACCGGACGGCAGCAGCACGCAGGACCAGGCCTGGGGCATCCTGCTGGCCAGCGCCCTGGGCCGCGACGGGCGTCCGGTGCGCATGACGGTCGAAGGTGCTGCGGTGCCGCCGGCGCCGAGCGTGGTCCGGCCGGTGCCGGCCGGTGGCCTGGTGGCGCGGAATGGTGGCGACCGGGCGGTGCTGCAGTCGGTGGCGGTGACCGGGTTGCCGGTGCAGCCGCAGCCGGCGGGGCGGGCGGGGCTGCGGATCAGCCGCAAGTTCCTGGCGATGGACGGGACCGACGTCAATCTCGACGATCTGCGGCAGAACCGGCAGTTCATCCTGCTGATCGAGGCGCGGTCGGAGACCGGCGAGGCGCATCGCGCGCTGATCCAGCAGGGGTTGCCGGCGGGGTGGGAGATCGCGACGCGTCTGCCCTCGGGCGATGTGCCGGGGATGCCGTTCCTGGGCACGCTGACCGAGGCCGAGAGCGTGGCCGCGCTGGATGATCGTTTCGCGGTGGCGGCGCCTTTGTCGGGGCGTGCGGCGGTGGTGCGGTTCGCGGTGGTGGTGCGGGCGGTGACGCCGGGCAGCTTCGAGCTGCCGGGGGCGCAGGTGCAGGACATGTATCGCCCGGGCGTGTTTGCGCGGCAGAATAGCGGTCGCATCACGGTGCTTGCCCGTGAATAAAAATAGATGGGGGATTCGGGGGAATACTTTCCCCCGAATTTTCTTTCTGTTTGTATTTTTGTTTTGTGTGTTTGCTTCTGTTCTCGATCGCGTCTTCCCGCCTGACCTGTCGCGGGTCGACGCTGCCGCCCGGGTGGTGGTCGATGCCCAGGGCCGCACCTTGTCCGTCCTGCCGGCGCCTGGCGGTGTCTGGCGGGTGGAGACGACGGCCAGCGACGTGCCGCCGCATCTGATCGATCTGCTGATCGCCGCCGAGGATGCGCGTTTCGCCCGGCATCCCGGGGTGGACCCGATCGCGCTGGCGCGGGCCTCGGTGCAATGGGCGCGAGCGGGCAGGGTGGTCTCCGGCGGGTCGACGCTGTCGATGCAGGCGGCGCGGCTGCTGGAGCCGCGGCCGCGGACCTTGCGGTCCAAGCTGATCGAGATGGCCCGCGCGCTGCAGCTGGAGGCGCGCTACGGCAAGGCGGGCGTGCTGCGGATCTGGCTGACGCTGGCGCCGATGGGCGGCAACCTGGAAGGCGTCCGCGCCGGCGCCCTGGCCTGGTTCGGGCGAGAGGCGCGCAACCTGGACCCGGCGCAGTCGGCGCTGCTGGTGGCGGTGCCGCGGCGGCCGGAGGCGCTGCGCCCCGATCGCCATCCCGAGGCCGCCCGGGTGGCGCGGGACCGGACGCTGCTGGTGCGGGCCGCCTCGGCCGATGGCATCTCGGCCGCCGACCGGGCGCTGCTGGCCAGCGACGTGCCGTCGGAGCGGCGGGCGATGCCGGCGCTGGCGCCGCATCTGTCGCGGCAGGCGGCGCGGGAGGGTGCGTCGCGCACCACGCTGGACGCGCCGTTGCAGCGGGCGCTGGAGGCGATGCTGGATCGCGCGCGGGAGGGGTTGCCGGGACGGGTCTCGACCGCCGCGATCGTGGCCGACCTGCACACGCGGGAGATCCGCGCCCTGGTCGGCGGCGCCTGGGGCGAGGAGGCGCGGGCGGGGGCGCTGGACCTGACGCAGGCGGTGCGGTCGCCGGGCTCGGCGATGAAGCCGCTGCTCTATGCGCTGGCCTTCGAGGATGGGGTGGCGCGGCCGGACAGCCTGCTGGACGATGCGCCGATGCGCTTCGGCGGTTACGCGCCGGAGAATTTCGACCATGGCTTCACCGGCCGGGTCACCGCGGCCGAGGCGCTGCGCAAGTCGTTGAACATGCCGGCGGTGCTGCTGCTGGACCGGATTGGGCCGTTGCGCTTTGCCAGCGCGATGAAGCGGGCCGGCGCCATTCCGCGGCTGCCGCCGGGGGCCGAGGCGACGCTGCCGCTGGCGCTGGGCGGTGCGGGCGTCACGCTGCGCGAGGTGGTCAGCGTCACCGCCATGCTGGGCGATGCCGGGCGCGCGGCGCCGCTGCGCTGGCGGGTGGACGACGTGGCGGGGATGCCGGCGGCGCCGGTGCTGGCGCCGCGGGCGGCGGCGCAGGTGGCGTCCATCCTGACGCGGGGCTTTCCGGGCGGCGGCCCGTCCGGGGTGGCGTGGAAGACCGGTACCTCCTGGGGCGGGCGCGACAGCTGGGCGCTGGGCTTCGATGCCGGGCACGTGGTGGGGATCTGGGTCGGGCGGCCGGATGGCACGCCGATCCTGGCCGAGACCGGCGGCGCCACCGGCACGCAATTGGCGCTGCCGCTGCTGGCCCGGGCGTTTTCGTTGTTGCCGGCGGCGCCCCGGGCGCAGCCGCTGGTGATGACGCGGGCCGGTGCGGTGCGGAACCTGGCGGCGCCAGCGCTCGGCAACCGGCTGCGGCTGGTGTTTCCGGCGCCGGGCGCCAGCATCAGCGACGGGCCGGTGACGCTGCGCGCCGCGGGCGGGCAGCGGCCGCTGACCTTCCTGGTGGACGGGATGCCGCTGGAGGGCACGCCGGCGCGGCGCGACACCGCCTGGATCCCGCAAGGGCCCGGGCATTACCGGGTGACGGTGCTGGATGCCGAGGGCGCCACGGCGACGGCGGCGGTCCGGGTGCATTGAGGCCGGCGGCGGCGGAGAGCATTTCGGTGCTCGAGGCTTACTTTACATAAGATCTCTTATGCATGTCGAGCGAGGAGGCCGGCGCACGCCTGGCCGGCGCTCCGGCCGGGTTTTTGGGAGCTGGCGATGCCGCCGGGCCCTGCCCTTCGCCGTCGGTCTTCGCAGCGGTGTGATGCCTCCCCGGGGTCGCGCCCCCTCAAGGCTTCCGCGGCCGCGTGTTAATCCTTCGGGTGGTCCAGACAGCGAACCGGCCGCGGCAGGAGAATCCCAGGACGATCATGGCGCATGACGCAGGCACCGATGTCGGGATCGATCCGCGCGCCCGGGCGCTGGCCTGTGTCGTCGGTGGCCGCCTGCATGTCAGGTGCTTCGGCTGGAGGCGGAGCACAAAAGGCATTGCCGCGATGGGCATCGATCGCGACGGCGCGGCGCACCGCCTGTCCGAAGAGGCGGATGCAGGCTCTGCCGCTGCCCTTCTGGACGGGCTGGAGGCCCAGTTGTCCGCCCGGATGCGCGGCAGGACAGCCTCCTGCGCCTTCAGGATCGATAGAGCTTTTCTCCTCGATCCGGCGGTGCTCTACCGGTCCATGCACCTGGTCTTCCCCGATGAGGCGGCCACGAAGCTGCCCTGGGCGACGCGGGACACCGGGCTGGACTGCCTGATGCCGGCCACGGTCGAGGAATACCGGGCGTCCATCAGCTTCGAGCGGCTGCGGCACAGGGATCCGGGAACTGTTCGCTTTTCAGCACGGCAGGTGGTGATGGACCACCGCGGCAGGCTGGACGACATCGATCCCGACCTGCTCGGCTATATCGTGAACTCGTTCGTCATCTATGTTTACAAGACCATCGAACTGAAGGAGCCCGGCGGCGACATCGTTTCTGCGGAGACGATCGATTTCGTGTTCCGGGCGATATCCCGCATGCATGAGGGCGTTGTCGGCATTCGGACGGACAAGGACCACCTCTTCATCTCCGTCCAGACCTGCCTCTGGCATTTCCATGTGCACAACGGTGAATATCCGGATGCCGCGCGCTGCGCCGAGAATATTTTCAATGCCTATCGGAACGCGATCCGCTTCGATGTGTCTCACGGGTATAATTACTGCCTGTCCATTCTCGTCTTCGGCATCTTCCGTCTGGCCCAAGGCGCCGATGCCGTCGCGGCCGCCGCTTTCGACATCGTCATCGAATCGTTTCGCCGCTCGGTCGCGCTCGATACCCGCATTGCCAGCTGGTTCGCCGAACTGGCCGACAGCCATCGCGCGGCGCTTTCCGCCCTGCGCCTGCTCAAGAGCCTCAAGGACGGCGAGGTGATGACCGACATGGCGCTGCTGGAGGCCGTGAAGCCCGGCCTCCGCGTCCGGGGCGATGACTTCCAGGACCAGGTCGCCGGCGCCATCCGATACTTCGTCGCGTCGGGCCGGATGGAGGGCGCCGCGACGTCCCCAGCCAGCGCCGGCGCGCCGATATCGAGCGGGCAGAGCGGCTCGCCCTGATCCCGGCCGGCGATGATCACCATCCTCCCGCATTCTGCGGCGATCCCCCCTCGCCGCTTTTTATCGGCGGGCACAACCTTGGCGTGCCCTGCCGATGACAAGCACACCTCTGCATGAATTCCTGTAGCTGACGCATAAATCGCAAAGGCAGGGCGCATCTTGCTGACCAGCGCTCGATCCTATCGAGTCGACCGAGATTTCCCTCTCGTCCATTCGCAACTTGGCAAGAATTGGCTGGGCAGGTGGCCGGCACACGGCTTTTCTCTCGCAGCAGGACGGACACCGCCCATGCGCCATCTTTCCATCCGGGCCGCGCTCGGCGGCCTCATCCTGGCGCTTGGCCTGCTGGCCATCGTGCTCACCGGCTACGAGGCCAGCGCCGCCTGGCAGGCCCGCCAGGCCGCCGACCGCACCCAGAGCTCGGTCGCCGTCACCGACCAGCTGTTCCGCAACCTGCAGGCGCTGCGCATCGAGCGCGGCACCGGCCTGTCCGCCCTGCTCGCCGCCAACCCGGCCAGCGAGGTCGAGATGACCCTGCTGGCCCGCCAGCGTGACCTCGGCGAGGCCGCCTTCGCCGCCGGCGCGGCCGCTTTGGCACGGCTCGACACCACCGGCCTCGCCGAGCCGCTGGCCCGCGTCACCGCCGCCCGCCAGGCGGTGGTCCAGCTGCGCCCCGGCGTCGAGGCGGCGATGCGCCAGGCTGCCGGCCAGCGCGCGGCCGGCCTCGCGGCCAGCTGGCCCGCCACCACCCAGGCCTATCTCGATGCCGTCGCCGCGCTGAGCGACCGGATCGAGGCCGGGCTGAAGCTGTCTGATCCGCTGGTCGGCCAGCTGCTGGTGGCCAAGCAGGCCGCCTGGACGGTGCGCGCCACGCTCGGCGGCAATGTCGTGCTGCCGGTGCAGAACGCGCTGGCCGCCGGCAAGCCGGCCGAGGCCGCGGTGCTCGCCGCCGTCACCGGCGCCCAGGGCCGCGTCGCCCAGGCCTGGGCTGCGGTGCTGGACACGGCCGGCATCCCCGGCATGCCCGCCAGCCTGCGCCCGGCGCTGGCCGCGACCCAGCCGGTGATTGCCGGCGCCCTGGCCGAGGACCGCGCCCGGGCCCTGGCCGCCATGGCCGGCGGCGCCCTGCCGGCGATCGCCTTCGCCGAATTCCGCGACAGCCAGACGGTGGGCCTCGGCACCGTCGTCGCCTTCGCCAACGAGGCCATGGCGGCGGTCGTCGCCCATGCCGCGCTGCAGGCCGAGGCGGCGGCGCGCTGGTCGCTCGGCATGGCGGCGCTGTTCGTGCTCAGCCTGGTGATGGGCGTCGGCGGCTTCCTCTTCACCGGCCGCCGGGTCAGCGCGCCGATCCGCGCCATGGCCGCCGCGATGCGCCGCCTGGCGGAGCGCGACATGGGCGTCGCCATCCCCGGCGCCGGCCGCGCCGACGAGATCGGCGCCATGGCCGCCGCCGTGCAGGTGTTCCGCGAGACCATGGCGACCGCCGACCGCCTGGCCGCCGAGCAGGCCGCCGAGCGGGCCGGCAAGGAGCGCCGCGCCGCCGCGGTCGCTGGGCTGGTCGGCCGCTTCGAGACCCGGGTGGGCGAGATGGTGGGCGTGCTGTCCTCCGCCTCGACCGAGCTGGAGGCGACGGCGCGCTCGATGTCCGACATCGCCGCCCGCACCGACGGCCAGGCGGTGGAGGTCAGCAACGCCGCGGTGCTGGCCAGCGGCGGCGTGCAGACGGTGGCCTCGGCGGCCGAGGAGCTGACCGCCTCGATCAGCGAGATCAGCCGCCAGGTGGCCCAGGCTTCCGAGGTGGCGGCGCGCGCGGTCGACAATGCGCGGCAGACCGACACCACGGTGCGGGCCCTGGCCGAGGGCGCCAGCCGGATCGGCGAGGTGGTCGGGCTGATCACCTCGATCGCCGGCCAGACCAATCTTCTGGCCCTCAACGCGACGATCGAGGCGGCGCGCGCGGGCGAGGCCGGCAAGGGCTTCGCGGTGGTGGCCTCCGAGGTGAAGAACCTGGCCGGCCAGACCGGCAAGGCGACCGAGCAGATCAGCGCCCAGATCGCGCAGATCCAGACGGCGACGCATCAGGCGGTGGCGGCGATCCAGGGCATCACCCTGACCATCGACGAGGTCAGCCAGATCACGGTCGCCATCGCCGCCGCGGTCGAGGAGCAGAGCGCCGCCACCGGCGAGATCGCCCGCACCGTGCAGCAGACCGCCCAGGCGACCGATGCGGTGACGCAGAATATCGGCGCCGTCAGCCGCGGCGCCAACGACACCGGCGCCGCGGCGTCCCAGGTGCTGAGCGCGGCCGCCGACCTGTCGCGGCAATCGGAGCAGCTGACCGGCGAGGTCAACAGCTTCACCGCCCAGGTCCGCGCCGCCTGACGCCGGTCAGGGGGCGGCGAGCCAGTCCTCGGACCGCAGCCCCTCGACCCGGCGGAACGCGCCGAGGTCGCCGGTGATCACCACCAGCCCGCGGCTGCGGGCATGGCCGGCGATCAGCAGATCGTAGGGGCCGATGACGCTGCCCTGCCGCTCCAGCACGGCGCGGATCTCGCCGGCATGGGCGGCGGCGGCGTCGTCGAAGGGCAGCACCACCAGCCGTTCGGCGAAGCGCTCGACCTGACGGCGGTTCTCCGACGCGCGGGCCGAGCGCGCCGCGCCATGGAAGAGCTCCTTCAGGGTGATGGCGCTGATGCAGAGCGCCTCGGCCTCGGCATTGAAGCGCGGGCGCAGCCCCGGCGGCCGGTCGCGCAGCACCCGGATGCAGAGAGTGGTGTCCAGCATGTAGCGCAGCATCAGAAGGCGTCGCGCACCTGCGGCGGTGGCTGGTCGCGCGGGCCGAGGTCGGCGCCGGGCGCCTCGAAGAAATCGTCCCACAGCGCATTGGCCGGCACCACCACCCGGCGGGCGCCGTCGCGCAGGATGGCGACCTCGCGCACGCTGTCGGGGAAGGCCACGTCCTTGGGCAGCCGCAGCGCCTGGCTGCGGTTGTTCAGGAACAGCGCGGTGCGGGTCATGCGCGGCCTCCATCAGCGTGGGATATACGTCTTGTATATACGGCGCCGCGGCGGGTTTCAACGGAAAGCCCCCTCGCCCTGCGGCGCTGCGCAGCCGCGCCCTGTCGGGCCGCATCGGCCGCAGGCCGCTGCGTCAGCTTTATTTCCTCACCTGGCAGTTCTTGTGTCTGCTGGTCGGTGACGCCGGCTTCGGCATGGTCGTGCTGGTCCAGGCGATCTTCGCCCTGAAGATCGCCGCCTTCTCGGGGCCAAGGCCCGGCGGCCATGTCAGAAATCTTTCCGACGAAGTCGCGCGCGACCTGGATGTCGGTGGGCTACAGCCTGGCCGTCGCCATCTTCGGCGGCTTCGCGCCCCATATCGCCACCTGGCTGATCGGCGCGGCCGGCTCGCCGCTGTCGCCGACCTGCTACCCGATCATCGCGGCCATCGCCTCGACCCTGGTCCTCTACCGCCTGCGCGAGACCGCCCACACGGCGCTGCGCGGACCCGGGCGATGCCGCCGCGCTGACTTGAGCGCGGCGGCCACCTCGGGCAGGGTCGCCGGCATGACCGCGCCCCTCCGCCTGCTCGGCAAGGCTTCCTCCATCAATGTCCGCAAGGTGCTCTGGACCTGCGCCGAGCTCGGCATCGCCTGCGACCGCGAGGATTGGGGCAGCGGCTTCCGCCCGCTCGACACGCCCGCCTTCCAGGCGATCAGCCCGCACGGGCTGGTGCCGGTGATCCAGCTGGCGGACGGCAGCTTTCTGCGCGAATCCAACACCATCTGCCGATACCTGGCGGCGGGCTCGGCGCTGCTGCCGGAGGGTCCGCTGGCCCGCGCCCGGGTCGAGCAATGGATGGACTGGCAGGCGACCGAGCTCAACAGCGCCTGGCGCCTGCCTTTCCTGGCGCTGGTCCGTGGCGACCCGGCCTTCGCCGAGCCACGGGCGCTGGAAGCCGGCATCGCCGCCTGGAACCGGCAGATGGCGCTGCTCGACCAGCAGCTGGCGACGACCGGCGCCTATGTCGCCGGGGCCAGCTTCACCCTGGCCGATATCGTGCTGGGGCTTTCGGCCAACCGCTGGCGGATGACGCCGATGCCGCATCCGGCGCTGCCGGCGCTGGCCGCCTGGGAGGCCCGGCTGGCACGGCGCCCCGGCCACCGCGCCCATGCCGCCAATGGCATCCCCTGACAGGATCGGCCGCTGACGGACTGTTCCTGAAAGATTTCTACCCGACGGTGGCGCCCTGGCGCATGCCGGCGACCAGCAGGTCCAGCACCCGCCCCGAGCGTGCCCGCCACTCGACGCTTTCCGGCGCGGCATAGATGCCGTTCAGCGCGTGCAGCACATCGGCCAGCTCGATATCGCCGCGGATCCGGCCACTGGCCTTGGCCGCGCCCAGCAGCCGCTCGACCATGGCGGGAAAGCCGCTCTTGCTGGCGGCCAGCAGCTCGGGCCGCTCGCGCAGCAACGCCTTCAGGCTTTCGCCCAGGCCCCGCTTGGTCGCCATCATGTCCAGGCTGCGGTGCATCCAGCGCGCCAGCGCCTCGTCGGCCGGCAGCCGCGCCGCCAGCTCCTCGGCGGCGGCATAGAGCGCCTCGCTCTCGCGCTGATAGACGGTGGCGATCAGCGCGTCGCGGGTCGGGAAATGCCGGTACAGCGTGCCGATGCCGACCCCGGCGCGGCGGGCGATCTCCTCCAGCGCGGCATTCACCCCACGCTCGGCGAAGAGCTGCGCCGCCTCGGCCAGCAGCTTGTCGCGGTTGCGCCGCGCATCCGCCCGCAGCACCGGGGCCGCCGCCCCCCCCATCACGCCCGCGCCAGAACCCTTCAAAACCGACACTCCATTCCCGCCCGCCCTTGACGGGCGACGGTCCAAGCCTTAGCTCCTCACGCAAGCGGAGGCATCCTCCGTTTACGTCCCTTGCCCCATTAATTGCATTATCTGTCCGATCGGAGGGTCTGTCATGCCTGTCCTCCTGCAAACCCGCCATAACCCTGCCCGGGGCGTGGCCCGATGAGCCCCCCCCGGCCCCTCACCCTGATCATCAATGGCGAGCCGCGCGCCCTGCTGGTGGAACCCCGCACGACGCTGCTGGATGCATTGCGCGAAAATCTGGACCTGACCGGCACCAAGAAAGGCTGCGACCACGGCCAGTGCGGCGCCTGCACCGTCCATGTCGATGGCGAGCGCGTGCTGGCCTGCCTGACCCTGGCGCACCAGGTCGAAGGTGCGCGCATCGCCACCATCGAGGGCCTGGCCGGCCCGGACGGCACGCTGCATGCCGTGCAGAAGGCGTTTCTCGCCGAGGACGCCTTCCAGTGCGGCTACTGCACCCCCGGCCAGATCATGTCGGCGGTGGCCTGCATCCGCGAGGGCCATGCCGGCTCGCCGGAGGAGATCCGCGAGTTCATGGCCGGCAATCTGTGCCGCTGCGGCGCCTATCCGCATATCGTCGCCGCCGTGCAGCGCGCGGCCCAGGCCCTGGAGCAGGAAGCGCTGCCATGATGGACTTTTCCTATATGCGGCCCGCCAGCCTGGAGGCCGCGGGCGCTGGCCTGGCCTCCGGCGGCACCCTGCTGGGCGGCGGCACCGGGCTGCTCGACCTGGCCCGGCTCGGCATCGCCCAGCCGCAGGCGGTGATCGACCTGACCCGCCTGCCCGGCCTCGACCGCATCGAGGTCACCGGGACCGAGGCCCGGATCGGCGCGCTGATCAAGATGAGCCGGCTGGCGGCGCATCCGGCGATGCGCGCGGCGCTGCCGGCGGTGGGGCAGTCGCTGCTGGCCTCGGCCTCGCCGCAGATCCGCAACATGGCGACCATCGGCGGCAACCTGCTGCAGCGCACCCGCTGCGCCTATTTCCGGGATGCTTCTTTCGGTTCCTGCAACCGGCGCAACCCGGGCAGCGGATGCGCTGCGATCGGCGGGGTGACGCGGGGGCATGCGCTGCTCGGCACCTCGGCCCATTGCATCGCGACCCATCCGGGCGACCTGGCGGTGGCGCTGGTCGCCCTCGACGCGGTGGTCGAGACCTGGTCGCCGGACGGCCCGCGCGCGCTGTCGATCCATGATTTCTTCCTGGCGCCCGGCGCGACCCCTGAAAAAGAGTTCGCGCTGGCCTCGGGCGACATCGTCACCGGGCTGCGCATTCCGCTGGCCCCGGCGGCGCAGCGGGCGCGCTACGTCAAGCTGCGCGACCGCGCTTCCTATGAATTCGCCGCGGCCAGCATCGCCGCCGGCCTTTCCCTCACCGATGACGGCCGGGTCGCGGATATCCGCATCGCGCTGGGCGGCGTCGCCACCATCCCCTGGCGCGCCCGGGCGGTGGAGGCGGCGCTGCGCGGCCAGCGCCCCACCCCCGCCGCCATCGCCGCCGCCGCCGCGCTGGCCATGCGCGAGGCCGAGCCGCAGCACGACAACCGCCACAAGCTGGCCCTGGTCCCCGCCCTGATCGAACGGACACTGACAGAGATGATCGGAGACGCCGCATGAGCCCGCTCGACGCCCCGGTGAAGCGCGGCGGCGCCGGCGACGGATTGCCGGTGCTGGGCGCGGCGCTGTCCCGGCTGGACGGCGTCGCCAAGCTGGAGGGCAGCGCCCGCTTCGCCCTCGACCAGCCGGTGGAGGGGCTGGCCCATGCCGTGCTGGCCCGCGCCAGCATCGCCGCCGGAAGGCTGCTGCGCATCGACACCGCCGCCGCCGAGGCTGCCCCCGGCGTGCTGGCGGTGCTGACGCCGCAGAACACGGCGCCGCTGGCCGCCGCCTCGAGCTGGACCGGCGCGGCGCCGGCACGGCCGCATTACCGGCCGCTGGACGCCGCCATCCGCCATCACGGCCAGCAGGTCGCCGCCGTGGTGGCCGAGACGCTGGAGCAGGCCGCCGAGGCCGCCCGCCTGCTGGTGATGCATTACGAGAAGGCGCCCGCCATCACCGGCCTCGACGACCCCTGTGCCGGCGACGGCACGCCGATCGACATGCTCAGCAAGTCCTGGGGCGATGCGGCGGCGGCCCTGGAGAAAGCCCCGGTGCGGCTGACCCTGGAATACCGCACGCCGCGCGAGTTCAACATGCCGATCGAGCCGCATGGGCTGATCGCGCAGTGGGAGGGCGACGAGCTCACGCTGTGGGAGCCCAGCCAGTGGCTGGACGGCATGGCGCGCACCTATGCCGAGTGGTTCGGGCTGCGCTTCGACCAGGTGCGCATCATCTCGCCCTATATCGGCGGCGGCTTCGGCTCCAAGGCGCTGGCCCTGCCGCATGGCGCCATCGCGGCCCTGGCAGCACGCCAGCTGGGCAGGCCGGTGAAGCTGGCGCTGACCCGCAGCCAGACCTTCACGGGGCTTGGCGGCAGGCCGGCGACGCGGCAGGTGCTGGAGCTCGGGGCCACCGCCGGCGGCCGGCTGCTGGCCATCCGCCAGCGCGGCTGGAACGAGACGTCGATGGATGCCGTCTCGGTCGAGCCGCTCGGCTCCGTCACCGGCCTGATGTACGCCCTGCCGCATTTCGACAGCCGGCAGAACGTCGTCCCCGTGCACACGGTGCAGCCCGGCGCCAAGCGGGCGCCGGGCGAGAACCCCAGCGCCTTCGGCCTGGAATCCGCCATCGACGAGCTGGCGCATGAGGTGGGCCAGGACCCGCTGGCGCTGCGGCTGCTGAACTATGCCGAGCATGACCACTCGAGTGGAAAACCCTGGTCGACCCGCAAGCTGCGCGAGGCGCTCGCCGCCGGCGCCGTCGCCTTCGGCTGGGACCGACGCGATCCCACGCCGCGCTCGATGCGCGACGGCCACCAGCTGATCGGCTGGGGCATGGCGGCCGGCACCTACCCGGTGCGGCGCACCGCCGGCGAGGCGCTGGTCGGCATCCTGGCCGATGGCAGCGTCGAGGTCGCCAGCAGCACCGCCGACATGGGCACCGGCGCGCATACCATCCTGGCGCAGACCGCCGCCGAGGCGCTGGGCCTGCCGATCGGGCGGGTGCGGGTGCTCCTCGGCGATTCCCGCCTGCCACGGGCGCCGGTCACCGGCGGCTCGCAGATGGCCGGGCTGATGACGGGCGCGGTGCACAAGGCGGCGCTGGCGGCGCGCGAGGCGCTGATCGAGCTGGCGCTGTCCGACCCCCGCTCGCCCTTGCGCGGCAGCGGCGCCAACACGCTGCGGCTGGAGGGCGGCCTGCTCGTCGCCCCCGACGGCGCCGCCTGTGACATCCCCAGCGTGCTGCAGGCCACCGGCCGCGCCCGGGTCGAGGCGCTCCGCGACACGCTGGCAGAGAACCGGCTGAAGCCCGAGGACCACTACCGCAACTTCACCACCGTCTCGACCATGCGGGCGCCGACCGATGGCGACTATTCGATGCATTCCTGGTGCGCGCATTTCGTCGAGGTGGCGGTGGACGAGGCGCTGCAGACCATCCGCCTGCGCCGCGTCGTCTCGGCCTTCGACTCAGGCCGGCTCTACAACCCGAAGCTGGCGGCCAGCCAGTGGAAGGGCGGCATCATCATGGGCATCGGCCAGGCGCTGCTGGAGGAAGGCCTGGTCGACCATCGCCACGCCCGGCTGATGAACGACAACCTGGGCGACTACCTGCTGCCGACGAACGCCGACATCCCGGAGATCGAGGTGATCGATGTGGGCGAGCCGGACCCCCATGCCTCGGCGCTGGGCGGCAAGGCGGTGGGCGAGCTCGGCATCGTCGGCGTGGCGCCCGCCATCGCCAACGCCCTGTTCCACGCGACGGGCAAGCGGCTGCGCAGCCTGCCGCTGACGGCGCATCGGCTGGCGGAGGCGGGCTAGCTGCCGGCGGGCGGCGCCGCGGCGGTCTCCCAGCCGATCATCAGGTCGACGCGGCGGTTGACCGGCTGCGGCCCGTTCTCCTGCCCGCTGGCCTCGCGGGCGCCGCGGCCTTCCAGCGCGATCAGCGCCGCCGGCACGCCGAGCGCGACCAAGGCGCGCGACACCGCCTCGGCCCGGCGCCAGGCGATCTGCTCGTCGGTGTCGCGGCCGCGCTGCTCCTGGGCATGGCCGGTCAGGCGGATGCGCGGCGGCCGGCCGGACCAGGGGCGGTCGCCGGGGGCCGGGTCGGCGCGGACCGGCGGCGGGCCGGCCTGCCAGTCGCGCTCCTCCTCCCAGACCCGCACGGCGCCGGCCAGCAGCATGCGGCAGCGCGCGTTCAGCGTCAGCGAGCCGCGGTCGAAATAGCAGCTCTGCGCATAGGGCGCCGGCGTCGCCAGGGCGGGCGTCGCCAGGGCGGGCGTCGCCAGGGTCAGCGTCGCCAGGGTCAGCGTCGCCAGGGCGGGCGTCGCCGCCGTCGCGACCAGCAGGAAGAAAGCCGGCGCGCGCATCAGGCGGAGGGGATCAGCACCAGGTTGAACAGCCCGGTCGGCGCCAGGTCGATGCCGCGCAGGTCGGTCACCGGCTGCGGGCCCAGCAGCTCGGCCACGCGGCGGCGCGCCTCGACCACGGCGCGGCGCACCGGGCCGGCGCCGCGGGTGACCGCCAGCCCGCCGATCGGGCCGCGCCCGTCCCAGGTCAGCCGGTCGGTCCAGGCTTCCCGGTAAGGCTTGCCGTCCCATTGCTGGCCGCAATCGCCGCGGGTCCGGGCGAAGCTGACATGGACGCGGATGCCGCCCTGCCCGTCCGCCTGCAGCCGGTTCTCCAGCGCGGTCTCCGAGGTGCATTGCATCGTCTCCTGCGCCGAGCGGCTCTCGATGCCGATGATGCGCAGCCGCTCCTCGGCGTCGCAGCCGATGAAGACCACCAGGCGCTGGGTGATGCCGGTGCCGGTATTGCCCTCCATCGAGGCGGCGACCACCTGGCGCCCGCCCATGGCGACGACGCGCAGCCGCCCGGCGGTGCCCATCGGCCGCGGCAGGATGATCTCGGTCTCCGGCGCGCCGGGGCCGCGGAAGCCCAGATGCAGCACCTTCTCCGGCGCCGTCTCGATCACCCGGGCGCGCAGCCGCCAGGGCGCGCCGCCCTGCAGCAGCCGCGCGGTCAGCGGCGGCGGGGCGGCCGGGGT
>NZ_CACSJM010000025.1 GCF_902706185.1 Roseomonas sp. 18066 | reverse complement strand
GCTGGGCGGGCGTGGCGGGGCGCCGGCGCCCTCGGCCAGCTGCTGCGGGCTGCGTGGCGCCTCGGCGGCGCGGGCGGGCCCTGGCGCCGCCGCCGGGGGCGCCCCGGGCGGCACCCCCGAAGGCACGCCCGCCTGGGGCGAGGCCGGCGCCGGGGCGGCCGGCGGCACCGGCTGCGGCCGCAGCCGGTTCATCACCTCAACCATGATGTCGCGCGCCAGCGGCGCCGCGGCGCCGGAGCCGCTGGTGCCGTGCTCGACCACCACCGAGATGGCGTATTGCGGGTTGTCATAGGGCGCGAAGGCCACGAACAGCGCATGCGGGCGCCATTCGCGCGGCTGGTTCTCCACCCGGAAACCGCGCTCGCGCTGCTCGCGGCTGACGCGGCGCACCTGCACCGAGCCGGTCTTGCCCGCCAGCACGCCCAGATTGCCCGGCAGCTTGGCGACCTTGCCGGTGCCGCCCTCCTCGTTGACCACGGCCCACATGCCTTCGCGCACCAGCCGCAGGTCACGCTCGGGGATGCCGAGGCTCGGCCAGTCCTCGGCGCGGATGCCGCGCTGCGCCTTGCCGTCCAGGCTGCGGGTCAGATGTGGCTGCACCGCACGCCCGGTGGCCAGCCGCGCGGTCATGGTGGCCAGCGACAGCGGGGTCAGCTGATAAAAACCCTGGCCGATGCCGTGGACCACGGTGTCGCCCAGGTTCCAGGGCTTGCCCTGGTCGATGCGCCATTGCCTTGTGGGGACGAAGCCGCGGCGGGTGCCGGGCAGTTCGATCTCCAGGTCGACGCCCATGCCGAAGCGGCGCGCCATGGCGGAGATGCGGTCGATGCCGGTGCGCTTGGCGATCTCGTAGAAATAGACGTCGCAGGAATGCTTCAGCGCGCCGCGCAGGTCCTGGCTGCCATGGCCATAGCGGCTCCAGCAATGGAAGCGGCTGTCGCCCAGGTCGTAATGGCCGGGGCAGAAGACGCGCTCGCCGGGGGTGACGGTCTTCGCCTCCAGCGCGGCCAGGCCGACGATCATCTTGAAGGTCGAGCCGGGCGCGTAGAGCCCGTTGGTGGTCTTGTTGATCAGCGGCGTCGCGCGGTTGCGGGTCCATTCGCGCCACTGCGCGTTGGAAATGCCGGAGCTGAACAGGTTGGGGTCGAAGCCCGGCTGGCTGGCCATGACCAGCACCTCGCCGTTGCGCGCATCCATGATGACGACGCTGGTGCCTTCCTCGATCTTCTCCCGCACCACCTTCTGCAGCTCGGCATCGATCGAGATCTGCAGGTCCTGGCCGCGGATGCCCTCGCGCCGGTCGAGCTCGCGGATGACGCGGCCGACGGCATTGACCTCCATCTGCACGGTGCCGGCGCGGCCGCGCAGCAGCTTGTCGTGGTGGCGCTCGATGCCGGCGCGGCCGACGCGGATGCCGGGCAGCGCCAGCAGCGGGTCGCCGTCGATGTCGCGCTCGGCCGGCGGCGCGACATAGCCGACCACATGCGCCAGGTGCTCGACATAGGGGTAGAAGCGGGTGGTGCCGACATCGACGCTGATGCCCGGCAGGTCGGGGGCGTTGACCTCGATCTTCGCCATCTCCTCCCAGGAGAGGAATTCCCGCACCACGATGGGGACGAAGCGGCGGCGGCGGCGGATGTCGCGCTCGATGCGGGCGCGCTCGGCCTCCGACAGCGGCAGCACGCGGCCCAGCGTCTCCAGCGTGGCGGAGACATCCTGGGTCTGCTCGGCGGTCAGCAGCACGCGCCAGTTCAGGTCGTTGGCGGCGATGACGCGGCCGGCCCGGTCCAGCACCCGGCCGCGCGGCGGCGCCAGCAGCCGGGTGGAGACGCGGTTCTCCTCGGCGAGCGTCGCGTAGCGCTCGCCCTCCTCCAGCTGCAGCTTCTGCAGCCGGAAGCCCAGGAAGCCGAACATCCCGAGCTGTGCCGCGCCCAGCAGCAGGGCGCGCCGCGTGAAGATGGTCGAGCGCCGCTCCTCGTCCCGCTTGCTCACCCCTGCCCCCTGCTGGCCATCGGCCCGGTCCACCGCAATGGTCTTGTCCGCCCAGATCGGGGCAAACACCTAAAAAACAAGCTGTTATCTGAAACGAGCGGCTTCTGCCGGCGGAAAAGAGCTAGG
Source organism: Roseomonas sp. 18066 (assembly GCF_902706185.1). GTDB lineage: Bacteria > Pseudomonadota > Alphaproteobacteria > Acetobacterales > Acetobacteraceae > Pseudoroseomonas. The sequence continues at coordinate 47,057 of NZ_CACSJM010000025.1, read as the reverse complement.
CGAGATCCTCGGCCCGCCGCATCGCCCGGTGCAGCCGGGTCAGCAGCGCGGCGATCGCCGGATAGAAGCCGGCGCTGAGCGCGAATTGCGCCATCGCCGGGGCGAAGGAAGGCAGCCGCAGGTTGAGCAGCGCATAGAGCAGGAAGCCCAGCGCCGCGGTGCCGGCGGCGAAGCCCGAGAAGATCAGCCAGACCACCAGGAAGGACTGGCGGACCAGGAAGCGGCGGAAGCGCAGCGCCAGGCCATGCACCAGCAGCAGCGTCAGGATACCGGTGCCGAGCGGCGCGAAGCCCAGCAGATCCTGCAACAGCCCCATGCCGAAGCAGATGGGCGGCGACATGGCGGCGGGGCGGAACACCGACCAGAAGAAGACGCAGCCCAGCGCCACCGCCGGCAGCGCCGAGGGCAGGCCGACCGGCGTCGAGGTCAGCACCATCAGCAGCGCCGTGGTCACCGCCGGGAAGGCGGCCCGCGCGATGGCGTCCAGCCGCCGCAGCAGCCCCATCGGCGGTTGCGGCCGCCCCTTCATCGCGCGCTGGTCCTGCATGGCGGCGGCTTCAGCGGCGCGGCCGCGGCTCCGGCCGGGCCACCGCCTCGGGCGGCAGGATGCCGGTCAGGCCGAAATCGAAGATGCGCAGCAGGTCGAGCCGGTCGAGCCGGGCATAGAGCTCCACCTCCGGCGCGCCGCCCTCGCTCCAGCGCACCACGCCCACCGGCAGGCCGGCCGGGAAGACGCCGGCCTCGGCGCTGGTGACGACGCGCTCGCCATTCTGCGGCGGCTGGCCCTCCGGCCAGTGCTGCAGCCGCGGCCGCTGGCCGTTGGTGCCGGCCAGCATGGCGCGCGACCGGCTGCCCTCCAGCACCACGGGGATGCGGCTGTTCATGTCGGTGACCAGCAGCACGCGGGCGGAGCGGTTGCCGACCTCGGTGACGCGGCCGGCCAGGCCCCGCTCGTCCAGCGCCACCTGGCCCTTGCGCAGGGTGACGCCCGGATTGACCGAGAGCAGCACGGCGCGGGCATAGGTGCCGCCGGCATCGGCCACGACGCGGGCGGTGTGGAAGCTGGCCTGGGCCTCGGGCATGTAGTGCAGCTGGCGGCGCAGCAGGCCGTTCTCGGCCTCCATCGCCAGGGCCGCGGCCTGCCAGCGGTGCAGCCGCTCGTTCTCGTCGCGCAGCCGCTCGTTCTCGGCCCGCATCGCGGCGAGGTAGCGCAGGTCCTGCACGGCGTCGCGCAGCGCGCCCATCGGCTCGGAGACCACGGCGTAGATCGGCGCCAGGGTATCGGCCAGCACCATGCGGCCGCGCTCGACCAGCACCGTGTCGGCCTTGCCCAGCAGCATGGTGCCGAAGGCCGCGGCGATGAGCACGGGCATGGTCAGACGCGACAGCGCCTGCCGCAAGGGGATGCTGAGACGGATCACGCAGCCTCCATCCGCCCGGACTGGTCCGGGCGAGGGCCCTTAATACATCGACGAGAGGACGTGGCGAAGCCGCTTCATCTCGTCCAGGGCGCGCCCGGTGCCGAGCGCCACGCAGGCGAGCGCGTCCTCTGCCACGGAAACAGGCAGGCCTGTCGCTTCGCGCAGCACCTGGTCGAGGCGCTGCAGCAGGGCGCCGCCGCCGGTCAGCACGATGCCCTTGTCGACGATGTCGGCGGCGAGCTCCGGCGGGGTGTTTTCCAGCGCCACCTTCACCGCCTCGACGATCTGGATCACCGGCTCGGCCAGCGACTCGGCGATCTGGCGCTGGCTGACGACGACCTCGCGCGGCACGCCGTTCATCAGGTCGCGGCCCTTGACCTCGGTCAGCGGGCCTTCCTCGCCGTAGTCCGGCATGGCGGCGGCGCCGATCTCCATCTTGATGCGCTCGGCCGTGCTCTCGCCGATCAGCAGGTTAAACTGCCGGCGGATGTAGCTGATGATCGCCTCGTCCAACTTGTCGCCGCCGACGCGCACCGAGCGCGCATAGACGATGCCGCCGAGCGAGATGACCGCCACTTCCGTGGTGCCGCCGCCGATATCGACGATCATGCTGCCCGAGGGCTCGGTCACCGGCAGGCCGGCGCCGATGGCGGCCGCCATCGGCTCCTCGATCAGCAGCACCTTGCGGGCGCCGGCCGATTCGGCCGATTCCTGGATGGCGCGCCGCTCCACCGCCGTCGAGCCCGAGGGCACGCAGACGATGATCATCGGCGAGGCGAAGCTGCGCCGGTTGTGCACCTTGCGGATGAAATGCTTGATCATTTCCTCCGCCACCTCGAAATCGGCGATGACGCCGTCGCGCAGCGGACGGATGGCGGCGATGTTCCCGGGCGTGCGGCCCAGCATCAGCTTGGCCTCCTCGCCCACCGCCAGCACCTGCTTGCGGCCGCGGATATCCGCGATGGCGACGACCGAAGGCTCGTTCAGCACGATGCCACGACCCTTGACATAGACCAGCGTGTTGGCCGTGCCGAGGTCGATGGCCATGTCGGCGGAGAGGAAGCCGAACAGGCGAGAGAACATGCAGCGAACCTTCCAGAGGTCATCAGCCAATGACGCAATCGATCAGCGAGACAGTCAGCCATAGCGGCAATCGACCGTAGAGGCACGCCGCCCTGGGGCGCCCGGCCCCGCGGAACGGAACCTGGCCACAGAGGCACCACCGCGCGCCCATGGCCAGGGCGAAGCGAAGGCGCCGTGGATTACCTTCCCCGGCCCTCCCGCTCAAGCGCCAATCAGGCACAGGGTGCGGGCGGCGACGCAACCTTCACGCCGCGGCCGCGTTGCAGGTCCACGAAGCTTTCGAACCCGAGGACATCACCCATGCGCAAGACCTCTCTTGCCCTTCTGGCCCTGGCGAGCATCGGCCTGGGCGCCTGCGGCTACTCCACCGGCGACCGTGCGGCCTCCGGCGGCCTGCTCGGCGCGGGCGCCGGCGCGGCCGTGGGCTCCTTCTCCGGCAATGCCGGCGCGGGCGCGCTGATCGGTGGCGCGGCCGGCGCGCTCGGCGGCGCCGTCACCAGCCCGAATTCCGTGAACCTGGGCCGCCCCGCCTGGCGCTGAGCGCCAGGCCCGGCTCTACGGGGAGACAACGCGGCCGGCAGGACATCGTCCTGCCGGGCGCAAAAGAAAGCCGGGACGCGAGTCCCGGCTTTTTTCGTGGTCAGGCCGGCTTCACGTTCCAGAAGGTGGAGAAGCCCGGCAGCACGCCGGTCACGCTGGCGCGATAGGCCGTCGGCTGGATGTAGTTGCCCAGCGGGTAGTAGGGCACCTCCTCCATGCTCAGCTTCTGGATGTCGCGGCAGATCGCCTGCTGCGCCGCCAGGTCGGGGGCCTCGAACCACTGCTGGCGCAGCGCCTCGGTGCGCGGGCTGACCGACCAACCGGGATAGGAGGTGCCGTTGCCGCGCAGCGACAGGTGAACCGCCGGGTTCAGCCAGTCCGCCCCGGTCCAGGAACTGACGAAGGCGCTCCAGCCGCCGGCCTCCGGCGCGTCGCGGCGGTTGCGGCGGGCCAGCAGCGTGCCCCAGTCGGTCGCCAGGTAGTCCACGTTCAGCCCGGCCCGCGTCATCATGTCGGCCGCGACATCGCCCTGGGCCTTCAGCCCGACCGAATCGGCCGGCACCAGCAGCACCACCTTTTCGCCCTTGTAGCCGGCGGCGAGGATTTCCTTCTTGACCTTGTCGTAGTCGCGCGGGCCCTGCAGCGGGCCCAGCCCCTCGGTCGTCGCCATGGGCGTGCCGGGGGCGAAGAAGCCCAGCGGCGTGCGGTACATCGAGGTGTCGTTGCCGACGACCGCCTCCATGAAGCTGCGCTGGTCGACGGCGCCGAACAGCGCGCGGCGGATGGCCGGATTGTCGAAGGGCGGCTGCAGGTGGTTGACGCGCAGCATCGTGACGAAGCCGGTCGGGTCCTCGACCGTGACGCGGATCTGCCGGTTGCGCTTCAGCAGCGGCAGCACGTCATGATAGGCGTATTCCATCCAGTCCTGCTCGCCGGTCAGCAGCGCATTCGCCGCGGTGCCGGCATCGGGCTGGGTGGTCCAGACCAGGCGGTCGTAATGGGCGACCTTCGGCCCCGCGGTCCAGCCCAGCGGGCCGTCGGCGCGCGGCTGGTAACGGTCGAACTTGGCGTAGGAATTGCGCGCGCCTGGCACCCGCTCGTCGGCCAGGTAGCGGAAGGGGCCGGAGCCCACCATCTCGGTGACCTGCTTGAAGGGGTCGGTCTCGGCCAGGCGCTGCGGCATCATGGCCGGCATCGGCGAGCCCGGCTTGCCCAGCGCCAGCGGCAGCAACGGGAAAGGCTTCTTCAGGCGGAACTGGATGGTGCGGTCGTCGGGGGCCGAGAGCTCCTCGGTCGCCGCCATCAGCGCCTCGCCGAAGCTGTCGCGCTTGGCGAAGCGGCGGATCGAGGCGACGCAATCGCGCGCCAGGACGCGCTCGCCGTCATGGAAGGTCAGCCCGTCGCGCAGCGTCAGCTTCCACAACAGGCCGTCATTCTCGATGACATGGCCAGCGACCATCTGCGGATGGGCGTTGAACCCGCCATCGACGCCATAAAGCGTGTCGAAGACCAGGTAGCCGTGGTTGCGGCTGACATAGGCGGTGGAAAAGACCGGGTCGAGATAGGCCAGGTCCAGCTGGGGAATGAAGCGCAGCGTGGTGGCCGACTGGGCCCGAACCACCGCCGGCGCCAGGGCAGCGGCACCGATGCCCTGCAAAAGGCTGCGTCGCAGCATGGGAATGCTCCTTCTGATAGCAGGGACCGGCTTTTTTCTCCCAGGCGCGTCTATGCCTGCGTCACGGGGGCGTGACAAGGATTTGGTTTGGGCAGGCAGAATATCGCAGTGCGATAAGCAAAGTAATTTACTGAAGACCAGGGGAATGAATTCCCCTGGACCCCTTCTTTTTTCTTTCAGACTGCCGTGTCCACGTGAAGACAGTACCCAAAACGGCCAATCCTCAGCACGACCTGCGAAGTCGCGCCGTTATCATGACGGCGTCCCGCCTCGATGCCCTGGTGTCGCCCGTGTCGAAGCGCAGGTCACGTCAAGGCCAATGAACAGAAAAAAGATGGGGGTTCGGGGGAATTCATTCCCCCGACCTTTCAAATAACCCAGCTTGCCTTCCTCTTCTCCAGGAAGGCTCCAATCCCTTCCCTACCCTCTTCCGAGGCGCGGCGCTCGGCGATGCGCCGGCTGGTCTCCGCGGAGAGCGCCGCGTCGACGGGTCGGCCTTCGGCGAGGAAGACCAGGTCCTTGGCGGCCGCGATGGCGCCGGGGGCGTTGCGCAGCAGGCTGGCGACGACGGCCTCGCCGGTCGCGGCCAGCTCGGGCTCGGGGACCACCTGGTGCAGAAGGCCGATGTTCTGGGCGGTCTCGGCGGAGAAGACCTCGGCGGTCAGGAACAGCCGGCGGGCCTGGCGGGGGCCGATGGCGGCGATGACGTAGGGGCTGATGGTGGCCGGCGTCAGGCCGAGCTTCACCTCGCTCAGGCAGAAGCGCGCGGCCGGGGTGCCGATGGCGATGTCGCAGCAGGCCACCAGCCCGACGCCGCCGCCATAGGCATTGCCCTGGACCAGCGCGACAGTCGGCTTGGGCAGGCGGTCGAGCGCGTGCATCAGCTTCGCCATCTGCGCGGCATCGGCCTCGTTCGCGGCCTGGCTTTGCGTCGCCATGCGCTTCATCCAGCCGAGATCGGCGCCGGCGGAGAAGCTGCCGCCGGTGCTGGCCAGCACCACGACGCGCACCTTGGGGTCCACGGCCAGGCGGGCCAGGGTCGCGTTGAGCTCGGCGATCAGCGCGTCGTCGAAGGCGTTGTGCCGATCCGGGCGGTTCAGCGTCAGGGTGGCGACGCCGCGGGCATCGATCGCCTCGAGCAGCAGGGTCATTTTTCTTCGGTCTCCCTCGGTCGGGGCGGAGCCTATGGCGGGGCCGGGCTTCCGCCAAGCTGGGGGCGGCCGCTATCCTGGCGCGGCATGACCGTCCTCGACGAGACCGACCGCGCCCTGCTCTCCCTGCTGCGGGCCGATGCCCGGCAACCGCTGACCAGCCTGGCCGCGGCGCTGGACCTGTCGCGCGCGACGGTGAAGGCGCGCATCGACAAGCTGCTGGAGCGCGGGGTGATCCAGGGCTTCACCGTGGTGCTGCGGCCGGAGGCGGAGATCGCGCCGATCCGCGCCATCACCATGGTGGAGATCGACGGCAATGCCACCGACCGCATCACCCGGCGGCTGCAGGGCCTGCCCTCGGTGACGGCGATCCATGCCACCAACGGCCGCTGGGACCTGGTGCTGGAGCTGGAGGTGGCCAGCCTCGAGGCCTTCGACGCCGCGCTGCGCGAGATCCGCCAGATCGAGGGCGTGGCGAACAGCGAGAGCAACCTGCTGCTGGCCCGCCGCAAGGGTTGACGATTCGCACATTGTGACACTGCGCTTTGCGCGGTCGACCGCCCGCATTGCGCAAAATACCGTCTGCCAATTGAACACCCCGTCCATCATATTCCCGCTCCCCCGGGATCGGGCTGGATGGAGGACGAAATGCTGCAGATTGTTCGGACCCCTGGCTCTCAGGCTTCGCTGCCGATGACCTATGGCGCGACGATGGATCTCGGCGCCAGCCGCCGGGGTGCCGCCGGCGGGCCGCTGGCGCTGCGCGGCGCCGGCATCCTGGGCGCGCTGGGCGCGGGCGCCGCCGACCGCGGCGACGTCATGCCGGCCGAGAGCCTGGCGGTGGCCGGCGCCGATGCCGGGCATGCCGCGCATGCGCTGCCGCGGATCGCCGGCTGGGTGCAGGCGGTGCGCGCCCAGGCGGCGGCGATCCTGGCCGAGGGCGGGCTGCCGGTGCTGCTGGGCGGCGACCACAGCCTGCCGATGGGCTCGGTCGCGGCCAGCGCCGACCATGCCGCGCTGCTGGGCCGGCCGCTCTTCGTGCTGTGGATGGACGCGCATGGCGACTTCAACACGCCGGCGACCAGCGGCACCGGCAATGTGCACGGGATGAGCCTGGCCGCCCTTTGCGGCGAGACGGGCCTCGGCGCCGTCTGGGGCGAGGATGCGCCGGCGGTGGTCGACCCGACCCGCGTCATGGTGCTGGGCGCGCGCGACCTGGATGCCGGCGAGGCGGCGCTGATGGCGGCGCGCGGCGTGCAGGCGGTGTCGGTGGCGGCGCTGCGGCGCGACGGGATGGCGGCGCTGGCCGGCTTCCTGGACCGCCTGGCGGCCGAGGACGGGCTGCTGCATGTCAGCTTCGACATCGACGTGGTCGACCCGGCCCATGCGCCGGGGACGGGCACGCCGGTGGCCGGCGGGCTGGAGCCCGCCGAGGCGGCCGAGGCGCTGTCGATGCTGGGGGGCAGCGGGCGGCTGGTCGGCCTCGACATCGTCGAGGTCAATCCGGCGCTGGACCAGCAGCACCGCACGGCGCGGCTGGCGGTCGGGCTGATGCGCTACCTGTTCGGCACCAGCATGGACTGGCTGCGCCAGGCGGCCTGACGCAGCGTTCCGGCCGGGGCCGCCCCATCGAGGGCGGCCCCAACCGGAAAAAATCAGGCGCGCATGATTTCCGGGGGCGCGGTGCGGGCGCGCTTGGCCAGCAGCTTGTTCAGCGCATGCACATAGGCGCGCGCCGAGGCGATGATGGTGTCGGTGTCGGCGCCCTGCCCGTCCACCAGCTTGCCATTCTCCTCCAGCCGCACGGTGACGCGGGCCTGGGCATCGGTGCCGCCGGTGACCGACTGCACCGCGTAGAGCTTCAGCACCGCGCTGTGCGGCACCACCTGCTGCAGCGCGTTGAAGGTGGCGTCCACGGCGCCGTCGCCGCCGGCCACCGCCTCGACCTTCTCGCCGTCGATCTCGACCGCCAGCGACGCGGTCGGGCGAGTGCCCATGCCGGTGGCGACGGTCAAGGCCAGCAGCTTCATGCGGTCCTGGGCGCGGACCACCTCGTCATCGACCAGCGCGACGATGTCCTCGTCGAAGACGGTCTTCTTGCGGTCGGCCAGGTCCTTGAAGCGGCGGAAGGCGTCGTTCAGCTGGTTGTCGCCCAGGCTGTAGCCCAGCGTCGACAGCTTGTCGCGGAAGGCGGCGCGGCCGGAATGCTTGCCCAGCACCAGCGAGTTGGTCGCCCAGCCCACCGATTCCGGCGTCATGATCTCGTAGGTGGTCTTGTCCTTCAGCACGCCATCCTGGTGGATGCCCGATTCATGCGCGAAGGCGTTGCGGCCGACGATCGCCTTGTTCGGCTGCACGTCGAAGCCGGTGATGGTGGCCAGCAGGCGGCTGGTCTTCAGGATGTTCGTGGTGACGATGCCGGTGGTGTAGGGCATGACATCGGCGCGGGTGCGCAGCGCCATGGCCACCTCTTCCAGGCTGGCATTGCCGGCACGCTCGCCGATGCCGTTGATCGTGGCCTCCACCTGGCGGGCGCCGGCATCCAGCGCGGCCAGGGTGTTGGCGACCGCCAGGCCCAGGTCATCGTGGTTGTGGGTGGAGAAGATCACGTCGTCGGCGCCCGGCACGCGCTCCCGCAGCATGGCGAAGATGCGCGCCATGTCGGCCGGCACGGCATAGCCCACGGTGTCGGGGACGTTGATGGTGGTCGCCCCCGCCTTGATCGCGGTCTCGACGCAGCGGCACAGGAAGTCAGGATCGGTGCGGCTGCCATCCTCGGCCGACCATTCGACGTCGGCGACATGGTTGCGGGCCAGCTCCACCGACTTCTGGATCGCCTCCAGCACCTCCTCCGGGCTCATGCGCAGCTTGACGCGCATGTGCAGGTCGGAGGTCGACAGGAAGATGTGGATGCGCTGGCGGGCGGCGGCCTTCACCGCCTCGACCGCGCGCAGGATGTCGCCGGGGGCCGAGCGCGACAGGCCGCAGACCACCGGGCCGTCCTTGGCGAAGCGCTGGGCGATGGACTGCACGCTCTCGAAATCGCCCTGGCTGGCGATCGGGAAGCCAGCCTCCATGACGTCGATGCCCAGCTCGTGCAGGGCCTCGGCCATGCGCAGCTTCTCCTCCAGGTTCATGGAGAAGCCGGGGGACTGCTCGCCATCGCGCAGCGTGGTGTCGAAGACGATGACGCGCTTATCGTCGATGGTGCCGAAGCTGGGGTGAATGATGGCCATGAGGGGCGTTCCTTCGTTCTGACTTTACCGTTTCCGTCACAAGCGCGCGCGGCGCCAGGGGGTCCCCCTGAGCGATGCCGGCCTGGTCAGCCGGGCGTCACGCCCAGGGGCGGGTAAGTCGAAGGAGAAGGAGGCCGGTAAGCGCGCGCAGGCCGGCAGCGGCGGAGCCGTTCTGCAGGTCAGCGGTGCGCGCGGGGGCGTTCATGGGCCGAGGTTAGGCGTGTTGCGTTGCAAGAAGCAAGGGGGCAGAGGCAGGCCAGGGGAATGAATTCCCCTGGACCCCTTCTTTTTTCTGTCTGGCTGCCGCGCCCAGGTGGCGAGGCGGGCCGCGACAGCCACGCAACAGCGCGACCTGTCAGTGCGTGATTAAATTATAAAAATATGCCCCGCCTGGACAGATTCGCGACGCAGGTGGTGCGGCGCTGGTCTCGCAATGGCCGGTGATCAGAAAAAAGATGGGGGCTTGGGGGAATTCATTCCCCCAACCTTCGTCTGCCTAGCCTTGCTCAGGCGGATGCGTCTTCCACCAATGCTTCGCGATCTCTTCCCGCGTCGCGACCCAGACGTCGCTGCGCTTCGCGACGTGGTCCATGAACCGCGCCAGGGCGGCGGCGCGGGCGGGGCGGCCGACCAGGCGGCAGTGCAGGCCCACGCTCATCATCTTGGGGGACGTCTCGCCTTCCTTCACCAGGAAGTCGAAGGCGTCGGTCAGGTGCTGCTCGAAGCCGTCATTGCTGGTGAAGCCCGGCGGCACCGCGAACTTCATGTCGTTGTTGTCGAGCGTATAGGGGATCACCAGCATCGGCTTGCCGTCGACCGGGACATAGTAAGGAAGATCGTCGTCATAGGCGTCGCTGTCATAGAGGAAGCCGCCATGCTCGGCGACCAGGCGGCGGGTCTGCTCGCTGATGCGGCCGGTGTACCAGCCGACCGGCGGGCGGCCGGTCAGGCGGTCGATGGTGGCCACGGTCTCGGCGATATGGGCGCGCTCGGTGGCCTCGTCGACATGCTGGTAGTTGATCCAGCGCCAGCCATGGCTGGCCACCTCGTGCCCGGCGTCCACGAAGGCGCGGGCGGCGGTGGGGTTGAGCTCGAGGGCGCGGCCGACGCCATAGACGGTCAGCTTCATCCGGCGCTCGGCGAAGAGGCGCAGGATCCGCCAGACGCCGGCGCGGGCGCCGTAGTCGAACTGGCTTTCCTTGCCGATGTCGCGCATCCCCAGGACGGGGCTCCCCCCTGGGGTCTCGTTCAAAAAGATCTCGCTGCCGGCGTCGCCGTTGAGGACGGTGTTCTCGCCGCCCTCCTCGTAGTTCAGCACGAAGGACAGGGCGAGCTTCGCACCCCCCGGCCATTGCGCGTCGGGCGGGGTCGGGCCGTAGCCCAGGAAGTCGCGCGGATAGCCGCTGTCGGGGGCGAGCTTGCTCATGACCCTGAGCCTGCCGCGCCCCCGGCGGCCCGGTCAATCGCCGCTGTCGGGGGCCGCGGCGGGCTTGGGCGGATGCACCAGCGACTGGATGAAGCCCAGCTTCGCCACCACCGCCGGCGAGATGACGAAGGGATACAGGTCCGGCGTGCCCATGCAGCGGTTCAGGCTGTTCACCGCGGCGGTCAGCGGCACCCAGGCCTCCATCACCGGCTCGATCTCGGTGGCGCGATAGGGGTCGAAATCGACCTCGCTGGTCAGCTCGCCGCTGCGGTCGGCGCGGGGGTCGATGCCCAGGCCGAAGGCGCGCGCCATCTCCAGCGTGTCGACGATGTGCAGGTAATGCGCCCAGGTCTCGGCGAAATCCTCCCACGGATGGGCGGTGGCATAGGTGCTGACGAAATGCTCCTGCCAGTCCGGGGCGGCGCCCTGCTCGTAATGGCGCTGCAGGGCGGCGCCGTAATCCTGGCTGTCATCGCCGAAGACCGCGCGGCATTCCTCCAGCCGGCCGCCATCGCGCACCAGCCGGTCCCAGAAGTAATGCCCGGCCTCGTGCCGGAAATGGCCCAACAGGGTGCGATACGGCTCGCCCATGGCGGTGCGGCGGCGGGTGCGCTCGGCATCGTCGGCCTCGACCAGCGCCAGGGTGATCAGCCCGTTGTCATGGCCGGTCATCACCTTCCCGCTGCCATCCGGCGCATCGGCCAGGAAGTCGAAGGCCAGGCCGTTCTCCGGGTCGTCGACCCGGTCGGACATCGGCAGGCCGAGGCGCAGGAAGCCGTAGAAGGCGCGGCGCTTGGCCACCTCGATCTTGCGCCACTGCGCCAGGTGCTGCGGGTCGGACAGGTCGGGGATGGTGCGGTTGTAGCGGCAGGCGGGGCAGAACCCCTCCCCGCCCTCCGGCACCAGCCAGTTGCAGGCATCGTGCCGGGCATTGTCGCAGAAGCGGTACAGCGCCTCCGGCTCGGCCCGCGGGTGCCACAGCTGCGGCGCGGCGGCGGCGGTGCCGGCCTGGGCCGCCGCATCGTCGCCCATCGCCTGCTGCTGCGCGCCCGCCTCGGCCGTGGCCTGGACCACGCCGCCATCCGGCTCCACTGGGTCCAGCGCGGTCAGGCGGTTGCGGCCGGGCAGATAGCCCACCGTCGCCCCGCAGCGCATGCACTGGGTGTTCTCGAAATACAGGAGCTGGCCGCAAACCTCGCAATTGAACAACCGCATGCCAAAACTCCCTCCGCCTGCGCCCTGCACCAACGGGGGATGCATGGCGCAGTTGCAGAGGGCCAGAAAAAGCGAAGGCCGGGGGAATGAATTCCCCCGGACCCCCATCTTTTTCCTGGCTGTTGGCGCCTCAGGCCAGAGGCGGGGCGCCGGGCAGGCTCAGTTCTTGGCCTTGTCGACCAGCGCGCCCTTGGTGATCCAGGGCATCATCGACCGCAGCTTGGTGCCGACCTCCTCGATCGGATGCTCGGCCAGGCGGCGACGGGTCGCCTTGAAGCTCGCCTGGTTGACCTTGTTCTCCAGCATCCAGTCGCGGGTGAACTTGCCCGACTGGATGTCGGTCAGCACGCGCTTCATCTCGGCCTTGGTCTCCGAGGTGATGATGCGCGGGCCCGTCACATACTCGCCGTACTCGGCGGTGTTGCTGATCGAGTAGTTCATGTTGGCGATGCCGCCCTCATAGATGAGGTCGACGATCAGCTTCACCTCGTGCAGGCACTCGAAATAGGCCATCTCGGGGGCATAGCCCGCCTCGACCAGCGTCTCGAAGCCGGCCTTGATCAGCTCGACCAGGCCGCCGCAGAGCACGACCTGCTCGCCGAACAGGTCGGTCTCGCACTCTTCCTTGAAGGTCGTCTCGATGATGCCCGAGCGCCCGCCGCCGACGGCCGAGGCATAGGACAGCGCGATCTCCAGCGCATTGCCCGACGGGTTCTGGTGCACGGCCACCAGGCAGGGCACGCCGCCGCCCTTCTGGTACTCGCCGCGCACGGTATGGCCCGGGCCCTTCGGCGCGATCATGAAGACGTCGATGTCCGACCGCGGCTCGATCAGGTTGAAATGCACGTTCAGGCCATGCGCGAAGGCCAGCGCGGCGCCTTCCTTCATGTTGGCGTGCAGCTGGTCGCGATAGAGGTCGCCCTGGCCCTCGTCGGGGGTCAGCACCATCACCAGGTCGGCCCACTTGGCGGCCTCGGCCGGGGACAGCACCTTGAAGCCGGCGGCCTCGGCCTTCTTCTGGGACGGGCCGGGACGCAGGCCGATCACGACATCGGTCACGCCGGAATCGCGCATGTTCATGGCATGGGCGTGGCCCTGGCTGCCGAAGCCAATCACCGCAACCTTCTTGCCCTTGATCAGGCCGACATCGGCATCGCGGTCGTAATAAACGCGCATCTGGCGCACTCCCCTAGGGTTTGGAAATCATGGCGCGACGGAGGGGGCGGCCCCCCTCGCCGCTTCAGCCGGTCAGGCTCGAGGTGCCGCGGGCGATCGCCACGGCACCGGTGCGGGACACTTCGGCCAGGCCGATCGGGCGCATCAGGTTGATGAAGGCATCCAGCTTCTCGCCGCTGCCGGTCATCTCGAAGACGAAGCTCTCGGTGGTGGCGTCCACCACCCGGGCGCGGAAGGCGTCGGCCAGGCGCAGCGCCTCCTGCCGGGCGGAGCCGGAGCCCACCACCTTGATCAGCGCCAGCTCGCGGTTCAGGTGCGGGCCTTCCAGGGTCAGGTCGGCGACCTTGTGCACCGGCACCAGACGGTCGAGCTGCGCCTTGATCTGCTCGATCACCATCTCGGTGCCCGAGGTGACGACGGTGATGCGCGACAGCCGGCCCTCGGCATCGACGGGGGCCACGGTCAGGCTGTCGATGTTGTAGCCGCGGCCGGAGAACAGGCCGATGACGCGGGCGAGGACGCCGGCCTCGTTCTCCACCAGCACCGCGATGGTCGCGGCGCGCTGCGTCATGTCGGAAGCGTCGGGCATGGAAAGTCCTGCGGAAAGGTCTCGGTCGGGGCGAAGGCGAGGCGGAACGGCGCGGCCGGTCAGACCAGCGCGGTGCCCTCGTCGGTGACGCCCCGGCCGCCGGAGATCTGGTTGGAGGCCAGCAGCATCTCGTTATGCGCCGCCCCCGACGGGATCATCGGGAAGACATTCTCCTTCTCGTCGACGGAGACATCGACGATCACCGGGCGGTCGATGGCGATCATCTCGCGGATCACCCGGTCCAGGTCATCGGCCTTCTCGGCCCGCATGCCAACGCCGTGGAAGCTTTCCGCCAGCTTGACGAAGTCGGGCAGCGCCTCGGAGTAGCTCTCGGAATAGCGGCCGCCATGCAGCAGCTCCTGCCACTGCCGCACCATGCCCATGTACTGGTTGTTCAGGATGAACACCTTCACCGGCAGGCGGTACTGGGCCAGCGTCGCCATCTCCTGGATGTTCATCAGGATCGAGGCCTCGCCGGCGATGTCGATGCACAGCGCCTGCGGATGCGCGACTTGCACGCCCATCGCCGCCGGCAGGCCATAGCCCATGGTGCCGAGCCCGCCCGAGGTCATCCAACGGTTCGGCTTGTCGAAGCCGAAATACTGCGCGGCCCACATCTGGTGCTGGCCGACCTCGGTGGAGATGAAGGTCTCCCGCCCGCTTTCCTGGGTCAGCTCGAACAGCCGCTTCACCGCATGCTGCGGCTTGATGATGCTGCCTTCCTGGACATAGGCCAGGCACTTCTTGCCGCGCCATTCGTCGATCTGGCGCCACCACTCGGCCAGCGCCGGGCGGTCCTGCTCGGCCGGGCTCGCCTCCCAGGCGGCGATCAGCGCGCGCAGGGTGGCGGCGGCGTCGCCGACGATGGGCACCTCCACCTTGACGTTCTTATTGATCGAGGACGGGTCGATATCGGCGTGGATCTTCAGCGAGGTCGGCGCGAAGGCGTTCAGCCGCCCGGTCACCCGGTCGTCGAAGCGGGCGCCGATGTTGAACATCACGTCGCACCCATGCATGGCGAGATTCGCCTCATAGGTGCCGTGCATGCCCAGCATGCCGAGGAATTGCGGGTCGCTGGCCGGATAGCAGCCGAGGCCCATCAGCGTGTTGGTGATCGGCAGCCCGGCCATCCGGGTGAACTTGGTCAGCAGCGCCGAGGCCTCGGGCCCGGCATTGATCACGCCGCCGCCGGCATAGACCACCGGGCGCCTGGCGCCCTTCAGCAGGGCGACGGCCTTGGCGATCTGCGCCGCCTCCGGCTCCACCTGCGGGCGGTAGGAGCGGTGCTCGGTCTCGGGCGCCGGGGTGTAGCGGCCCTTGCCGATCAGGATGTCCTTCGGCAGGTCGATCACCACCGGCCCGGGCCGGCCGGAGCGCGCCACGTAGAAGGCCTCGTGCACCGTCTCGGCCAGCTTCTCGATCTGCTTGACCAGGTAGTTGTGCTTGGTCGCCGGCCGGGTGATGCCGGTGGTGTCGGCTTCCTGGAAGGCGTCGTTGCCGATCAGATGGGTCGGCACCTGGCCGGTCAGGCAGACGATGGGGATGCTGTCCAGCAGCGCATCGACCAGGCCGGTCACCGCATTGGTGGCGCCGGGGCCGGAGGTGACCAGCACGCAGCCCACCTTGCCGGTGGAGCGGGCATAGCCTTCCGCCGCATGCACCGCCGCCTGCTCGTGGCGGACCAGGATGTGGCGGATGGCGTTCTGGTTGAAGATGGCGTCGTAGATCGGCAGGACGGCGCCGCCCGGATAGCCGAAGATAACCTCGACGCCCTGTTCCTTCAGCGCGCGCAGGACGATCTCGGCACCCGTCAGGGACTGGGTGTCGGATGCGGCGGGAAGGGTGGCGGAGGACATGATGCTGCCTGGCTTTCCTGTGATGGGCTGGCCGCCGCGATCTGCCGCATGCTGCCATGCGTCGCTTGCGTCCAGCGTTTCCGGGACCCCGATCTACGCTCGCTCTCCCGCCGCGTCAACGCGCGAACAAACAAAAGCGAAAATTTCCTGCCTTTGACTTTCTGAAAATTGCTTCAGATCCCTGACTCGCGCATGGATCGTATGCGTCTGCCGGGGGGCATCCTCACCGGGCACCAGGGTCTGGTGGCGGAACCAGGTCGCCTGCCGCTTGGTGTACTGGCCGGTGACCAGGCAGGCGCGGCGCCCGGCCTCCGCCATGTCGATGGCGCCGTCCAGCATCGCCGAGAGCTCCGGCACGCCATGCGCCCGCATCGCCGGCAAGGCGGGGTCGAGCCGCCTCGCCCGCAGCGCCTCGACCTCGGCCACCGCGCCGCCGGCGATCATGCCGGCCCAACGTTGCGCAATCGCTTCCCGCAGGGCGTCGCGCGGCGGGTCCAGGCGGATCGCGGCAAACCGCCAGGGCGCCGGGGCGCCGCCCGATTCCGCCTGCCAGGCCGCCAGCCCCTTCCCCGTGCCGCGCCAGACCTCGAAGGCGCGGGCCAGGCGCTGGCTGTCGGAGGGGCGCAGCCGCGCTGACGTCACGGGGTCCACCTCGGCCAGCCGGGCATGCAGCGCCGCCGGGCCTTCCTCGGCCAGCAGCCCCCGCGCCTCGGCCCGGGCCTCGGCCGGGATCGGCGGCACTTCCGCCAGCCCTTCGGCGAGAATGCGGAAATACATCCCCGTGCCGCCGCAGAGGATCGGCAGCTTGCCCGCCGCCCTGGCCGCGTCCATTTCCGCCAAAGCCCGGCCGCGCCACCAGGCGGCGCTGGCGGCAGCACCCGGGTCGCGCTCGCCATAAAGCCGGTGCGGGACAGCCGCCTGCTCGGCCGCCATTGGCTGCGCCGTCAGCACCTCGAGCCCGGCATAGACCTGCATGCTGTCGGTGTTGATCACCACGCCGCCGCAGCGCTCGGCCAGGCCCAAGGCGAGGGCCGACTTGCCGCTGGCGGTGGGACCCGCGACGAACAGGGCGAAAGGTTGATCCGTCATGCGGCCGCGGGCATCTTCCGCCCCGCATGCAGCACCTGCTCACCCTGATCGCGCCCGCCGGCACCCTGCCGGCGACCCTGGCCAGCCGCGTCCGCGACGCGCTGGCCGCCCTCGGCGCCACGACCGGCGCCCCCGACTGGCTGGCCGAGGCCGAGGCCGTGGACCTGCCCTTCGACGGCCTGGCCCCGGAGCAGGCCGAGGCCGCCGCCCGCCAGGCGCTGGACGGCGCGGCGGTCGACACCGTCGCCCAGGCGGTGGAAGGCCGCCGCAAGCGGCTGCTGATCGCCGACATGGACAGCACCATCGTCACCAGCGAGACGCTGGACGAGCTGGCCGCCTATGCCGGCTTCGGCGAACAGGTCGCCGCCATCACCCGCCGCAGCATGAATGGCGAGATCGATTTTGCCACCGCGCTGCGCGAGCGGGTGGCCATGCTGAAGGGTCTTTCCCTGGATGCCCTCAAGGCGACCTGGGCGCAGACCCATCCGATGCCGGGCGCGGCCGAGCTGGTCCGCACCATGCGCGCCAACGGCGCCCATTGCGCGCTGGCCAGCGGCGGCTTCACCTGGTTCACCGGCCGGGTCGCGGAAAAGCTCGGATTCAGCAGCCACCACGCCAATGTGCTGGAGGATGACGGCACGGTCCTGCTCGGCACGGTGACCGAGCCGGTCTTCGACCGCGACGCCAAGCTGACCACGCTGAAGCGGCTCTGCGCCGAGCTCGGCCTGCCGCTCTCGGCCGCGGTCGCGGTGGGCGACGGCGCCAACGACCTGGCGATGATCGGCGCGGCCGGCCTCGGCGTCGCCTATCACGCCAAGCCGATCGTGGCGGCGACCGCCAGGGTGCGGGTGGATCATAACGACCTTCGGGCCCTTCTCTTCGCCCAGGGGTATCGCCGCGCCGAGTTCGTCTCGTAAAGCCGCGGCCACGAAAAAGGGGGCCGCGAGGCCCCCTTCCCTGTTCGAACTGACGAAAAAATCAGCCCGGGCTGTTGCCGCGCTCCGGCGCGATGCGCAGCGGCACGAAGCGCTGGCCCTGGCCATTCTCGATCAGCATCAGCGCGCTGGGGCGGTTCTGCCGGCGCAGCCGGGTCAGCTGCTCCTGCACTTCCTGCGGGTTGGTGACGCGGTTCTGCTGCACCTCGACGATCATGTCGCCGGCGGTGATGCCGCGCTCCGCCGCATTGCTGCCCGGGGTGACCTCGGTCACCACCACGCCGCGGGCGTCGTCGCGCAGGCTGAAGCGCTCCTTCACCTCGGCCGACAGCGCCGCGACCTTCAGCCCCAGGCCCGACAGCTCCACCACCGCGCCGGGGCGCGAGGGGGTGGCGGCCGGGGCGGAAGCCTGCTGCGGCTCGTTCGGCAGCTCGGCGACGGTGATCTCCAGCTGGTGCTCGCGGCCGCCGCGCCAGACGGTGACCGGCGCCTTGGTGCCGACCGGCGTCTCGGCGACAATGCGCGGCAGGTTGCGCATCTCCCGCACATCCTGGTTGTTGAAGCGCAGCACGACGTCGCCGTTCTGGATGCCGGCCTTGGCCGCCGGGCCGTCCTCCTGGGCGCGGGCGACCAGGGCGCCGCGGGTGCCGCCCTGCAGGCCCAGGCTCTCGGCGATCTCGTCGGTGACCTGCTGGATGTTCACGCCGACCCAGCCGCGCCGCACCCGGCCGCCGTCGCGCAGCTGCGCCACGACATTCTTCGCCAGGTTCGACGGAATGGCGAAGCCGATGCCGATCGAGCCGCCCGAGGGCGAGACGATGGCGGTGTTGATGCCGATCACCTCGCCGCGGACATTGAACAGCGGGCCGCCGGAATTGCCGCGGTTGATGGCGGCATCCGTCTGGATGAAGTCGTCATAGGGGCCGGCATTGATGTTGCGGCCGCGCGCCGAGACGATGCCAGAGGTGACCGAGCCGCCGAAGCCGAGCGGATTGCCGATGGCCAGCACCCAGTCGCCGACCTCGGCATGGTCGGAATCACCGAACGGCACCACCGGCAGCGGCTTCTCCGACTTGACCCGCAGCACGGCGAGGTCCGTGCGCGGGTCGACGCCCACCAGCTCGGCCCGCAGCGTGGTGTTGTCCTGCAGCACCACGTTGATCTCGTCGGCGCCGTCGATGACGTGGTTGTTCGTCACGATGATGCCGGAGGCGTCGATGATGAAGCCCGAGCCCTGGCTCTGCTGCCGGCGCGGCGGCTGGCCGGGGCGGGCATTGCCGCCGCCGGGCGGGCGGTTGCGGTCGAAGAAGTCGCGGAACAGCTCCTCGAAGGGGCTGCCCGGCGGCGCCTGCGGCATTTCCGGCGCATCCGGCCGGCCGGCGCGGGCCTGCAGCGTCTGGCTGGTCTGGATATTGACCACCGAGGGCAGCAGCCGGCGCGCCAGCGGCGCGAAGCTCTCCGGCGTCGCCGCGACCGGGGCCGGCGCGGCGTTGGGCGCCGGCGTCGGCGGCTGCGCCGGGGTGGCGGCCGGCGGCGCGGCCGGGGAGGACTGGGCCGAGGACTGCGCCAGGGCCGCGCCAGAAACGGCGAGCGGCGCCGTCAGCACGGTGGCGCTCAGGAGGAGGGTGGCGAGACGCATCGGGCAAACCTCGCTTGCAGCGAACAGGATCCGGGCGGGAAGCCGCACGGCGATGAAACCGACATAAGGCCGCCCCGGCATCACAGGAAGGGGACGGGCGGCAGCATGGCGGGGAAAAGCTGCGGCAAAAAGCCTCCCTGCAGCTTTCGTGACCCAAGATGGAGGCCCTGCCATGTGGCCGGGGGCATGCCCAGGGCCATCCCGGGCGGCGCGGGCATGCTGCCACGCCATCCCTTGAGGGACCGCGAAGGCTTTCGCTCAGCGCGTCAGCAGGGTGGCCACGCCGATGCCGAAGGCGGCGACCACCAGCCCGACCAGCCGCAGCCGTTCGGGCGCCAGGGCCAGGGTCGAGGCCAGCATGCGCCGCATCGCCTCGGGGAAGGCGGCGTAGAGCAGGCCCTCCAGCGCCAGGAAGGCGCAGGCGCCGGCAAGAAGCTGCAAAAGAGTCATGCGTGAAGGCGGCCCGGGCGGCGTGGCGCCGCCCGGGCCTTCTCTCTCAGTTGGCCGGGGCCGGGGCCGGGGTCACCGGTGCCGGAACCACCGGCGCCGGCGTGACCGTCAGCCCGGGCAGCGGCGTGCCCGGCTGGCTCTGCCGGAAATACCGGAAGAACTCCGAATCCGGGGTCAGCACCAGCCGCGTCTCACCCTCCGAGAAGGCCGCGCGATAGGCCTGCATCGAGCGGTAGAAGCTGTAGAACTCCGGATCCCGCTGGAAGGCGTCGGCGAAGAGGCGGATAGCCTCCTGCTCGCCCTGGCCGCGCAGCGTGTCGGCCTGGGCCTGGCTTTCGGCCAGGATGACCGTGCGCTCGCGCTCGGCGCCGGCGCGGACGCGGGCGGCCACCTCGGCGCCCTCGGCGCGCGCCTCGCGGGCGACCCGCTCACGCTCCGACTGCATCCGCTGCAGGATCGCCTGGGTGTTCTCCTCCGGCAGGTCGGCGCGGCGGATGCGGACATCCTCCACGGCCACGCCGAAGCGCAGCGCCTCGTCGTTCACCTGGCGGCGGATCTCCGTCATGATCCGCGAGCGGTCGGCCGAGAGCACCGCCAGCAGGCTCTCGCTGCCCAGCACGCGGCGCAGCGACGAGACCACGATCGAGGACAGCCGGGCGCGGATCCCCGCCTCCTGCGCGCCGACCGTCTGGAAGAACAGCAGCGGGTCGGTGATGCGGAAGCGGGTGAAGCTGTCCATGATCAGCCGGCGCTGGTCGCCGAGGATGACCTCCTCGCCGCCGGCGTCGAAGTCGAGCAGCCGGCGGTCGAAGCTGATCACCGTGTCGACGAAGGGCAGCTTCACATGCAGGCCCGGGTCGTTGATCACCCGCACCGGCTGGCCGAAGCGCGTCACCAGCACCTGCTCGGTCTGGTAGACGGTGAACAGCGAGGAGGCGGCGGCCAGCAGCGCGATGGCGGCAGCGCCCCCCAGCAGCATCAGGCGGTTCATCGGGCGCCTCCCTGCGGCTGGGCGCGCGGTGTCGGCGGGTTCAGCACCTGCGGCGGCACCGGGGCGCGGGCGGCGGGCGCCGCGCCGGACGGGCGGCCACCGTCAAGCGGCAGATACGGCACCACGCCCTGCAGCCGGTCGTCGATCACCAGCTTCGGGTTGTGCCGCAGGATCTCCTCCATGGTCTCCAGGTAGAGGCGGCGGACGGTGACGTCCTTCGCCACCTGGTAGGCCGCCAGCACGCTGGTGAAGCGCGCCGCCTCACCACGGGCGCGGGCGACCTGGCTTTCCTTGAAGCCCTCGGCCTCCTGGATCATCCGCTGGCCCTCGCCGCGGGCGCGCGGGATGATGTCGTTGCGATGCGCTTCCGCCTCGTTGCGCATGCGCTCGCGATCGGCATTGGCGCGCTGCACGTCGCGGAAGGTGTCGATGACCTCGGCCGGCGGGTCGACCTTCAGCAGCTGCACCTGGGTCAGCTCGATGCCGGACTTGTACTGGTCCAGGATGAACTGCACGCCGGTGCGCACCCGCTGCTCGATATCGGCGCGCGCCTCGGTCAGCGCCGGCTGGATCGGCGTCTGGCCGACCACCTCGCGCATCACGCTCTCGGCCGCCGACTTGACCGTCTGGTCCGGGTTGCGGGTGTTGAACAGGTATTCGCCGGCATCGCGGATCTGCCAGAAGACGGCGAAATCGATGTCGATGATATTCTCGTCGCCGGTCAGCATCAGGCTTTCCTCCAGCACGTCCCGGGCGGAGACGGGGCGGGTCAGCGGCGTGTCGTTCGCCGCGCGGAAGCCGATGTCGATGCGGTTGATGCGGGTCACCCGCGGCGTCGTGACGCTTTCCACCGGCCAGGGCAGCCGGTAGCGCAGGCCCGAGGGCTCGGTGCGGTGGAAGGCGCCGAAGCGCATCACCACGCCCTGCTCGTCCGGCTGCACGCGGTAGATGCCGCTGGCCGCCCAGGCCAGCAGCAGGGCGCCGAGGCCCAGCCCGATCCAGCGGCCGCTGCCGCCGCCGGGGGCGAATTGCCGCCACATCTCCTGCGCGCGGCGCATCGCCTCGTCCAGGTCAGGCCCGCCCGAGCCGCCGCCGGGTCCACGGCCACCGCCGCCACCCTGAGGCGGCTGACCCCAAGGCCCGCCGGGACGTGGATTGCCCCATGGGCTGCCTCCCTGGCCAGATCCGCCATTCGAATTCCACGGCATCGTCTCGGTGCGCTCCCCTGTGCTCGTGCTTCCGGCCGAGGGCGCTTGCGCACGAAGCGTGCATGGGCGAACAGGGCCGGACCATATGTCGCCCTGTCCGGGCCGGACGCAATGCATGGGCAAAGCGTAACCAGCGGGGGCGGGGCCGATATTGTCCGGCTGAAGGGGGTTTTCAAGCGATGTCCGACACTCTGGCGGCCACCGTGCGCCAAGCCCTGGCCTCGGTGCGCGATCCGGCGACCGGCCAGGACGTGGTCGCCAACGGCATGCTGCAGGGGCTCTCGGCCCGCGACGGGCTGGTGCAATTCGCCCTCGCCGTGCCGCGCGAGCGCGCCCGCGCCCTGGAACCGCTGCGCGCGGCCGCCGAAAAAGCCGCCGGCAGCGTCCCCGGCGTGCTCTCGGCCACCTGCGTCCTGACCGCCCATCGCGACATCCAGACCGGGCCGGCGGCCGGGGCCCCGCCGGCGCCCCATTCGCACGGCCCCGCCCCGGGGACCGCCCGAGCCACCCGCCCGACCCCCGGCCAGGGCCAGATGCTGCTGCCCGATATCGGCGCCATCCTGGCCGTCGCCTCCGGCAAGGGCGGCGTCGGCAAGTCGACCACCGCGGTCAACCTGGCGGTGGCCATGGCGGCCTCGGGCCTCGCCGTCGGCCTGCTGGACGCCGATATCTACGGCCCCTCCCTGCCGCAGATGCTGGGCACCAGCGCCCGCCCACGCTCCGCCGAGGGCCGCATCCAGCCGATCGAGGCCTGGGGCCTGAAGGCCATGTCGATCGGCTTCCTGGTCGAGCAGGAGACGCCGATGATCTGGCGCGGCCCGATGGTGATGGGCGCGCTGGAGCAGATGCTGGGCCAGGTCGACTGGGGGAAGCTGGACGTGCTGGTGGTCGACATGCCGCCCGGCACCGGCGACGCCCAGCTGACCATGAGCCAGCGCGTGCCGCTGGCCGGCGCCGTCATCGTCTCGACGCCGCAGGACGTGGCGCTGATCGATGCCCGCCGCGGCATCCGCATGTTCGAGAAGGTCCAGGTCCCGGTGCTGGGGCTGATTGAGAACATGTCGTTCTACTGCTGCCCGCAATGCGGCCATCGCAGCGAGCCCTTCGGCCATGGCGGGGCGCGGGCCGAGGCCGAGCGCATGGGGGTGGAATTCCTCGGCGAGCTGCCGCTGAAGCTGGAGATCCGCGAATTGTCGGATGCCGGCACCCCCGTCGTCGGCGCCCGCCCCGACAGCCACGAGGCTGCGACCTACCGCCAGATCGCCGCGCGCCTGCGCGAGAAGCTGGGCCAGCGCCGCCCCGCCGCCGCGCCCCGCTTCGTCGTGGAGTGACCGCCGTCTCGCAAGCGTGACGGTCCCGGGCCTTCCCGGGGACGGAGGGCGCGGCCAGCTTGCCGCGGCCAAAGCCCCCAGAGGAACCGCGCCCGCCATGCTGCGCCGCCTGCTGCTGCCCGCCCTGCTGCTTCTCGCGGCCCTGCCCGCCCGCGCCGACGACGCCGTGGAGGCCATCGACCGCGCCCGCCAGCTCTACGCCACCGGCGACCTGAAGGGCGCCGCCACCGAGCTCACCTACGCGCTGCGCGAGGTCGATTCCCGCCGCCGGGCGCAGTTCCTGGCCTTCTTCCCGGCCGCCCCCGCCGGCTGGACGCTGGAGCCGGCCGAGGCCGACAATGCCGGCGCCGCCCTGGCCAGCCAGATGATGGGCGGCGGCGTCATGGTCGAGCGCCGCTACGCCAGCGCCACCGGCGAGGCCGGCATCAAGGCGCAGATCATGGCCGATTCGCCGATGGTCCAGGGCCTGTCGGTCATGGTCACCAACCCGATGATGATGCAGCCCGGCGACCGGCGCATCCGCATCGGCGGCGAGAACGCCCTGCTCCGCTTCGACGCCGAGCAGAAATCGGGGGAGATCACCCTGGTCAGCGGCGGCAGCCTGATCAAGCTGGAGGGCGAGGGGCTGGCGAATGCCGATCAGCTGACCGAGCTGCTGAAGCGCTTCGATCTGGGCCGGATCAGGGCCGCGAGATAGGGCCACGGCGGCCCGCGGCCCTGGCGCGGCGCGACCGTTGTGCAGCGCGACATCCCTCTGGCAGCATGCTAGTGCGGAGGCCGGCATGACGGGTCGGGAGTTGCTGATGGATGCTGGCTATGTTCCGCCCTACCCGCCCCGCCCCTCCGGCGCGCTGTCGACGCTGAGGATCGTGCGCGAGGCCTCGCGCAACCTGCTGGCGGTCTGGCCGGACCGGGCCTTCGAGTGGAAGCTGTTCTCCTACACCGTGCTGCGGCGGCAGATCGTGGTCTGCAACAGCCCCGAATCCGTGCAGCACGCCTTCATCGAGCATGCGGCCAACTACCACCCGAAATCGATCGAGCAGAAGCGCGCGCTGGCGCCGCTGCTGGGCGACGGGCTGTTCATCAGCGAAGGCAAGCTGTGGAAGGAGCGCCGCCGGGTGGTGGCGCCGGTCACCCATGCCTCGCGCATGGCGGGGCTGGCGGTGGTGATGTCGGAGGCGGCGCAGGAGCAGCGGGAGGCCTGGGCCGCGCTGCCGGATGGCGGCAGCGTCGACGCGCTGGAAGCCATGGCGGCGCTGACCGCCAAGATCATCTGCCTGGCGCTGTTCGGCCGCGACCTCGGCGCCCGCAACGCCCAGACGGTGGTCGAGGCCTTCACCGAGTACCAGGCCTCGATCGAGACCATCAGCCTGCTGTCGATGCTGGGCTTCGGCCAGCTGCTGCCCAACCTGCGCTGGCTGCGGGCGCGGCGCGCCACGGCGCGGATCCATGCGGTGGTCGACCGCCTGATCGCCGACATCATGCAGGGCGGCAGCGGCGGCGAGGCCTCGCTGATCCGCGCCATGGCCGAGGGGGTCGACACCGCCACCGGCGAGGGCATGGGGCCCGTCGCCTTCCGCAACGAGGCCGCCACCCTGTTCATGGCGGGGCATGAGACCACCGCCAACACCCTGGCCTGGGCCTGGTTCCTGCTGTCCCAGGCGCCGGAGGTCGAGGCGCGGCTGCATGCCGAGCTGGACGCCGTGCTGCCCGCCGACCGCCCGGCGCAATGGGGCGACCTGCGCAACCTGCCCTACACCAAGGCGGTGATCGAGGAGACGCTGCGGCTGTATCCGCCGGTGCCGCTGCAGGCCCGCACCGCGGTCGCGGCCGACCAGATCGGCACCCGGCCGGTCGCCGCCGGCGCCACCGTCATGGTGGTGCCCTGGCTGCTGCACCGCCACCGGCGGCTGTGGGACCGGCCGGACCATTTCCTGCCGGAACGCTGGCTGCCCGGCGGCGGCGCGCCGCCCTCGAAATACGCCTATGTGCCCTTCAGCATCGGGCCACGCATCTGCCCCGGCCTGTCCTTCGGCCTGACCGAGGCCATCCTGTGCCTGGCGACCCTGGCCCGGCATGTCCGGCTGCGGCTGCAGCCCGGCGTCGACGTGCAGCCGGTCTGCCGGCTGACGCTGCGGCCCGGCGACAGCCTGCCGATGCAGATCTTCCGGCGGTGACGCCGCGCAGGGCCGTGCCGCCGCCGATCCCCGGCGGCTGGCGCGACTGGCTGCGCGACGCGCCGCTCGGCCTGGTCAACGTCGCGGTGCATGGCGCGCTGCGGCTGCTGCCGGTCGAGGCGGTCACCGCAGTGGGGTCCTGGCTCGGGCGCCGCCTGGTGCCGCGGCTGCAGGCGATGCGCCTGGCCCGAGCCGGCGAGCATCTCCGCGTTCTGCGCCCCGACCTAGTGGATAATCCGGCGGCGCTGCGGCGGATGGCCGGCAGCCTGGGCGCCGTGCATGCCGAATTCGCCATGCTGGAGCGGCTGGGCCCCGCCGGCCGCGTCGAGGTGGAGGGTGCGGCGGCGCTGCAGGCCGCGCGGGCCGCCGGCCGGCCGATCCTGATCGCCGGGCTGCATGTCACCAACTGGGAGGTGCTGCCGGCGGCCCTGGCGCGGCTGGGCCTGCCCTGCGCGATGATCTACGCCCCGCCGCGCAACCGCTTCACCCATCGCCTGGCCATCCGGGTGCGCAGCCGGCTGGGCACGCGCTGCGTCCCGCCGGACCGCCTCGCCGCGCGCGAGGCGCTGCGCGTGCTGCGCGCCGGCGAGGAATGCATGCTGATCTTCGTCGATGAATTCTCGGGCGGCCGGGTGCAGGCGCCGCGGCTCGGGCGCACAGCGACGCAGACCGGCAATATCGGGCTGGCCTGCCGCCTGGCGGCGATGACCGGTGCCCTGGTCTTCCCTGGCCATGTCGAGAGGCTGCCGGCGGGCCGCTTCCGCGTGGTGCTGGCGCCGCCGCTGGAATTTTCCGACGCCGCGCCGCTGGAGGCCCGGGTGGCAGCACTCGAGGCCCGGCTGGCGCCGGTCATCCTGCGCTTCCTGCCCGACTGGTATTTTTTACTGTTGCTCCGCCGCGACCGGTAGCGGCGTCTCAGGGGATGCGGCGCTGCCCAGCCTGGCGCTGCTCTACCTGGCGTTTTTGGCCCATGCGGTAGCCGAGATAGAGCGCGGCCACGACCAGCAGCGCGATGGCGGCGTCATGCAGCAGGAAGGTCAGCACCGCCCAGACCAGGCCCAGCACGGCGCCCACCAGCCACAGGCTGACCGACAGCGCGGCAAACAGCAGCATCATCGGAAAGCCAAGGACCAGCAGCACGATCAACAGCAGCCAGAGCATCGCTCAACCCTTCCCCTTGCGTCGCGGCGGCGGCGGCACGGGACGCGGCGCCGTGGCCCGGCCGAGCGCGAAACCGCCCACCCCCACCAGCAGCAGCAACGCCCCCAGGTCGCCCACCAGCGCCACCGCCAGCGGCACCCCCACCAGCAGCACCGCCACGCAGATGAGGACGGCAAGCCACCGGCGCCAGGGGAATTCGACCAGGATTTGTCGAAGGCTGCGCCGGCCGCCGCCCTTGCCGCGCGCAGCCGCCGCCCGCGCCGGGGCGGGACGCGACGCCTTCTGGCGCGGGACAGGCGGCACGGCCATGGCGGGGCCCGGCGCGGCGGCTCAGGCCTCGCGGCCGAGCATCTCCATCAGCTCGCGCCATTCCCGCTTCGACAGCCCGCTGCCGCCCTGCTCGACGGCCTCGCCAGCCAGCATCCGCCGGGTCACCTCCAGCATCTGCGACGACAGGGTGACCGCGCCCAGGCGGTAGTCGCGGAACGCCTCGGCGACGGTCGGCACCCAGGCTTCCAGCACCTGCATCATCGCCTCGGCATAGACGCGGATCTCGTACTGCGCATGCGCATCCGCCCGCAGCCGCAGGAAATGCAGCAGGTTGTGCAGGTCGGTCTTCCAGTACCACTGGGTATAGGTGTTCAGCGTCAGGTTCATCCGCGCCAGCTCGCGCGCCAGGCCCTGGCGGGAGGGATCGGCCGGCTGCCCGTCCTCGCCCTCGTTCAGCATCTGGGCGTAGTGGTCGTAGGTCTGGCTGGCGTCGCGCCGCAGCAGCGCCATCACCTCCTCGGCCTCGGCGCCCTGCAGCACCTCGCCGCGGCCCTGGCGGTTGCTGGCCGACTGCGCCGCCAGCTGCTCCGGCGCCGGGATATAGAACTCGCGGTCCATGATCGAATAGCGCGCCGAGTATTCGTTGACGTTGGCGGTCCGGTGCCGGATCCACTGCCGCGCCACGAAGATCGGCAATTTGACGTGGAACTTGACCTCGCACATCTCGAAGGGGGTCGAATGCCAATGCCGCATCAGATAGCGGATCAGGCCGCGATCCTCGTTGGCGGCGCGGGTGCCGCGGCCATAGGAGACGCGGGCGGCCTGCACCACCGCGGCGTCGTCGCCCATATAGTCGATCACCCGGACGAAGCCGTGGTCGAGCACCGGCAGCGCCTCGAACAGCATCTTTTCCAGCGCCGGCACGGTCGGGCGGCGGGTCTCGGCACGGGCCGACTGCGCCTCTGCAAGTTCCTGAAGCTGTGCCGTCGTGAGCGCCATGCGAATCCCCGGGGAGTAAGAAAACGGGCCGCCGGAGCGGGCCGGCGGCGCGGGCGCGCTTGTAGCTTGTCAAGCAACACCGCGCCACAGCCGCGGCGCTGCGTCATGGCTGCACGACATCACAGCGTCACGCCAGCACGTCTTGCCAAACGCCAATAGTATCCCCTCACCGCCCCGTGATCCGGAAATCCCCCCCAGCATGATCTGCCGCAAGGCCGGCCTCGCGCGCCCGGCGCATGAAGGACTGGTCATGGATTGAATGGACGAAAAGCAATGATCACCACCTCGATCTTCCCGGGCCGCTATGTCCAGGGTGCCGGCGCCCTCGGCCTGCTGGGCGAGGAAGCCGCCCGCCTCGGCAAGGCGCCCCTGGCCCTGGTCGACCGCGCCGTCGCCGGGCTGGTGGCGCCGCAGCTGGACGCCATCGATGACCTGCCCCTCGCGCGGGAAGCCTTCGGCGGCGAATGCTCGGACCCCGAGATCGCCCGGCTGCGGGCCATCGCCGCGGCCAAGGGCAGCGACCTGATCATCGGCATCGGCGGCGGCAAGGCGCTGGACACCGCCAAGGCCCTGGCCCATGCGCTGCGCGTTCCCGTCATCGTGGTGCCGACGCTGGCCTCGACGGATGCGCCCTGCAGC
Organism: Roseomonas sp. 18066; assembly: GCF_902706185.1. Classification (GTDB taxonomy): domain Bacteria; phylum Pseudomonadota; class Alphaproteobacteria; order Acetobacterales; family Acetobacteraceae; genus Pseudoroseomonas. Next base: position 18,800 of record NZ_CACSJM010000025.1, on the reverse strand, counting down.
GCGCTGTCGGTGATCTACACCCCCGAGGGCGCCTTCCTGCGCTACCTCTTCCTGCCGCAGAACCCGCAAGCGGTGCTGGTCGACAGCGCGCTGATCGCCGCCGCCCCGCCGCGCTTCCTGGTCGCCGGCATGGGCGACGCGCTGTCCACCTGGTTCGAGGCCGAGGATGCCCGGGTCAAGGGCGCCGGCAACATGACCGGCCGTCCCGGGGGTGCTGCCGCCCATGCGCTGGCCCGGCTCTGCTACGACACCCTGCTGGAATATGGCGAGCAGGCGCTGCGGGCCTGCGAGCGCCAGGTCGTCACCCCGGCGCTGGAGCGCATCATCGAGGCCAATACCCTGCTCTCCGGCCTGGGCTTCGAGAGCGGCGGGCTGTCGGCGGCGCATGCCATCCACAACGGCCTGACCCGGCTGCACGGCACCCACGCCTTCTGGCATGGCGAGAAGGTCGCCATCGGCACCCAGGCGCTGACCATCCTGGGCGGCCGCCCGCCGGCCCTGGTCGAGGAGGTCTATGGCTTCTGCGCCGCGATCGGCCTGCCCACGACGCTGGCCGGCATCGGCCTGGGCGAGGCCAGCGACGCCGAGCTGCTGCAGGCCGCCACCGCCGCCTGCGCCCCTGGCGAGACCATCCACAACGCCCCCTACCCGGTCAGCCCGGCCGCCGTGGTCGCGGCGCTGAAGGCCGGCGACGCCATCGGCCAGCGCCTCTGACAGCCCCTGGATTTCCGCGGCGCGCCGGCCTATATCGGTCATGCCATCCTCGGATGGCTATGGTGATAAACGGCATGTGGAATAAGCGTTGCGGACCCGGGGGCAGTGCCCGGCGTCTCCACCAGCATCTTCCGACCCTGGATCGTGGGGCGGCGCTTGCGGGGACGAAACAGGCTCGACGCGCGTGGTAAAGCCATGTCTTTTGCCCGGCATTGTACCGCCGTCATCGGGCTATTTCACAAGTGCCAACGATAACGGTCGCGAGACCGTGGCGCTCGCTGCCTAACACTAGGTAAGCGCGGTCCGGGGGGAACCGGGCAACAGAATCCCCCCATTTCTCCTTTTTTCGACACGCATCGCGTATCGACGGCGCCATATTTTATCGGCTGGCCACTTTCCGTCCGGGGGCCGCATCCGGTATTGCTCTGCGGTGCTGTGCGGGCTCCGCTGACGCCCGCCAATCGGGACGCCCCACCTGGCGGCGTCCGGCCGGGGTAATCTGATGACCGAAGACACCAAGCAGGTCGAGAGCCTGCTGCCCTACGACCGCTGGACCGAGGAGGCGATGCGCGAGGTCGCCCTCCGCGCCCTCGAGCATGCCGGCGAGCATGGCCTGCCTGGCGAGCACCATTTCTACGTCACCTTCCGCACCGACCGCCCCGGCGTCGCGATTCCGAACCACCTCAAGGTGCGCTACCCGGAAGAGATGACCATCGTCCTGCAGCACCAGTTCTGGGACCTGAAGGTCAATCGCGAGAAGGACTTCATCACCGCCGGCCTGTCCTTCGGCGGCGTGCCCGCGACGCTGGTGATCCCGATCTCGGCCATCACCGCCTTCTGGGATCCTTATGTGCGGGTCGGGCTGCGCTTCCCCTCGGCCGAGGCCGAGCCGCTGGCCGCCGTCGACGAATCCGACCAGGCTGCCACCCCCCTGCCCCTCCCCGCCGAGGCGGAGGCCGAGCGCGCCGAGCCCGAGGGCCCGGCCCAGGTGGTCAGCCTCGACGCCTTCCGCCGCCGCCCCGCCCGCGATTGATTCTGTCGGTTGTCGAGGCCCTCGATGGGGCCTCGACGGCGTTGCGTCGGCGGCACCCTGGCGGGCGGTGCGCCACGCAACCCGGCATGGCGCAGCCAGCCGGTTGGTTTGCCCCGATCTCTGCGCTACCACTGCTGGCAGCATCGCCGGCCCTGCTCCCCTGCAGCCGCCCGGCGAGATGACAAGAAACCCCCTGCGGTTCCCGCTGCCCTGCCCGGAGCGTCACCATGTCCCCTGCCGATCACTCCACGACCGTCCCGCCGGATGCCGAAGCCGATGCCGGCATGCCGGTGTCGCAGCGTCCGGAGAGCTTCCGCTACAGCCCGATGCTGCCGCTGGGGCCGGAGAAGACCGTCTATCGCAAGCTGGAGATCGACGGCGTCAAGGTGATCGAGGTCGAGGGCAAGAAGGTCCTCAAGGTCTCGCCGAAGGCGCTCGAGGAGCTCGCCTTCACCGCCTGCAAGGAAGTGTCCCACTTCCTCCGCCCCGGCCACCTCGAGCAGCTGGCAAAGATCCTCAAGGATCCCGAGGCCAGCGCCAATGACCGCTTCGTCGCGCTCGACCTGCTGAAGAACGCCTCGATCGCCGCCGGCGGCGTGCTGCCCATGTGCCAGGACACCGGCACCGCCATCGTCTTCGGCAAGAAGGGCCAGCGCGTCTGGATCGAGGGCGACGAGGAGGAGGCCCTCTCCTACGGCGTCCACCGCACCTATACCGAGACCAACCTGCGCTATTCCCAGATGGCGCCGCTCTCGATGTATGACGAGGTCAACACCGGCAACAACCTGCCGGTGCAGTTCGACATCTATGCCTCGCCCGGCGAGTACAAGGCCGACGAGTTCCACATGATGTTCGTCCTGAAGGGCGGCGGATCGGCCAACAAGACTTTTCTTTTTCAGCAGACCCGCGCGGTGCTGAACAAGGACAAGCTGCTGAAGTTCCTCGAGGAAAAGATCAAGACGCTGGGCACCAGCGCCTGCCCGCCCTACCATCTGGCCATCGTCATCGGCGGCACCTCGGCCGAGACCACGCTGAAGACCGTCAAGCTGGCCTCGACCCGCTACCTGGACGAGCTGCCGGCGACCGGCGACCGCTCCGGCCATGGCTTGCGCGACCGCGAGCTGGAGCAGGAGGTGCACAAGCTGACCCAGCAGCTCGGCATCGGCGCCCAGTTCGGCGGCAAGTACTTCTGCCATGATGTCCGGGTCATCCGCCTGCCCCGGCATGGCGCCAGCTTGCCGATCGGCATCGGCGTCTCCTGCTCGGCCGACCGCCAGGTGAAGGCCAAGATCACGCCGGAGGGCATCTTCCTCGAGGCGCTGGAGCATGACCCGGCCCGCTTCCTGCCCGAGACCACCGACGAGATCCTGGGCGGCGAGGTCGTCAAGCTCGACCTCAACCGGCCCATGGAAGAAATCCGCGCCGAGCTGTCGAAGCATCCGGTGAAGACCCGCGTCTCGCTGAACGGCACCATCGTCGTCGCCCGCGACATCGCGCACGCCAAGCTGCAGGAGCGCATCGACCGCGGCGAGGGCCTGCCGCAATACCTGAAGGACCATCCGGTCTATTACGCGGGCCCGGCCAAGACGCCCGCGGGCCTGCCCACCGGCAGCTTCGGCCCCACCACCGCCGGGCGCATGGACAGCTATGTCGCGGCCTTCCAGGCGGCCGGCGGCAGCCTGGTGATGCTGGCCAAGGGCAACCGCTCCAAGGCGGTGACCAACGCCTGCAAGGCGCATGGCGGCTTCTATCTCGGCTCGGTCGGCGGCCCGGCGGCGCGGCTGGCGCAGGACTGCATCCGCAAGGTCGAGGTGCTGGAATATCCGGAGCTCGGCATGGAGGCGGTCTGGAAGATCGAGGTCGAGGATTTCCCCGCCTTCATCGTCGTCGACGACAAGGGCAACGACTTCTACGACGGGTTGGAGTGAGCCGCGTGCAGAAGCGCCTGATATCTTCCGGCAGCCGCTTCGAGGCGGAGATCGGCTATTCCCGCGCGGTGCTGGCGGGCGACACCGTCTATGTCGCCGGCACCACCGGCTATGACTACGCCACCATGGCCATCGCCGACGACGTCGCCGCGCAATGCGACCAGGCCTTCCGCAACATCCAGGCGGCGCTGGCGCAGGCCGGCGCCAGCATGGACGACGTGGTGCGCGTCACCTACATCGTGCCGCGGCGCGAGGACTGGGAGCCCTGCTGGCCGGTGACCCGCCGCTGGCTGGGCAATGCCCGCCCGGCATCGACGCTGATGCATGCCGGGCTGCAGACCGACGCCATGCGGATCGAGATCGAGGTCACCGCGCGCATCGGCGCGGGGGCCGATTTTTCCGGGAGACAGGACTGATGCGCTTCGCGGTAGACCGGCTGGACCACCTCGTGATCACCTGCCGGGACGTGGAGATCACCGCCTCCTGGTTCCAGCGCGTGCTGGGGATGGACCGCGACACCTTCGGCGAGGGCCGCCGCACCGCGCTGAAATTCGGCGGCCAGAAGATCAACCTGCGGCCGCTGACCGCGACGCAGGAGGACTGGTTCACCGGCCCCGCCGCCGCGCCCGGCTGCCAGGACCTGTGCTTCGTCGTCGCCGTCACCGCCCAGGACGTCGTCGCCCATCTGCATGAATGCGGCGTCACCATCGAGCAGGGCCCGGTCGCCAAGGCCGGCGCGCTCGGCCCGATCACCTCGGTCTATTGCCGCGACCCTGACGGAAATCTGATCGAGCTCGCCACCTACGGCGCCCGCGCCTGACGCCGGGGCCGGGCGGCGCGGGACGGTATCCTGCGCCGCCAGCGCTTGTTTTACCCCGATATATCATTGTCTGATCGGGACGATGGGCCAGGGTTTCGGCCACGATCTGACCCTGCCTCCGCCATAATCTGGCGCGCTTCGGTGCTATACTCCCTGGCATCAAGCCCGGAGGGCGACATGAAAAACTCGATCCGCACTCTGATTCTGGCCGGCGCCGCCGTCATGACGCTGAGCCTCGCAGCCCCCTCGGCCGAGGCCGGGGACTGGCACCGCCGCGGCGGTGGTGGCGGCGGCGCGGTCGCGGCCGGAATCATCGGCGGCCTGGCGGTCGGCGCCCTGGTCGGCGGCGCCATCGCCTCGCAGCCGCCCGCCTATTACGCGCCGCCGCCGCCGCCCGTCGCCTATTACGCGCCGCCGCCGCCGGTGGCCTATTACGCCCCGCCGCCGCCGCCCCCGGTCGCCTATTACGCGCCGCCGCCGGTGGCCTATTACGCGCCGCCCTACGCCCCGCCGCCGCGCCACTATTACGGCTGGTAAGCCGGCCCGGACCGGGACGCTAGCGAGTCGTGCAGGCCGGGGAAGCTGCTTCCCCGGCCTTTTTCATGCCCGCTGCATCCTGCCCGGCCCGCGCTTCCGGCGGCCGAGGCACCATTGCCCCCGCCACCGTGAAGCCTTGTCGTTACCAAAGCTGCGCCATGATTGTCCGGCAAACTGCCTGATGGTCACGGGCGACCACCAACCAAAGGGGGGTTGGATGACGGGACGACATCTGCTGAAGCGCTCCTTCACCCTGGCGGGGCACCGCACCAGCGTCGCGCTGGAGGCACCCTTCTGGACCGCGCTGGAACGGCTGTCCCAGGCGGACGGGCTGACATTGTCGGCGCTGGTGCAGCGCATCGATGCCGGCCGCGCCGAGCCCGACCTGCCGCTGGCCAGCGCCCTGCGCGTCGAGGCGCTGCGCCGCAGCCAGGGCTGAGGCCCCGGCGCCAGGCCTTACCGCGCCGCCCGCCAGCGCAGCCAGTCGGCCAGCTCCACCACCCGGCGCGGATCGCGCAGCGGCCCGCTGAGCCGCAGCCCGATCGAGGGCGCCTGCGGATCGGCCTCGGCCAGCGCCAGGCGCAGGTCCAGCCCGCCGCGCGCCAGGTCGAGCTCGCCGCTCAGGCTGGCGCCGGGCGTCTCCGCCATGGCCATCCGCCCTTCCTCCAGCACCGCGCGCCCGGCCTGCAGCCGCAGCGTCACATCCGCCGCCTCGAAGCCGGTGGCCCCGCCCAGCAGCGCCGCCCGCAGCGCCGCCTCGGCCGCCGGCGAGACCTCGCGCTCGGCCGCCGCATAGGCGCCGCGCAGGTCGACGCCGGCCAGCACCCCGTCGCGCAGCGCGATCCGCCCCTGCCCCGCCAGCGTCGCCCGCAGCGCCGCCGTGCTGTGGCCGCTGGCGCGCAGGCTGGCCTCGGCCTCCAGCCTTCCGGCGGTCAGGTCCAGCGGCAGACCGGCCAGCGGCGCGTTCACGCCGACGCCGGTCATCCTGGTCTCCAGCGCCAGGGCCGGCGGGCTGGCGGCGCCGTCGAGCCGCAGCGAGGCTTGCAGCCGGCCGCCGGCCAGTTGCGCCTCCAGCCCCTCCAGCTCCAGCACCCGGTTGCGCAGCCGCAGCGTCGCCGCCGCCTGGGTCAGCTCGGGCAGGCCGGCGGGCTCCAGGTGCTGCGCCGCCAGCGCCAGCTCGGCCTCCAGCGCGCCGAGCCAGTCGAGCCGCAGCGGCTCGCGCGAGCCGAGGTCGAGCAGAGGCAGCGGCAGCCGCTCGGCCGCGAGCCTGCCCGCCAGCCGCGGCAGCCCGTCCAGCCGGGTCAGCGCCAATTGCCCGCCCAGCCGCAGGCCTGCCGCCACCAGGTCGAAGCTGTCGGCGGACAGCTCCTGCGGGGTCAACGCCAGCGTGCTGATCAGTGACAGCGAACCCTCGCCCAGCCAGGGCGGCGGGGTCAGGCCGCTGGCCTCGGTCAGCAGCCGCGGCGCGCCGGGATGGCGCAGCGTGACGCTGCCGGCATAGCGCGGCAGGCCGAGGTCGAGGGCGCCGTTCAGCTCGCCCTTCAGGTCGCCGAGATCGAAGCCGCCGCGCAGCGCCACGGCATTGGCCGGCCCGCTGCCCGACAGCCGCAGCGAGACGGCGGCATTGGCCAGCGGCAGGTTGCCCGGCCAGCCGCCGCCATTGCCGGGCAGCAGCGCCAGCAGCGGCGCCGCGCTCGGCGCGGCGAGCTCCAGCGCCAGGTCGGTCAGCCGCGGGGTGGCGCCGAGCTGGGCGACGCCCGACAGCGCGATCTCGCTGCCGGCGACGCGGCCCGACAGGCGGCGCGCGGTCAGCCGGCCATTCTCCAGCGCGGCATCGGCCGACAGGCCTTGGATCGCCAGCCCCTGCCAGCTGGCCTGCTCGGCCGAAAGGCGCAGATTGGCGTCCATCCCGGCCAGGCGCTGGGCGAGGCCGGCCCAGCCCAGCTGCGCCAGCGTCCCCGGCGGCATCCAGCCATCCAACGGCAGCTTCTCGACATTCAGCCCGAGGCCGAGCGCCGGGCGCGCGCCGAAGCGCAGCACGCCGGCGCCGGAGACGCGGCCGCCATCGATGATGCCGGTGAATTCCGGCACCGCCAGCTGGTTGTCGTCCAGCGTCAGCCGCAGCCGGCCCTCGGCCTCGCGCAGCCGGGTCGGCTCGATGCCTTCCATCGGCAGGCCCAGCGCCTGCAGCGTGGCGCGCAGCGTGGCGCCGCGGAAGCGCAGCGCCGCCTCCAGCCGCCCGCCCGGGGCGGTCGTGGCGGCCGGCGCCGGGGTGGCGGGCGCGCTGGCGGCCGGGGCCGCGCCATTGGCCGCGGCGGCGGGGCGGATGGTGGTGGTGGTGCCCGACAGCTCGATCTCGGTCTCGCCCGGCAGCACGGCGCCGATATCGGTCAGCGTCAGCCGGTCGCCTTCCAGGAAGGCGGCGCCGCGCAGCCGGCGCAGCGTCATGCCGCGGAAGCCCGCCGCCTCGGCCGAGAGGTCCAGGCCGAAGGGCAGCGGCAGCGACCCCGCCCCGCGCAGCGCCGCGACCCAGGGGTCGAGCTCCATCTTGCCGGTGACCAGCGACAGGTCCAGCCGCGGCGCCGGCACCAGCCGCAGGGTCGCCGCCCCGCGCGCCGGGCTGCCGGCGAGATCCAGCGTCAGCTCGTCGGCGGTCAGCAGGTCGGCGGTGACGGACAGCCGCCCGCGCAGCCGGAAGCTGCCCGTCGGCGCCGGCAGCAGGGCGGCCAGATCGCTGCCGCCGCCCTGCACCGTGCCCTCGAAGCCGCCTTCCGGCAGCAGCACGCCGCTGGCCGAGGCGGAGGCGCGGGCGGCCGACAGGGTCAGCGCCAGCGGCGCGATGCCGTCCCAGCCGGCGCGGCCCAGGGTGGTGTCGAAATTGACGTCGGTCGAGCGCCAGCGGAAGCGGCCCTGGATGCGCAGCGCCTCGCTGGCGGTGACGGCGGCCAGGTCGGCATCGACCCGCTCCAGCACCACCTGGCCGATGATGATGCGCGAATCCTGGATGCGGCCCTGCAGCCCGGTCAGCCAGGGCGGCGGGCGGAAGGGCTGGCCGCCGGCCGGCACCGGCGGCCAGGGCAGCCGCACCTCGGCGCCGACCAGCGCCACCTCGCGCGGTTCCAGCCGGAAGCCCAGCAGCGCCGGCAGGTCGAGCCGCAGCCGCAGCGCCCGCGCGGTGACCGAGATATCGTCGTCGGGGCCGCCGATGGTGACGCCGCCGGCCTCCAGCATCGGCTGCGGCAGCAGGGTCAGCTGCACCGGCCCGGCCAGCGTCACCCGCTGGCCCAGCCGCCCGGCCGCCAGGATCGCCAGCCGGTCGCGATGCTCGTTCCAGTCGGTGAAGCGCGGCCCGTACCAGAGGGCGGCCAGCAGCAGCACCGGCAGCAGCAGCAGCGCGCCGACGCCGACGCGCAGCAGGCGCGACGGCCGGCGGGCTTCGGCGGGCAAGGACGATCCGGCGGGCGTCGGGCTCAAGCTGCGCGATGCTCCGGCTCACCACAGGGGATACCCCAGCCGCCACCGCCCGGGGTCTCGAGGCCGAGCACCTCGCCGGCGGCGAGCTCGGCGCGGTCGCGGCCGCCCATCGGCGCGATGCTGCCGTCCAGCTTCTCCACCCATTGTCGGCCGGGCGCGCCATCGGCGCCGCCATGCAGCCCATGCGGCGCGACCTCGCGGCGCGAGGCGACGACGATCGCCTGCATCGGCGCCAGGAAGCGGATGCGCCGGCGCGCCCCGTCGCCGCCGCGCCACTGTCCCGCGCCGCCCGAGCCGCGGCGGATGGCGAATTCCTCCAGCCGCACCGGGTAGCGCAGCTCGAGGATCTCCGGGTCGGTCATGCGGGTGTTGGTCATGTGGGTCTGCACCGCCGATGCGCCGTCGAAGCCGGGCCCGGCGCCGACGCCGCCGCAGACCGTCTCGTAATACTGATAGCGCGCATCGCCGAAGAGCAGGTTGTTCATCGTGGCCTGCGCCCCGGCGCAGGCGTCGAGCGCCGCCAGCAGCGCGTTGGCCGTCGCCTGGCTGACCTCGGTGTTGCCGGCCACCACCGCCGCCCCCGGCCGGGGCGACAGGAAGGAGCCATCGGGAAGAATGATGTCGAGCGGGACCAGGCAGCCATCGTTGAGCGGAATATCGCCGCCGACCAGGCAGCGGAAGCAGTACAGCACCACGGCCCGCGTCACCGCCGGCGGCGCGTTGAAATTGCCTGTGCTCTGCGCGCCGGTGCCGGTGAAGTCGATGGTCGCCCGGCGCGCTTCACGGTCGACGCGCACCGCGACCACCAGCGGCGCGCCGTCATCCATGCGGTAGTCGAAGCGGCCATCCTCCAGCCGGTCCAGCACCTGGCGCACCGCCTCCTCGGCATTGTCCATCACGTGGCGCATATAGGCCTGCACGGTCTCCAGGCCGAATTGCGCCACCGCGCGGGTCAGCTCCTGCACGCCGGTCTCGTTGGCGGCGATCTGCGCCTTGATATCGGCCACGTTCACATCCGGGCTGCGCGCCGGATATGTCGCATCCCTCAGCAGGGCGCGGAAGCCCGCTTCCTGAAGCTCGCCGCCATCGACCAGCAGAAAATCGTCGATGACCACGCCTTCCTCCTCCAGCACCGCCGATTCGGGCGGCGTCGAGCCCGGGGTCAGCCCGCCGATATCGGCGTGGTGCCCGCGCGAGCCGACGAAGAACAGGATTTCCTGTCCGGCCGCGTCGAAGACCGGGGTGATGACGGTGATGTCCGGCAGATGCGTGCCGCCGTTATAGGGGTTGTTCAGCGCCACCACGTCGCCGGGCTTCAGGCTGGCGCCGCGGCTGTCGATCACCGTGCGCACGCTCTGCCCCATGGCGCCCAGATGCACCGGCACATGCGGGGCGTTGGCCACCAGCCGCCCTTCCGCGTCGAACAGCGCGCAGGAGAAGTCGAGCCGCTCCTTGATGTTCACACTAAGAGAAGTGTTCTGCAGCACGGTGCCGGTCTGCTCGGCGATGCTCATGAACAGGTTGTTGAACAGCTCCAGCATCACCGGGTCGGGGCGGCTGGCATCGCTGGCATCGACCCGGCCGGGCCGCGCCTCGGTGCGGCGCAGGATCATGTGGTTCAGCGGGGTGACCTCGGCGGTCCAGCCGGGCTCGACCACGGTGGTCGCCGTGCTCTCGCGGATCAGCGCCGGGCCGGGGATGCGGTCGCCGGCGCGCAGGGCGTCGCGGTCCAGCACCGGGGCCTCGACGGCCGCGCCGCCGGTGAAAAGGGCCACGCGGGCCAGCGCCGCCAGCGTCTCGCCGGCGCCGCGCGGGGCCAGCGCCGGCTCGGCCACCGCCTCGCCGGCGAAAATGCTCTCGACGATGCAGGCCTCGACCAGCACCGGGCGGTCGGGGGTGGCGAAGCCGAAGCGGCGGCGATGCGCCGCGGTGAACGCCGCCAGCAGCGTCGCGTGGTCGCCGAAGGGAATGGCGAGGAAGGAATCGGTGCCGGCATAGCGCAGATGCAGCCGCGGCGCGGCGCTCAGCCGCGAGGCCTCCGCCCCCTGGGCCAGCAGCGCGGCGCGGCCGGCCTCGGTCAGCTCGGCGACTTTCTGCGCCAGCGCGGGCATGCCTTCGGCGGCCAGCGGCGCCTCGATGGCGGCTTCCTGGATGACGCTCTGATCCGCCAGCCCCATGCCATAGGCGGAGAGCACCCCGGCGAAGGGATGAATGAAGACCGTCTCCATGCCCAGCGCATCGGCGACCAGGCAGGCATGCTGGCCGCCGGCGCCGCCGAAGCAGGCCAGCGCATGGCCGGCCGGGTCATGGCCCTTCTGGATCGAGACCTGCTTGATCGCCTGGGCCATGTTCGCCACCGCGATGCGCAGGAAGCCTTCGGCGACGGCGCGCGGATCCTGCGCGGGCTGGCCGGTGGCCGCGGCGATCTCCGCCGCCAGGACCTCGAATTTCGCGCGCACCACCGCATCGTCCAGCGGCGCGTCGCCGCCAGCCCCGAAGATCGGCGGGAAATGCGCCGGCTGGATCTTGCCGACCATGACATTGGCGTCGGTCACCGTCAGCGGGCCGCCGCGGCGATAGCAGGCCGGGCCCGGCACCGCGCCGGCGCTTTCCGGCCCCACGCGGAAGCGGGCGCCGTCGAAGCTGAGGATCGAGCCGCCGCCCGCCGCCACCGTGTTGATCGCCATCATCGGCGCGCGCATCCGCACCCCGGCCACCACCGTCTCGAAGGCGCGCTCGAACTGGCCGGCATAGAGGGCGACATCGGTGCTCGTCCCCCCCATGTCGAACCCGATTATCTTGTCGATTCCCGCCATGGCGGCGGTGCGCGCCGCGCCGACGATGCCGCCGGCGGGGCCTGACAGGATCGCGTCCTTGCCCTGGAAGGTCTCGGCCAGCGTCAGCCCGCCGGAGCTCTGCATGAAATACAGCGGCACGCCGGGCAGCTGCGCCGCCACCTGTTCCACATAGCGGCGCAGGATCGGCGACAGATAGGCATCCACCACCGTGGTGTCGCCGCGCGGGATGATGCGCGGCAGCGGGCTGGCCTGGTGGCTGAGGCTGACCTGGGTGAAGCCGGCCTCCCGCGCGATCTCGCCGAGGCGGCGTTCATGCGCCGGCTCCAGCCAGGCATGCATCAGCACGATGGCGACCGCCCGGAAGCCGTCGTCGAAGCCGGCCCGCAGCGCGGCGCGGGCGGCGTCCTCGTCCAGCGCCGCGACCTCGGCGCCATCGGCGGCCAGGCGCCCGCCGATCTCGACGGCGCGCGCATGCAGCAGCGACGGCAGCCGGACATCGAGGTCGAAGAGCCGCGGCCGCGCCTGGTTGCCGATGCGCAGGGCATCGGCGAAGCCCGGATTGACCAGCAGCAGCACCCGCTCGCCCTTGCGCTCCAGCAGGGCGTTGGTGGCGACCGTGGTGCCCATCTTCACCGCCTCGATGGTGCCGGGCGGGATCGCCTCGCCCTCCCCCAGCCCGAGGCACGCGCGGATGCCGGCCACCGCCGCGTCGCTGTAGCGGTCGGGATTCTCGGACAGCAGCTTGGACGTCGACAGCCGCCCCGCGGGATCGCGGGCGACGATGTCGGTGAAGGTGCCGCCGCGATCGACCCAGAACTGCCAGCCCGCCATGATCCCTCGACCCTTCGCAACCGTTGCCGATCGACATTGACGATTTGTCGATAAAGCGTCAATGTCGGGGCCATGCGCGCGCCCCTCGTCTCCGCCGCCCACCTGGCCGCCGGTGCCTCCCCTGCCTTGTCCGAGGTGGAGTATGGGCTGAACATCCTGGGCGCGGCTTATCACCGCTGGATGACCGGCTGCGCAACCGCGGCCGGCCAGCCCGGCCTTTCGGCGCTGGAGGTGGTGGTGCTGAACACCACCCGCCACCGCGACCGGCCGAAGCGCCAGGCGGAGATCGCGCTGGCGCTGGCCATCGACGACATGCACCTGCTGACCTATGCGCTGCGCAAGCTGGAAAAGCTGGGCCTGGTCGCCGCCGGCCGCGCCGGCAAGGAGAAGGTGGTGGCCATCACCGAGGCCGGCCGCGCCTTCTGCGACCGCTACGCCGCGATCCGCGAGGAATTGCTGGCCGGCACCGTCGCCACCCACGGGCCAGAGGCGCAGAAGCTGTCGGAGCTGGCCGCCGTGCTGCGCAGCCTCTCTGGCTTCTACGAGCAGGCGGCGCGGACCTCGGCGACGCTTTAGGACGCCGCCTCCAGCTGGCGCAGCAACCGCTGCAGCCGGCCCTGCCCCGGCTGCGCGGCGAAGGCGGATCGCGCCAGTTCCCGCGCCGCCGCCACCTCGCCCAGCGCGACATGCAGCCGCGCCGCCGCCAGCACCAGCGGCACATGCCGCGGGAAGCGCGCCAGCGCCGCCAGCGCCAGGTCGCGCGCCGCGGCCGGCCGCGCCTGCCGCTCCAGCGCTTCCACCAGCCGGTCGATCAGCTCGCGCAGATCCGGCCGCAGCGCCAGGCCCTGGCGTGCCGCCGCCTCGGCCGCCACCGCGTCGCCCACCGCCAGCGAGGCCTCCGCGCGCAGCAGCAGCGCCTCGGCGCTGGCCGGCTCGATCGCCTCCAGCCGCGCCAGGCAGGCGAATTTCACCGCCGGCGCGCGCGCCCTCTGGCCGAAATGCAGCCAGTGCCCGGCCAGGCCCCGCCGCCCCCGCGCCAGCCGGGCGAAGCCCTGCCCGGTCAGCGTGCCGTCCAGGAAGCCGCGCCAGACCGGGCGCAGCTGGCCGAAGCCCTGCAGCGCCGCGGCCGGCAGGTGGCTGCAGAAGGGCAGCGGCAGCGCCAGCAAGTTGGCGGTGCCCAGCCGCGCCACATGCCGCGCGTCGCTGCGCTCGAAAGGATCGAAGACCACCGCCACCCGCGCCGCGCCGGCGGCCGCCACCGCCGCGTCGCTCAGCGGGTCCGACCAGTCCTCGGCGCTGCCGACCGGATAGCGCGTGTCCCAGGGCACCCGCCGCCGGTCCAGCGTGGTCTGCGGCGCATAGGCCAGCACCAGCGCGCCCGGCGCCAGCGCCGAGAAGGCCAGCGCGCCATAGCCGCCCATGCTCGACCCGTGGAACACCACCCGGTCGAAGCCGGCGAAGAACCCCGCCGCCGCCAGGTCCCGCATCGCCTGCCACAGCGCCGCGCCCCGGAACCAGTCGCGCCGCAGCGTCTTCACCGCCAGCACCGAATGCCCCTCGCGCCGCAGGAAGCGGGCGCCGGGCACGTCGCGCAGCGGATCGGGCTTCAGCACCGGGCCGCGGGCATCCTCGAAGACCACCACCAGGCAGGGCCCGCCGGCGAAGAAATCCAGCACATGGTCGGGCAGGCGGCGCTGCCGGCAGGCCAGGCCGTCGACCACCGCGGCGGTGTCGAGCAGGCCGGCCGCGGGCCGCGTCGCGTCAGGCGCGGCGGCCAGGATGGCCTGCCTGAACCGGGGTGGCGGCCAGGGTGGGGGCAGCGCGCATGATGGTCATTGTATCGCCAGGGTCCGCCGCCTATCAATCGCCCGGCCGCGAGGCTGGCGCGCGACAAGCACCCCGCCATCTGCCATGCTGGACATCATGCCTTCCGCCATGGCGCGGGGCCGGGAAGACGGAGCGCCTTTGAGCATCTGGGGCAAGATTCTGGGCGGCATGACGGGCTTCGCCATGGGCGGGCCCTTCGGCGCCGTGGTGGGGGCCGCCCTCGGCCATGCCGCCGACGAAGGCAACACCCAGACGCCGGAGATCGACGCCCGGCCCGAGGCGCTGGCGCGCATCACCAACAAGGACCAGCTGTTCTCGATCGGCGTCATCGTGCTCTCCGCCAAGCTGGCCAAGTGCGACGGCCCGGTGAAGCGCGAGGAGATCGACGCCTTCAAGCGCGCCTTCCGCATCCCGGTCGAGAACCAGCGCGAGGTCGGGCTGCTGTTCGACAAGGCGCGCGAGGATTCGGGCGGCTACGAGCCCTTCGCCGCCCGCATGGGCGAGGCCTTCAACGACAACAAGCCGATGCTGGAGGAGGTGCTGTCCGCCCTCCACCACATCGCCCGCGCCGACGGGCCGATGACCCGCGGCGAGGCCATCTTCCTGGCCAAGACCCGCCAGGCCTTCCGCCTGGACGAGGCCAGCGGCGAGCGCGCCAGCGCCGGCCGCGCCGCGCCGCCGCCGCAGCCGGCAAGCCCCGACGCCTATGCCGTGCTCGGCGTCGCCCCGGGCTCGACCGACGAGGAGGTGCGGCTGGCCTGGCGCAAGCTGATGCGCGAGCACCACCCCGACAGCCTGGCCGCCCGCGGCGTGCCGGAGGCGCTGATGCGCCGCGCCTCCACCCGGGTCGCCGAGATCAACGCCGCCTGGGACCGCATCAAGCGGGAGCGGGGGCTGTGACGGCAGCCGCCGGCGACCGTCCCGACGCGCTGCCCGCCCTGCCCTGCCGCGACCGCCCCAGCCCGAACCACGACGCCCGGCCCGAGGGCACGCCGGTCGACACGCTGGTGCTGCATTATACCGGCATGCAATCGGCCGCCGCGGCGCTCGACCGGCTGTGCGACCCGGCCCCGCCCGCGCCGCTGCGCCCGGTCTCCTGCCACTACCTGGTGGAGGAGGACGGGCTGGTCTGGCGCCTGGTGCCGGAGGAACGCCGCGCCTGGCATGCCGGCGCCTCCTTCTGGCGCGGCCACAGCCTGCTGAACGCCCGCAGCATCGGCATCGAGATCGTCAATCCCGGCCATGAATGGGGCTACCGCCCCTTCCCCGCGCTGCAGATGGCCGCCGTCGCCGAGCTCTGCCTGGAGATCCTCGGCCGCCACCCGATTCCACCGCGCAACGTGGTCGGCCACAGCGACGTCGCCCCGGACCGCAAGGAAGACCCGGGCGAGCTGTTCGACTGGCAGGGCCTAGCCGGCCTCGGGATCGGGCTGTGGCCCGAGGTGGACGGCCGCGACCTGTCCGCCGCCGCCGACGCCGAGGCGCAAGCGAGGCAATTGCTGGGGCGAATCGGCTTTCCGTTGGACGGCCTGGCCCTGGGCACGGTGCTGACCGCCTTCCAGCGCCACTGGCGCCAGGAAGCCATCACCGGCCGCGCCGATGCGGGGACGCTGCGGCGACTCGCGGCGGTGGCGGAGATGGTCGGGAAGTAAGAGCCCTGCAGAGAAGACAGGGGCAGGCCAGGGGAATGAATTCCCCTGGACCCCTTCTTCTTTCTGTCAGTGCTGCCGCGCCCAAGCCTTCGACGCGGGACGCAGCACTCAGCCGCCAAAATACGTCCCGCCGGGATGCCCTGGCGACGGCTCCGGCGAGGCGCTGGCCGGCCAACCGCCGTTAACAAAAAAAGAATGATGGGGGCTTGGGGGAAGAATTCATTCTTCCCCCAACCGTCCAATTCTTCTCTTCCCTGAAATCCTTGATGCTTTCCCATTGACGCCACCCGCGTGACAGCGCACATGCCGCCCCGCGTCAGATGGCTGGGCGGCCGCTGGCTCTGGACAGGTTCCAGGGTTGGAGGAAAGTCCGGGCTCCACGGGAATACGGTGCTGGTCAACGGCCAGCGAGGGCGACCTCAGGGAAAGTGCCACAGAAATCAGACCGCCAGCCCGGCTTGCCGCGCTGGTAAGGGTGAAACGGTGCGGTAAGAGCGCACCGCGCCCCTGGCAACAGGGGCGGCACGGTAAACCCCACCGGGAGCAAGGCCGAATAGGGGTGGCCAGCGGAAGTCCTGCGAGGGACTCGACCGCAGGGACGTTTCCCGTCCTGCCGCCCGGGTTGGCCGCGAGAGGCATGCCGCGAGGCATGTCCCAGAGGAATGGTCGCCTCATCCTGACGGCTTGCCGGAGGGATGGACAGAACCCGGCTTACAGGCCGTCTGACGCAATTTCCCGAATCCCTCACAAACCGAGCAGTGATGACACCGTCGTGGCACTCCACGCGCTAGATTCCTGTTTTCTCAGCTTTTGAGCCTGGGCTTACATCGGGTTTTACCCTTGCTGCCCAGAGAGAACCCATGATATCCCATGGCATCCCATGAACGATCCGTAGCTCGGGGGGGCGAAAGGTCGGTTTAGGGGATGGTCGGGTGAGCTGGCGGGGTCGGGGGGCCCCGCCGGCCGCTTCCCTGATCGCTGACGTTGATCACCGCCGCAGGGGGACAGGGCGGCTCGATGACCCGGTTCATGGGAACTCACACCAATCGGCTGGATCGCAAGGGACGGGTCTCCGTCCCTGCACCCTTCCGCGCGGAGCTGACCCGGCTGGGCACCGAGGAAGTGGTGCTGCGGCCGTCGCATCGCATGGCCTGCATCGAGGCCTGGCCGCTGCCGGCTTTCGAGGCGATGAGCGGCGGCCTCGACAATTACGACATTTTCTCTGACGCGCAGGACGACATGGCGGCGGCTCTCTTCGCCGATGCCTGGCCGATGCGTCCCGATGGTGAAGGCCGGATCATGCTGCCCGAGGAGCTCATCGCCCATGCAGGGCTGGGCGAGACGATCGCTTTCGTGGGCCTAGGCCGCATCTTCCAGCTGTGGGAGCCGGCCGCGGCCAAGCGTCGAACCGACGAGGCGCGGGCCCGCGCCCGCGAGCGCGGCCTGACCCTGCCGGGTGTCGCCGCCCGTCCGGGCGCCGCCGAATGACCGACCCCATGACCCAGGCCCTGCCCGCCGATCCCGGCCCGAATCCGGGCCATGTGCCGGTGATGCTGGCCGAGGTGCTGCAGGCCCTGGCCCCGCGCGACGGCGCCACCTATCTGGACGGCACCTTCGGCGGCGGCGGCTATGCCCGCGCCATCCTGCAGGCGGCCGGCTGCACCCTCTACGCCACCGACCGCGACCCCGACGCCATCGCCCGCGGCGCCCCGCTGGCCGCCGCCTACGCGCCGCGGCTGCAGCTGGTCGAGGGTCGCTTCGGCGAGATGGCCGAGCTGCTGGCCGAGCGCGGCGTGACGCAGCTCGACGGCGTGGTGCTCGACCTTGGCGTCTCCTCCTTCCAGATCGACCAGGCCGAGCGCGGCTTCTCCTTCCGCTTCGACGGGCCGCTCGACATGCGGATGGAGAAGGCCGGCCCTTCGGCCGCCGACCTGGTCAACCGCCTGCCGGAAGCCGAGATCGCCACCATCCTTTGGGAGCTGGGCGAGGAGCGGCAGTCGCGCCGCATCGCCCGCGCCATCGTCGCCGCCCGCAAGGCGGAGCCGATCGAGAGCACCGGCCGGCTGCGCTCCATCATCCATTCGGTGATGCCGCGCGACCCTTCCGGCATCGACAGCGCCACCCGCTCCTTCCAGGCGCTGCGGCTGAAGGTCAATGACGAGCTGGGCGAGGTCGAGCGCGGCCTGGCCGCCGCCGCCGCGCTGCTCGCCCCGGGCGGGCGGCTGGTGGTGGTGGCCTTCCATTCGCTGGAAGACCGCCTCGTCAAGCGCTTCATGCAGAACGCCGCCGGCCGCGCCCCCGGCACCTCGCGCCACGACCCTTCCGCGCTGCTCGGCACCACGCGCCAGGCCGGCTTCCGCCTCGTGACCAACAATGCGCAGCGTCCCGGGGAGGCCGAGCTCTCGGTCAATCCGCGCGCCCGCTCTGCCCGGCTTCGGGCGCTTGAGAAACTGGAGACGGCCTGATGTTCCGCCCCCTGACCGTGCTCGCCATCGCCGCCTTCAGCCTGGTCGGCTGGCACGTCTACCGGGCCGAGGAGGTCGCGACCCAGCTGGACCGCGAGCTGCGTGACGTGAGCAAGCGCATCGAGGTGGCGCGCGAGCGCAGCCAGGTGCTGCGGGCCGAATGGGCGCTGCTGAACGAGCCGGAGCGGCTGCGCCAGGTGACGCAGCAGCACCTGGCGCTGGAGACCATGGCGCCGGCGCAGTTCCTGCGCATGGCCGATCTGGAGCGCCGGCTGCCGCAGGCGATGGCCTTCGCCGGGCCGGTCAGCCTGTTCGGCTCGGCGCCGAACACGGCGGTGGCCAATGCGACGCCGGGCGGCCGCGCGGTCGCCGCGGTGGTGGCCGGCGCTGCCGTCGCCGCCCCCACCGCCGTGGTCGCGGCCATGCCGGCGGCGCGCGCCGTCGCCGCCGCGGCGCCGGCCCCCGAATCGCGGCCCGAGCCGGTGCGCGTCGCCCGTGTCGAGCCGCGGGCCGAGCCCCGGGCCGAGCCGCGCCAGGAAGCCCGCCCCGAGCCGCGTGTCGTCCACGCCCCGGCGCCACCGCCGCGGATCGAGCCGCGGGCCGAGGCGCGCGTGGTGGAGCGCCCCGCGGAACGCCCCGTGGAGCGCCCCGAGCCGCGCGCCACCGTCTCGCTGGCCGCCAACCGCGCCGAGCCGCCGGTCCGCCGCGCGGCCCCCGCGCC
>NZ_CACSJM010000024.1 GCF_902706185.1 Roseomonas sp. 18066 | reverse complement strand
GGTGGCGGGGGCGGCCGTCGCGCCGGGCCAGGCGATGGCGCAGGAGGCGGCGCGCGACATCGACATCCCCGCCGGCCCCTTGCCGCTGGCGCTGAACCGGCTGGCGGCCCAGGCGCAGATCCATATCGGCTTCGAAAGTGCGGCCGTCGCCGGCCGGCAGACGCCGGGCCTGGCCGGGCGCTACACGCCGCGCCAGGCGCTGGCGGCGCTGCTGGAGGGCACGGGCCTGGCCTTCGACTTCGCCGATGCGCGGACGGCGACGGTGCGCGCGGGCCCTTTGCAGCCGATCGGCAGCGACGGGCTGGTGCTGGAGCCGGTGCAGGTCGATGGCGGCAGCGGCGGCGTGATCAACGCCGCCGGCTATGTCGGCGTCAGCAGCGCGACCGGGGCCAAGACCGACACGCCCTTCGTCGAGACGCCGCAATCGATCTCGACGGTGACCGAGGCGCAGCTGCGCGACCGCAACCCGGCCTCGCTGCTGGATGCCATCGCCTATACGCCGGGCGCCCGGGTCAATGCCTATGGCACCGATCCGCGCTATGATTCCTTCTTCGTCCGCGGCTTCAACCTGACCAACACGGGGGTGTTCCGCGACAACCTGCGCCAGCCGGTCGCGGGCTTCGGCTATTTCCTGACCGAGCCCTACGGCATCGAGGGCATTTCCATTCTTCGCGGCCCGTCCTCGACGCTCTATGGCGCGACGGGGGCGGGCGGGCTGTACAATGTCATCACCAAGCGCCCGACCGAGCAGCGGCTGCGCGAGGTCGGCGTGCAATGGGGCTCGGACCAGCGCTACCAGGCGCAGTTCGATTTCTCCGGGCCGCTGACCGAGGACGGCACGCTGCTCTACCGCCTGACCGGCCTCGGCCGGCTGGCGGAGACCGAGTTCGCCGCCGTCGACAACGACAAGATCTATATCGCGCCCTCGCTCACCTGGAAGCCGCGGGAGGGGACGCGCATCACCCTGCTGGGCGAGCTGTCGCGCTCGAGGACCGGCGGCAACCCGGCCTATTACAACGACCGCTATGGCCATGTGTCGCGCTATGAATCCGGCGACCGCGCCTTCAGCCGGCTCGACCACGACCAGGCGCGCCTGGGTTGGGAGATCGAGCATGCGATCGACAGCACCTTCACCCTGCGGCAGAACGCGCGCTATTCCCGCCAGGATGTCGACACCCGCTATGTCTACACGTATTCCGGCGCGGCGCAGGCGGCGAACCCCGCGCTGATCGACCGCGGCACCGGCTATGAGCTGCACAATCTCGACGCCTTCGTCATCGACAACCAGGCGCAGGCGCGCTTTGCCACCGGGCCGCTGGCGCATACCGTGCTGGCCGGCGCCGACGTCACCTGGTCCAGCTACACGCTGCGCGCCGGCTATGGCGCGGCCAGCCCGCTGAACACCGCGGCGCTGAACTATGGCGGCTTCATCCCGACGCCGGCGCTGACATCGCGCACCGCGCAGCAGCAGGTGCAGACCGGCTTCTACCTGCAGGACCAGATCCGCCATGGCGGCTGGACCCTGACCTTGGGCGGGCGGCATGACTGGGTCTCGACCGACACCAAGAACACCAGCCTGGCGACCGGCGCCGGCACCAGCGAGGGCCAGACCGACCGCGCCTGGTCGGGCCGCGCCGGGCTGACCTACCAGACCAGCTTCGGCCTGGTGCCCTATGCCAACATCTCCACCGCCTTCTCGCCGAATATCGGCGTCAATATCCTGACCAGCCAGACCTTCGACCCCACCACCAGCACCCAGCGCGAGCTCGGCGTGAAATACCTGGTGCCGGGCGCCAATGCCGTGCTGACCGCGGCGCTGTTCGACATCGACCAGCGCAACGGCATTTTCTACGAGGTGATCAACGGGCTGAACACCCAGGTGCAGCGCGGAAGGCTGCGCTCGCGCGGCGTCGAGCTCGAGGCCGTGGCCAGCCTCGATGCCGGCCTGTCGGTCGCCGCCTCCTACACCTACACGGAGCTGCGCATCCTCGAAGGCAATGCGGCAACGGAGAGAAATATCGTCTCGAGCGTGCCTTTCCACATGGCCTCGCTCTGGACCCATTGGACGGCGCAGGAGGGCGAGCGCCTGCACGGCCTGCGGCTCGGCGGCGGCTTGCGCTATATCGGCCGCAGCTATGGCGACGACACCAACACCCTGACCAACAGCGCGCGGCTGCTGGTCGACGCCTCGATCGGCTTCGACCTGGGCGCCATCGCGCCGACCTATGACGGGCTGCGCGTGCAGGTGAATGCCAGCAACCTGCTGAACCGCCGCGACACCAC
Source organism: Roseomonas sp. 18066 (assembly GCF_902706185.1). GTDB lineage: Bacteria > Pseudomonadota > Alphaproteobacteria > Acetobacterales > Acetobacteraceae > Pseudoroseomonas. The sequence goes on along the minus strand of NZ_CACSJM010000024.1, from coordinate 47,783 downwards.
CTGCACCGGCGGCTATTGCTACCTCGATCCCGGCCGCTTCGTGCTCGGCGCGCTCAGCTATTCCTGGTGAGCGGCATGCGCACCTTCTTCAATGTCGAGGTGGCGGCGCGGGCGATGCTGTCGCCCGCCATGCTGCGCCTGACCTTCGCCGGCGAGGAGCTGCGCGACTTCGTCTCCACCGGCATCGGCGACGAATATCTGCGGCTGTTCTTCCCCGACCCCGCGACCGGCGAGCGCGTGCTGCCGATCATCGATGCCGAGGGCCGCTGGCGCTACGACGACGACAAGCCGCCGGTGCGCTGCGCCACCTACACGGTGCGGCGCTTCGACCCGGCGCGCCGTTCGCTGGACATCGACCTGGTGCTGCATGAGGGCGGCACCGCCTGTGGCTGGGCGCGCGATGCCCGGCCGGGCGACGCCATGGTGCTGAACCGGCCGCGCGGCCTCTACGCCCCGCCGGAGGATTTCCGCTGGCAGCTGCTGATGGCCGATGCCACCGGCATCCCGGCCCTGGCCCGCCTGCTGGAGCAGACCCCGCAGGACATCCGCAGCCGCGTCGTCATCGAGGTCGCCGAGGCCGCGCATCGCCAGCCGCTGCCCGCGCATCCCGGCGCGGTGGTCAGCTGGATCGAGGGCGCCGGCAATGGCGTGGCGCCCAGCGCGCTGGAGGCGGCCTTCCGCGCCCTGAAGCTGCCGGAAACCCCAGGCTATGTCTGGGTCGCCGCCGAGCAGGAGGCGGCGCGCGCCATCCGCCAGCAGGCCAAGCGGACCCGCCGCCTGCCGCCTGAACGCTGCAAGATCGTCGCCTATTGGGTGGAGGCGCCGCGCCGCGCGCCGCCCGCCGCTGGCCTGTCGCCGGCGTTGCAGGCGGCGCTGGCGGAGGGCTGGGCCGGCTGATGCCGGGCCGCCGCGCGCGTCTTGGCGCCCTGGCCGCGGCGCTGGCCGGGCTGGTCGCCGCCAGCCTGCTGCTGGGCGCCCGGCCGCTGCCGCTGCTGCGGGCGCTGGCCGAGCCCGACAGCGAGGCCGCGGCGCTGCTGGCGCTGCGCATTCCGCGCACGCTGCTGGGGCTGCTGGCCGGGGCGGCGCTCGGCGTCTCGGGGGCGCTGATGCAGGCCCTGACGCGCAACCCGCTGGCCGATCCCGGGCTGCTCGGTATCAGCATGGGCGCCTTGCTGGCGATGCTGCTGGCGGCGGGCTTCCTCGCGGCCACGGGGCTGGCGCTGGCGGCCGCGGCGCTGCTCGGCGCGGGGCTCGCCGGGCTGCTGGTGCAGGGCGCGGCGCTGGCCGGCGGCGGCCTGGGCGCGGCGCTGCGGCTGACCATGGCCGGGGTCGCCGTCTCGGCGATGCTGGGCGGTGTCGCGGGCGTGCTGCTGCTGCTCGACCCGGCGCGCTTCGACCGGCTGCGCGGCTGGATGACCGGCGCCCTGGCCACGCCCGACCTGGCCGGCCCCGCCGCCGTCGCGCCGCTGGTCGGGCTGGGCCTGGCGCTGGCGCTGCTGGCGGGGCGGGGGCTGACCCTGCTGTCGCTGGGCGAGGCGCCGGCCGCGGCCCTCGGCGCGCCGGTGCGGCGGCTGCGGCTGGCGGCGGGGCTGGCCGCGACCCTGCTGGCGGGGGCGGCGACCGCGGCGGCCGGGCCGGTCGCCTTCCTCGGCCTGATGGCGCCGCAGCTGGCGCGCCGGCTGCTGGGCGCCGACCAGCGCTGGATCCTGGCCGGCGCGGCGCTGCTCGGGCCGGCGCTGCTGCTGGCCGCCGATATCCTGGGCCGGCTGCTGGCGCCGCCGGGGGAAATTCCCGCCGGCATCCTGGTGGCGCTCGGCGGCGCGCCCTGCTTTCTGGTCGCGCTGCGGCGGGTGGGGCAGGGGTGACGCGGCGCGGCTGGGCCGTGGCGCTGCTGGCGCTGGCGCTGGGCTTTGTTGGCCTGTCGCTCGGCCGCTATCCGACGCCGCCCGCCGCCGTGCTGGCGACGCTGCTGGGCGGCGGCGACGCGGCGCAGCAGCTGGTGATCCTGGAATGGCGGCTGCCGCGGGTGCTGGCGGCGCTGCTGCTGGGCGCTGCGCTGGGCGTCAGCGGCGCCATCCTGCAGGCATTGTCGCGCAACCCGCTGGGCAGCCCGGACCTGGTCGGCATCGATGCCGGGGCCTTCGCCGGCATGCTGCTGGCCGGGCCCTTCCCGGGGGCGCTGCTGGGCGGCGCGCTGGCCATGCTGGCGGCGCAGGGCCTGGCCGGCGGCGCCGGCGGGCTGCGCTTCGTGCTGACCGGCGTCGGCCTGGCCGCCATGCTGAACGCCTTCAACAGCTGGGTGCTGGCCGGCGCGCAGCTGGAGGTCGCCGCCGCCGCCGCCGCCTGGGCCGGCGGCACGCTGGACGGGATGGAGCCCGCGCAGCTCTGGCTGCTCGGCCTGGCGCTGCCGCTGCTGGGCGGCGCCCTGCTGCTGCAACGCTCGCTCGGCCTGCTGGCGCTGGGCGACGATGTCGCGCGCGGGCTCGGCCTGCCGGTGCGGCGGGCGCGCGGCGCGCTGCTGGCGCTGAGCGCGGCGCTGACCATCCTGGCCACCGCCTGCGCCGGGCCGATCGGCTTCGTGGCGCTGGCCGCGCCGTCGCTGGCGCAGCTGGCCACCGGCGGCACGGCGCGGCAGCTGGCGCCCGTGGCGGCGATGGGCGCGCTGCTGCTGGTGGCCGCCGACCTGCTGGCCACGCATCTTTTCGCGCCGGTCCGCCTGCCGGTCGGGCGGGTGACGCTGGCCTGCGGCGGCGCTTGGCTGCTGTGGCGGCTGCTGCGGCGATGAGGCGCCGCGCCCTGCTGCAGGGGCTGGCGGCGATGCCGGTCGGGGCAGCGCCGTTTCCGCTGACGCTGCGGCATGCGCTGGGCGCGGTGACGATCCCGCGGCGGCCCAGGCGCCTGGTCTCGCTCGGGCTGAACGACCACGACTTCCTCTATGCGCTGGGGCTGGCGCCGCTCGGCGTGCGCGACTGGTGGCGGCACCAGCCCTTCGCCACCTGGCCCTGGAGCGAGGCGCGCCGCCAGCAGCTGGGTGCTGCGCCCGCGGTCATGGCGGGCCCCGCCATCGACCCCGAATGGGTGCTGGCGCTGCGCCCCGAGCTGATCGTCGCGACCTATGCCGACCTGGCGCCGGCGCTGTACCGGCGGCTGTCGCGCATCGCGCCCGTCCTGGCGCGGCCCGAGGGCTATCCGCCCTGGACCGCGCCCTGGCAGCATCAGCTGCGGCTGATCGACCGCGCGACCTCGGGCGACGAGACGGCGGCCGCCGGCATCGTCGCGGCGCTGGAGGCGCGCAGCGCGGCGCTGCGCGCGGCGCATCCCGAATTCGCCGGCCGCCACGCGGCGTTCGTCGATCTGCGCGACGGGCAGTTCGTGCTGTCGGGCGGCGGCACCGGCCCGGGGCGGCTGCTTGGCGCGCTCGGCCTGGCGGTGCCGCCGCGGTTGCAGGCGCTGGCCGGGGCCGATGGCTGGATCCGGCTGAGCCTGGAGCATGCCGCGCTGCTGGAGCTCGATGCCGCCATCTGGCCGGAAGGCGGGCGCGCGCGGGTCGAGGCGATCGCCGCCTATCGCCGGCTGCGGCTGCACCGCGAGGGCCGTTCGGTCTGGCTGCAGCCGGGCAGCGACATGTCGGCGGCGCTGTGGTTCCAGTCGCCGCCCTCGATCGGCCATGCGCTGGAAGCGGTGTCCACGCTGCTGGCGACCGCGATCCCGCCGGGCTGACCCGGCGGCGCGGCACCATGCCGCCGTGATGCGGCGTTTCGGCATCGACGAAGTCGCCATCCGCTGTGAAGCCGGTATCGTCCCGGTCTTCGATATGCGTTGCCGTCACCTCGTCGCGGCCGTCGGGCAGCAGCGCGTGGCGCACCCGGTTGTCGTCGGTGACCCGGAGGCCGGCACAGGGATGCGGGGCCGGCATGCGCGTGGTCTTCGCGACGCGGGGCCTGGCGGCCGCGAGGGTGATCATCGGGCCGGCGGCGAGGATCTTTCCGGGTGCCATGACAGCGCCTCCTCCTCGCCCATGGGTGTGGCGGGACGAAGCTGGGCAGGGGGCGCTGGCGCCACGATCCGGCGCCGCTGAACCTGGGCGGTCAGCGGCGCCGACCCATCAGCCGGGCGCGGCGTCCCGGCCGCGGGCGGCGCTGGCGGCCAGGGCGGCGATGGCCACCACCAGCGGCACGAAGGACAGCCACAGCACCGTGTTCCAGCCATAGGCGGTCAGCAGGCCGCCCGACAGGAAGGAGCCGAAGGCCATGGTGCCGAAGACGACGAAGTCGTTGAAGGACTGCACCCGCGTCCGCTCCTCCGGCCGGTGGCATTCCAGCACCAGGGCGGAGGCGCCAACGAAGCCGAAGTTCCAGCCCAGGCCCAGCAGGATCAGCGTTCCCCAGAAATGCGCGACATCGACGCCGGCCAGGCCGACGGCGGCGGCCGCGGCGGTCAGCGCCAGCCCGGCCATCACCACCCGCGGCGCGCCGAAGCGGGTGATCAGCCGCCCGGTGAAGAAGCTCGGCCCGTACATGGCGATGACATGCCATTGCAGGCCGAGGTTGGAGGCCTCCTGCGGCAGGCCGCACATCTGCATGGCCAGCGGCGCCGCGGTCATCAGGAAGTTCATCAGCAGATAGGAGACCACGCCGCAGATCACCGCGGTGACGAAGCGCGGCTGCCGCACGATGGTGCCGAGCGGCCGGCCGCGCGCCGCATCGCCCGCCGCCGGGCGCGGCAGCCGGATGCCGAGCAGCAGCAGCGCCGAGACGGCCGCGACCGCCGCCTGCGCCAGGTAGGTGGCGGCGAAGACATGCGGCAGCCACAGGTTCATCGTATGGGTCACCAGCTGCGGCCCGATGACGCCGGCGAAGACGCCGCCCGCCATCACCGCCGACAGCGCCCGCGCCCGCCGCTCCGGCGGCGCGCAATCGGCGGCGGCGAAGCGGAAGGACAGCACCACCGCGGCATAGGCGCCGCCGAAGAAGGTCGCCACGCAGAACAGCCAGAAGGCGCCGAGCAGCACCGCCAGCGCCGCCAGCAGCCCGGTCAGCACGCCGCAGCCGGTGCCGGTCAGGAAGGCGGCGCGGCGGCCATGGCGCTGGGCGATCATGCCGGCGGGCAGGGTGCAGGCCGCCATGCCGACGACGAACAGCGAGATCGGCAGCGTGGCCAGCGCCGGGCTGGGCGCCAGCATGTTGCCGAGGATGGCGCCGGTGGCATAGACGACGACCGAATTGGCGCCGGCCAGCGCCTGGGCGACCGCCAGCCGCAGGACATTGCCCCGCTCATGGCGGAAGTGCTCGGCCGGAAGGGTCCCGGCAGGGGGGTGGGCGTGCGACATGGCGTTCCTCGGGCCGGCAGCGGGTGGTCGAGCAACGCCCGGGCCTTTCGGTGCCGCTGCTGCCGCCGATGCGCATGACCCCGGCGGCCAGGTCGGGCGCCAGCATAGGGCGGGTCGCGGAAGGGGCAAAGCCGGCTGGGTGCTTGATCTGGCCGCCCCCCGCTGCTCTTTTGGCAGCGACAGTGGACAGGAGCGGCCCCTTGAGCTTTTCGGCAGTTTTCGCGCAGGTGGTGGCCGCCGTCGGCCGTGTGACCGTCGCCGTCCGCCGGATGAGCGATGGCGACCCGACCCCGGCCTGGGGCCGGGCCCCGGCAATTCCGACGGCCAAGCCGCAGGGCGCCATCCCGACCCTGAAGATGCCGACGGCGCGCGGCTGGAAGGATGGCCGGCTGCCGACCACCGCGCCGGGGCTGAAGGTCAATGTCTTCGCGGGCCAGCTGGCGCATCCGCGCTGGCTCTGCGTGCTGCCGAATGGCGATGTGCTGGTGGCCGAATCCAGCAGCGTCACGCGCAAGGCGAAGAACCTGTGGGACTATGCCCAGGTCGCCACCATGCAGCGGGCCGCCGCCATGGGGGTCAGCGCCAACCGCATCACCCTGCTGCGCGACGCCGATGGCGACGGCGTGGCCGAGATCCGCGAGACCTTCCTCGAGGACCTGAACCAGCCCTTCGGCATGGCGCTGGTCGGCGACACCTTCTATGTCGGCAACACCGACGGGCTGGTCGCCTTCCCCTACACGCCGGGCGCGACGCGCATCACCGCGCCGGGCCGCAAGATCTGCGACTTCAAGCCCGGTGGGCATTGGACCCGCAGCCTGCTGGTCAGCCCAGACCAGACGAAGCTGTATGTCGGCGTCGGCTCGATGACCAACATCGCCGACAATGGCATGGCGGAGGAGGAGGGCCGCGCCGCCATCCATGTCATCGACCTGGCGACCGAAGAGCGCCGCATCTTCGCGACCGGGTTGCGCAACGCGGTGGGCATGGCCTGGGAGCCGGTGACCGGCGCGCTGTGGACCGTGGTCAACGAGCGCGACGGGCTGGGCGACGAGACGCCGCCGGACTACCTGACCAGCGTCGTCGATGGCGGCTTCTACGGCTGGCCCTATTGCTACTGGGACCGCATCGTCGACGACCGCGTGCCGCAGGACGCGGCCAAGGTCGCCGGCGCCACCACGCCGGATTACGCGCTGGGCGGGCATACCGCCTCGCTCGGGCTGTGCTGGCTGCCGGAGGGCACGCTGCCCGGCTTCCCCGCCGGCATGGCGATCGGCCAGCACGGCTCCTGGAACCGCAGCATCCTCAGCGGCTACAAGCTGGTCTTCATCCCCTTCGTCGACGGGCACCCGTCGGGCCCGCCGCGCGACATTCTCTCCGGCTTCCTGTCGCCGGACGAGAAGGAGTCCTATGGCCGTCCCGTCGGCGTGCATATCGGCCCCGATGGGTCCGTGCTGATGGTCGACGATGTCGGCGACGTCGTCTTCCGCGTGACGGGTGCCTGAAGCCGGGGTGCCTGATCAGCGGTTGCTGCGATAGACCAGCGGCGGCGGCGGGGCATCGCCCGCCGCCAGCGCGTCCAGCACGCGGCGGTGATGCGGCGAGCGGTCGCAGACCGGGTCGGAGGCCGCCGCGTCGCCGACCAGCGCCAGCGCCTGACAGCGGCAGCCGCCCCAGTCGCGCTCCTTCAACGCGCAGGACTGGCATTCCGACGGCATCCAGGCGGTGCCGCGGAAGCGGGAAAAGGCCTCCGAATTTTCCCAGATGTCTTGCAGCCCGTGCTCGCGCACGGAGGGAAAGTCCATGTCCGGGATGGTCTCGGCGGCGTGGCAGGGCAGGGCGCGGCCGGCGGGCGAGATATTGATGAAGCGCTGGGCCCAGCCGCCCATGCAGGGCTTGGGCTGCGTCGCGTGATAGTCCGGCGTGATATAGTCGATCGCCATCCGCCCGGCGTAGAGCGGGCGCGCCGCCTCCACCGCGGCGGTGGTGGCCTCGAGCTGCGCGGCGCTGGGCAGCAGCGCGTCGCGGTTCATCAGCCCCCAGCCGTAATACTGGGTATGCGCGATCTCGACACGGCGCGCGCCGAGCTCGGCGGCCAGCGCGATCATGCCGCCGACATGCGCGACATTCTGCCGGTGCACGACGAAGTTGATGGTCAGCGCCAGATCGGCGGCGCGGATCATGCGGGCGGCTTCCAGCTTGCGCGCCTGCGCGCCCTTCATGCCGCCGATGCGCTCGGCATTCCCGGCGTCGACATCCTGGAAGCTGAGCTGGACATGGTCGAGCCCGGCCTCGACCAGGGCCGCCAGCCGCGCCTCGGTCAGGGTGACGCCGGAGGTGATCAGGTTGCTGTAGAGATCGACGCTGCGGGCATGCGCGACCAGCGCCTCCAGATCACGCCGCGCCATCGGCTCGCCGCCGGAGAAATGCACCTGCAGCACGCCAAGCGCCGCCGCCTGGTCGAGCACGCGCATCCAGCCTGCGGTGTCGAGCTCGTCGGCCGCGCGGTCGAGCGCCAGCGGATTGGAGCAATAGGGGCATTTCAGCGGGCAGCGATGCGTCAGCTCCGCCAGCAGCGCCATCGGCGGCGCGACCCGCGGCAGCGGCGGGCGGGGCGCCAGCACGGTCATGCGCGCAGCAGCCCCTTGCCGGCCAGGTCCTGCAGCATGGCCAGCACGTCGGCCGCGATCAGCTCGCGCGGCGCGGCGTAATCCGCGGCCAGCGCATCGATGATGGCGGCGATGCTGCGCTGGCCATCGACGCGCTGCAGGATGGCGGCGGCCTGCGCGTCCGGCTGGAACAGCCGCTCCGGCGCCAGCAGCGCCCAAGCCTCCCGCGCCTTGTCGAAGCGGAAGCGCACGCCGGGGGCGAAGCGCGGGATATCGGCCTCGGTCACGGCCGCCAGGCGCCCGGGGGGATGACGCCCGGCGCCAGATAGGCATAGGCCAGCGCGTCGAGCTGCGCCCAGAGCACGCCGCATTTGAAGCGCAGCGCGTCGAGCACGGCCTCCTGCTGCCCGGGCGTGCGGGCATGCTGCTTGACGTGGTCGAGGGCGAATTCCACGTCCTTCGGCGCCTGGGTCAGGCGCGGCGTGAAATAGGCCAGCGTCTCCGGCGTCACGAAGTCATAGTGCCGCAGCATGCCCGAGACGCGCTCGCTGATGATATTGGGAGAAAACATCTCGGTCAGCGAGGAGGCGATGGCCTCCAGGATCGGCCGGTCGCGCACGAAGTTGACATAGGCGTCGACCGCATGCCGGGTGCCGGGCAGGATTCCCGTGGTGGAGACGACATAGTCGCGGTCCAGCCCCAGCCCGTCGGTCAGCTTCAGCCAGCGGGCGATGCCGCCATTCTGCGCCTCGCCCTCGGGCAGCAGGTCGCCGTCATGGTCGACGATGCGGGTCCGCCACAGCCGCCGCAGCGCGGGATCCTCGAGGCGGGCGACCAGATAGGCGTCCTTGGCCGGGATCCGCGCCTGGTAGTAGTAGCGGTTCAGCGCCCAGGCCTGCACCTGCGGCCGCGTCAGCTGCCCGTCATGCAGCGCGCGGTGGAAGGGATGCAGGTTGTGGTAGCGCTCGGCGCCGATCTGGCGCAGCGCCGCCTCCAGCGCCTGCGGGGACAGCAGCTCGGTCATGCCAGGCGGATCTCCATGCCGTCATGCGCGACCTCCCAGCCCGCCGCGGCGGCGGCCGCGCGTTCGGGGGAATCGTCCAGCAGCACCGGGTTGGAATTGTTGATATGGACGAAGATCTTGCGGGCGACGCCAAGATCGGCGAAGGCGCGCAGCGCGCCGGCGGGGCCCTCGGCCGAGATATGGCCCATGCGCTGGCCGGTCTTCGGGCCGAGGCCGGCCCGGATCATCTCGTCGTCGCGCCACAGCGTGCCGTCGAACAGCACCAGCGCGGCGCCCTTCAGCATCGCCGCCAGCGCGGGCGTCATCGCGGCGCAGCCGGGGATGTAGAACAGCCGCTGCAGGCCGTCATCGAGGGCGACGCCGACGGTGCCGCCGTCATCGTCGTCGAGCGCCAGCGTGCCGTCGGCCGCCGCCTCCATGTAGAGCGGCACCTTGCCGGGCACTGGGAAGAGCAGCGCGTCGAGGCCGGTGGGCTCGCCCGAAGCGTCGCGCAGCGGGAACCATTGCCGCAGCGGCACGGTCTCGCGCGGCACGGTGTCGCGGTTCAGCGCCTCGAAGATCGGGTTGGCGTCGAGCAGGCCCAGCACCTCGGCCGTGGCCATCAGCCGCAGCGGCTGGCGCTCGCGCAGCGTCAGCAGGCCGGCGACGCAATCGACCTCGCCGCCGGTCAGCAGCACGCCGGCGATCGGCGTCGAGCGCAGGCCGTCCCGCGGCTGCAGCGCGCGGTTCTCGGCGATCTGCTGGCGCAGGTCAGGGGCGGCGTTGATGATGGTCCAGCGGCGGCCATCGGCGCTGACCGCCAGCGAGGCCTGGTGGCGCGGCCGGGCGGCCGGGTCGCCGGCGCGCGCACGGGTGCAGGCGGCGGCGTTGGAGTTCCACTGGGGAAAGCCGCCGCCGGCCGCGGCCCCCAGGACCAGGGCGTGGATCATGCCCCGGTCAGAGGCCCGCGCCGGCGGCGCTGGTCACTTCTTCTCGGCGCAGACGTAGCTGTTGATCTCGGCGCCGAGCGCGATCTCGACAAGCTTCGGGGTCTTCCAGGTCATGGCGATCTCCTGTGCGGTGATGGGCATCAGTCCAGCCCGATCTTAGGCGGGGGCCCGCATCCCGGCCAGATAAAATCTGGCAATCCTGCGGCGCCCCGGACGCTTGCCCGGCCTGCAGCATCGTGCACTTATGCGGATCGGCACGAATGCGCAGATCCGGGACCCGTCCGTCTGCACGAACGTGCAGTTCTGCAGATGTGATCGTCCGTTCACCCCGGGAGGCCCGCCATGCAGGTCCGCACCGCCGCCGAGATCGGCCTGATGATCCGCGCCACCCGCCGCGAGCGCGGCCTGACCCAGGCGGCGCTGGCGCAGCGCGCCCAGGTCAGCACGCGCTGGCTGATCGGCATGGAGGCCGGCAAGGACGCCGCCGAGCTCGGCCTGGTGCTGCGCGTGCTGGCAGTCCTGAACCTGCGGCTGGAGCTGGCCGCCGGCGCCCGGCCGCGCCGCGCCAGGCCGCCCGCCGCGGCCGAGCCCGAGGCCGCGCTGCCGGCGGTGCCCAGCATGCAGGCGGTGCTGCGCCGGCTGGGCGCGCGCGAGCCGTGAGCGCCGCCCGCGGCCTCGACGTGCATCTCTACGGCCAGCGGATCGGCGTGCTGCGCCAGGACGCGCATGGCAACCCGGGCTTCCGCTACGACGAGGCCTGGCGCGGCCGGGCGGGCGCGGTGCCGCTGTCCCTGTCGATGCCGCTGCTGCTGCCGCACTTCGGCAAGCGGCAGGTCGCGCCCTTCCTCTGGGGCCTGCTGCCGGAGAACCCGAAGGTGCTGGAGGCGCTGGCGCGCGGCCACCAGGTGTCGCCCCGCAACCCGGTCGCGCTGCTGGCGCTGATCGGCGAGGATTGCGCCGGCGCCGTGCAGTTCCGCCCGCCCGGCGCCGCGGTGCAGGACGCGGCCGAGGGCGCCGTCGACTGGCTGACCGAGGCCGATATCGGCCAGCGCCTGGCGCAGCTGCGCGGGCAGTCCGGCGGCATGGGCCGCAAGCCCGGCGAGCGTGGCCGCTTCAGCCTGGCCGGCGCGCAGCCGAAGACGGCGCTGCACCTGGCGGGGGAGCGCTGGGGCATCCCGTCCGGCCGGGTGCCGACGACGCATATCCTGAAGCCGCCGATGCCCGGCCTGGAAGGCCAGGTCGAGAACGAGCATTTCTGCCTGTCGCTGGCGCGGCGCCTCGGCTTCCTGGTGCCGCGCAGCGCGGTGCGCCGCTTCGGCGACGAGCCCGCCATCGTCGTCGAGCGCTACGACCGCTATCCGGTCGAGACGGAGAGCGGCACCCTCTGGCAGCGCATCCACCAGGAGGATCTGTGCCAGGCGCTGTCGGTGATGCCGGAGCGGAAATACCAGGCCGATGGCGGCCCCGGGGTGAAGGCGATCCTGCGGCTGCTGGCGGCGCATTCATCGGCCGCCGTCGAGGACCGCCACGCCTTCCTGCGGGCGCTGGCCTTCAACTTCCTGATCGCCGGCACCGACGCCCATGCCAAGAATTTCTCCCTGCTGATCCTGCCGGGGGATGCGGCGCCCGAGGTGCGGCTGGCGCCGCTCTACGACATCAACTCGGCGCTGCCCTATGACGACGACCTGCGCGGCGTCGAGCTGTCGCTGGGCATCGACGGCCGGCGTGGCTTCGACATCATCATGCTGCGCCACTGGCAGGCCGAGGCGCGCGCCAGCCAGATGGATGCCGACCGCGTCGTCACCGAGCTGCGCGCGATGATGGCGGCGATTCCCGACCTGGCCAGCGCCACGCTGCAGGAATGCCGTGCCGAGGGGATCGGCCACCCGGTGCTGCACCGGCTGGTCGACCGGCTGGCGGCACGCTGCGCGCGGCTGCAGCGGCTCTACTTCGCGGCCTAGACCAGCGCGAGCGCCAGCAGCGCCTCGGCATCCAGCGGCGCGATGCCGAAAAGATGGCGGTAGAACAGCCCGCCATAGAGCGCGTCGTAGATCGCCTCCGGCGCGGCGCGGCGGGCGATGCTGCCATCGGCCTGGCCTTCGGCGATGATCTGCGCCAGCGCCGCGCGGCGATGCGACAGGTAGCGGGCGAAGAAGCTGGCCGCCGAGCCCGACTGGGCAATGCATTCGGCGATGACGGCGAGCTGCACGCGGCCCAGATCGCTGTCCAGTGCTGCGATGTAATCGGCGACATGGGCGCGGATGCGGGCAGCGCCATGGCCCTCGCGCGCCAGCGGCAGCGTCGCCGCGGCGTGGTGCAGGAAGGCGTCGATCAGCAGCGGCTCGCGCGAGGGCCACCATTTGTAGATCGTCATCTTCGACACCTGCGCCGCCCGCGCCACGGCGTCGATGGTGGTCGCGGCCAGGCCCTGGCCGGCCATCAGCGCATAGGCCGCCTGCAGGATCGCGGCGGTGGTGGCGGCGGAGCGCGGGCGGCCGCGGGCGGCGGGCAGGGTCATGCGGCGCGGGAGCTCCGTGTCAGGGCCGGGCAGGATAGGGCGCGGCGCGGCGGGCGGCGAATCCCGCTTGCCCTTTCCCATTAAATGGACTTACCGTCCACTTAATGGAAGCCGCCGAGCCGCGGCAGGAGAGACCCATGGCCCTCGACCCCGCGCTGCGCCAACAGATCCTGGATTCGGTGGAGGCCGGCTTCGCCGAGCAGCTGGCCTTCACCCAGGCGCTGATCCGCTTCCCCTCGCTGCGCGGCGCCGAGCATGCCTGCCAGGATTTCGTCTATCGTGCGCTGCGCGACCGCGGCTTCGCCATGGACCGCTTCGCGATGGATCGTGACGCCATCACGGCGCATCCCGGCGGCGGTCCCTGGAGCGCGGAGCATTCCGACGCGCCGATCGTCGTCGGCCTGCACCATCCGCGGCAGGAGACCGGGCGCTCGCTGATCCTGCAGGCGCATGTCGACGTGGTGCCGACCGGCCCGGCCGACATGTGGGGCCACGCGCCCTTCGACCCGGTGGTGGAGGGCGACTGGCTCTATGGCCGCGGCGGCGCCGACATGAAGGCGGGGCATGCCGCCAATATCTTCTGCCTGGACGCGCTGCGCCGCATCGGGCTGCAGCCGGCGGCGACGGTGCTGGTGCAGTCGGTGGTGGAAGAAGAATCCACCGGCAATGGCGCGCTGATGACGCATCTGCGCGGCTACAAGGCCGATGCCGTGCTGATCCCGGAGCCGGAGGAGGAGATGCTGGTGCGCGCCAATGTCGGCGTGCTGTGGTTCCAGGTCGAGGTGCGCGGCCTGCCGGTGCATGTGCGCGAGATGGGCCGCGGCGCCAATGCCATCGACGCCGCCTGGCGCGTCGTGGGCGAGCTGCGCGCGCTGGAGGAGGAATGGAACGCCGCCAAGGCGGGGCGCGAGCATTTCGCCGAGATCGAGCATCCGATCAACCTGAATATCGGCAAGATCGAAGGCGGCGACTGGGCTTCCTCGGTGCCCGGCTGGTGCCGCATCGATTGCCGCATCGGCCTCTATCCCGGCATCGATGCCGGCGTCGCGGCGCGCGAGATCAGCGAGCGCGTCGCCCGCTTCGCCCGCGGCGACGGCTTCATGGGCAACAACCCGCCGGTCGTCACCTTCAACGGCTTCCATGCCGAGGGCTATGTGCAGCCGCCCGGCAGCGAGGCCGAGGCGGTGCTGGCCCGCGCGCATCAGGCGGCGACCGGCCAGGCGCTGCGCAGCTTCATGACGCCGGGCTATCTCGATACCCGCGTCTATGCGCTCTACGATCGCGTTCCGTCGCTGTGCTACGGCCCGATCTCGGAGAATATCCATGGCTTCGACGAGCGGGTCAGCCTGGCCTCGGTGAAGCGCATCACCGGGGCCATGGCCTTGTTCGTCGCCGAATGGTGCGGCGTGGAGCCGGTCAGCCCGGGCTGAAGACCAGCGCTGCGCCGCCAGCCAGGGCGGGCGGCACCATCAGCCCTTCGGCCACCGGCTGCAGCACATCGCCGAGCAGCGCACGCACCGCCGCATTGCCGTCGTCGGTGCGCACGACGAAGCCCGCGGTGAAAGGCAGGCTGGGCACGGCGACGCCCGGCAGCACCGCCGGCAGCGCGGCGGGCGGCAGGATCCGCACGGCGCCGCGCGGCAGCCGCAGCACCCAGCCGCCGGCGCCGTCGGCCACGGCGGCGATGCCGGTCAGCGTGCCGAGCCGCGCAGCACTTTCGCCCGGGTCCTCCGCCACCAGGATGGCGCTTTCCAGCGCGACGGCGCGGTTGCGATGCGTCAGCCAGGGCTCGCGCCACAGCAGCTCCGGCGTCAGGTGGCGCACCAGCTGCACGCGGCCTTCCGGCGCATCCGGCACCGGCAGCCGGGCGAAGCGCGCGATCGGCCCATCGGCCTCGCCCACCGGCCGCTGCAGCCAGGCGACACCCGGGATCGGCACGCCGGCGCCGCGCAGCCGCTCGAGATTGGCGACCTCGTCCTGCATCTCGAAGGCCAGGATATGGACGCCCTCGTGCCGCGCGAGGAATTGCTTCAGCCCATTGTCGAACAGCGTCGGATCGACGAGGCCGAGCAGCTCGATGAAGCCCTCGCGCAGCATGACGCAGTGGTTGGCGCTGCCGAACAGCTCGACCGGCAGTTCGGGCGACCGCCTGCCGCTCTGCTGCGACAGCGGCGACAGGGTGAAGCCCAGCCGCGCGTACAGCGCGCCCAGCGCGCGCGGATCGGCGGTGGCCAGGCCGACATGGTCGAGCGCGGTGGCAGCGGTCATGGCGAGTTCTCCGGCGGTCATTCGGGTTCGAAGCCTGCCAGGCGCAGCAGCTCCTGCGTGCGACCGTATTCCTGGCGGATGAAGGCGTCGAGCGCCGGGCCGTCCTGGTGCAGCGTCTCGATGCCCAGCGTCGCCACGCGCGCGCGCAGCGCTGGGTCGGGCAGGATCGTCGCCAGCGCGCTGCTGAGCTTCTCGGCCACCGCGTCGGGCAGGTCGCGCGGCCCCCAGATCGCCCACCAGGTCTGGATGTCGACGGTGGGGAAGCCGGCCTCGGCGGTGGTCGGGATCTGCGGCACCGCCGGGTTGCGCGCGGCGGAGGAGATGGTCAGCCCCTGCGCCTGGCCGCCCAGCACCGGCGGCAGCGTCGCCAGCACCGGATCGAACAGCAGGCCGATGGTGCCGGCCATCAGGTCGGCCAGCGCCGGCGCCGTGCCGCGATAGGGCACGACGGGGATATCCACGCCCAGCTGGCGGATGAATTCCACCGTGGCTAGGTGCCCGGCCGAGCCCAGCGCGCCGGTGCCGAAGGACCAGCGCCGCGGATTGGCCCGCGCCGCCGCCACCACCTCGGCGATGGTCTTCTCCGGCCGGTCCTTCGAGGTCAGCAGCAGCACCGGCGCCTGGCCGACGCGCACCACGGGCCTGAGGTCGGTCAGCGGGTCGTAGCCGGGGTTCTTCAGCACCAGCCGCTGCACCGCCTGGATGCTGGCGGAGAACAGCAGCGTGTGGCCGTCCGCCTCGCCGCGCGCCACATAGGTGCCGCCGACCGCGCCGCTGGCGCCGCTGCGATTCTCGACGACGAAGGCCTGGCCTAGCGTTTCCTGCAGGCGCTGGGCCAGGATGCGGGCCATGCCGTCGACCGAGCCGCCGGGGGCGAAGGGCACGATCAGCCGCACCGGCCGCTGCGGCCAAGCGCTGGACGATTGCGCGCGACCGCGGCGCGCGGTCAGCAGGAAGGGGGTGGCGAGGGTCAGGGATGCCAGGATTTGGCGGCGCGCGGCCATGGCGATGCTCGATCTCGTCGCTGTTCGCCGCCAGCTTACGGATCGTGGCACGATTTGCTATGGTCATTTCTCAAATACACGAAAACATACCGCGTTAATTTCAGGAGCGCTGCATGTCCGCATCCCCGCCGCCCCCCTTCCAGGAGACCCGCGGCGCCACCAGCCCGGCGGTCGCCGCCGGCGCGGTGGAGGCGGCCGAGCTGATCCTGCTGCGCGGGCGCATCCACACCATGGACCCGGCGCAGCCGGCGGCGGAGGCCGTGGCCATCGCCGGCGGCCGCTTCCTGGCGGTGGGGCCGGAGGCGGCGGCGCTGCGCCATCAGGGGCCGCGCACGCGGCTGCTGGCGCTGGAGGGTGCGGCGGTGGTGCCGGGGCTGACCGACGGCCACGCGCATATGGACCGCGAGGGGCTGCGCGGCCTGCTGCCGAGCCTGGCCGGCTGCCGCTCGATCGCCGAGATCCAGGCGCGCATCAGCGATCTGGCGCGACAGGCGCGGCCGGGCGACTGGATCGTCACCATGCCGATCGGCGACCCGCCCTTCTATCTCGGCCTGCCCGGCAAGCTGGCGGAAGGCCGCTGGCCGACGCGGCAGGAGCTGGACGCGGCCGCCCCCGACAACCCGGTCTATATCAAGCCGATCTGGGGCTATTGGCGGCACACGCTGCCGCTGGTTTCCATCGCCAATTCGCGCGCGCTGGCGCTGGCCGGCATCGGCCGCGGCACGGCGCCGCCCTCGCCGGATGTCGAGATCCAGCGCGACGCCGCGGGCGAGCCCACCGGCATCTTCCTGGAAAACACCTTCATGCCGCTGGTGGAGCTGACGCTGCTGCGCGCCGTGCCCGGCTTCACCACGGCGCAGCGCGCGGCCTCGCTGCCAGCGGCGATGGCGGCCTACCACGCGCAGGGCACCACGGCGGTCTTCGAAGGCCATGGCGTGGCCAGCGAGCTGCTCGACGCCTATCGCCGCGTGCATGCGGCCGGGCAGATGACGATGCGCACGCATCTGGTGGCCAGCCCGAGCTGGCGCCAGCTGGGCGACGTCGATCCGGCGGCGCTGATCGCCGGCTGGGGCCACGGGCTGGCGGGGCAGGGGCTGGGCGACGACCGGCTGCGCCTGGCGGGGCTGGCGGCCGAGCTCGGCCAGACGCGCGAGAACCTGCTGCGCGCCGCGGCGGACAGCACCGGCTGGGCCGGCTTCCACTACGATGCCGGCATGGAGCGGGACCGCGCCAAGGCGCTGCTGGTGGCCTGCGCGCGGGCCGGCATCCGCGTCACCGGCATCTGGCCGAACATCCTGGAGCTCTTCGCCGAGGTCGACCGCATCGCGCCGATCCGTGACCTGCGCTGGGTCTTCGGCCATATCACCGCGCTGACGCGCGACCAGGTCGGGCAGATCCGCGACCTCGGCCTTGGCGTCACGACGCACACCAACCGCTATATCCGCAAGGAAGGCCATCTGCTCGCGGACCGCCTCGGCCTGGACACCGAGGAGAAGATCGTGCCGCTGCGCTGGCTGGGGGAGGCCGGCGTGCCGGTGTGCCTGGCCACCGACAATGTGCCGATCTCGCTGTTCCCGCCGATCGCCCAGGCGGTGACGCGCTGGAGCCCAGCGGCGCAGCGTGCCATCGGCCCGGGCCAGGCGCTGAGCCGGGCCGAGGCGCTGGGCTGCGTCACCCGCAACGGCGCCTGGCTGACCTTCGAGGAAGACCGCCGCGGCAGCATCACCCCCGGCAAATTCGCCGATCTTGCCGTGCTGGACGCCGATCCCTTCACCGTCGCCGACGCGGCGCTGGAGCGCATCGCCGCGCGGGCGACGCTGGTGGGGGGCGATTTCGTCCATGGCGCGCCGGCGCCGGCGGCATAAGCACGGTATCGGGACGTATGAATATTGACTCACGCTGATGAAGCGTGACTAATGCTGCCCATCGGGCCTGCGCCGGGCGCAGGGGATCGGGGGGACGCAGCATGCTGATGGATTGTCGACGCTAGCACCCCTTGCGCGGCGGTGCCCTGGCCGAGGCCGGGGCGCGCCGCTGCCCGCCTGACCCATCGCCGGCCTTGCCGTGACCCGCCCTTGCCGGCGGGTGCTGGCTCGCGCCCGGCCGTCTCCAAGCAGGGTGGCTTCATGAGCGTCTCGACCGACAGGCTGGGCGGCATCGCCGTGCCCAAGCCGCAGCCCTGCGACCTGGCCGGGCTGCGGCTGCGCCCGGCCCGCCATCCGGCGCGCCGCATCGGCACGCTGCTGGCGGCGCTGCTGCTGCTCGCCGTGCTGCACTCGATCCTGGCCAATCCGCGCTGGGGCTGGGATGTCTTCGCCGAATGGTTCCTGGCGGAGCCGGTGCTGGTGGGCCTCGGCCGCACGCTGCTGCTGACGGCGCTGGGCACGGTGTTCGGCTTCATGCTGGGCACGGCGCTGGCGCTGGCCCGCGTCTCCGGCTCGCCGCTGCTGGCTGGCGTCGCCTGGGGCTATGCCTGGATCTTCCGCTCGATCCCGCTGATCGTGCTGCTGCTGATCCTGAACAACCTCGGCTATCTCTACCCGACGCTGGTCCTCGGCATCCCCTATACCGACATCGCGCTGTTCAGCGCCTCGACGACGCAGCTGATCACGCCCTTCGCGGCGGCGGTGCTGGGGCTGACGCTGAACCAGGCGGCCTTCTCCTCCGAGATCATCCGCGGCGGCATCCTGTCGGTCGACCAGGGACAGCTGGAGGCGGCGGCGGCGCTCGGCCTGCCGCGGCATCGCCAGGCCTTCCGCATCGTGCTGCCGCAGGCGATGCGCTCGATCCTGCCGAACGCCTTCAACGAGATCATCGGCTTGGCGAAAGGAACTTCCCAGGTCTACATCCTGGCATTGCCAGAACTGTTCTACACCATCCAGGTGATCTATCGCCGCAACCTGGAGGTGGTGCCGCTGCTGATGGTGGCCACCGTCTGGTACCTGATCATCCTGACGGCGCTGTCCATCATCCAGCGCCAGGTCGAGCGCCACTATGCCCGCGGTGCGCTGCGCGAGGTTTCTTCCAGCCTCTTCGCGCGACGTCGCGCGCCGGTGGTGGCGGCCACCGACCTGCCGCCTTCGCCGCCCGGCGCCAGCGTCGAGATCCGTGGCGTGACCAAGAGCTTCGGCGCGCTTCGGGTGCTGGACGAGGTGTCGCTGCAGCTGCCGGCCGGCAGCGTCACCGCCATCATCGGCCCCTCGGGCTCCGGCAAGTCGACGCTGCTGCGCGCCATCAACCGGCTGGAGCGCCCCGACAGCGGCTTCGTGCTGATCGACGGCGAGGTCATGGGCTATCGCCGCGAGGGCGATGTGCTGCAGGAGCTGAAGGAAAGCGAGACCCTGCAGCGCCGCGCCGTGCTCGGCATGGTGTTCCAGAACTTCAACCTCTTCCCGCATCTGACCGCGCTGCAGAATGTCGCCGAGGCGCCGGTCGCGACCGGAGGCGCATCCCGCGCGGTGGCTGAAGCCGAAGCCGCGGCGCTGCTCGCCCGCGTCGGCCTGGCGGACAAGGCGGAAGCCTATCCGCGGCAGCTTTCCGGCGGCCAGCAGCAGCGCGTCGCCATCGCCCGCGCCATGGCGCTGCGGCCGCGCGTGCTGCTGTTCGACGAGCCGACCTCGGCGCTCGATCCCGAGCTGGTCAAGGAAGTTCTCGACGTCATCCAGGCGCTGGCACGGTCGGGCACCACGCTGGTGATCGTCACGCATGAGATCGGCTTCGCCCGCGAGGTCGCCGACCGCATCGTCTTCATGGAGGCCGGCCGCATCGTCGAGGCCGGCACGCCCGAGCAGATCTTCAACAACCCGCAGCAGCCGCGCACCGCCGCCTTCCTGGCGAAGGTGCTGTGACGCGGCCTGACAGGAGCATCGCCATGGCCAGCCTTTCCCGCCGCCTCTGCCTGCTGGGCGGCATCACCGTCGCCGCCTCGCCGCTGCTGCCGAGGCCCTTGCGCGCGCAGGAGGAGATCGACCTCAGCCCGGCGCAGCCGCATCGCGTGCGCGCGCAGAAGGTGGAGGAGGCGATCCGCCTGCTGCCGCGCGACCTGCGCCTGGCCAATGCCGGCAAGCTGACGGTGGCCACCAACCCCGGCCGCTTCCCCTTCGGCGGCTATGCGACGGACAGCCGCACGCCGATCGGCGCGGAGATCGACATCGCGCAGCTGGTGGCCGACAGCCTGGGCCTGACGCTGGAGGTGGTGCCGACCGCCTGGGCCGACTGGCCGCTCGGCCTGATCTCCGGCAAGTTCGATGCGGTGACCAGCAATGTCACGGTGACGGAGGAGCGCAAGCAGCGCTTCGATTTCTCGACCTATCGCAACGACCTGCTCGGCTTCTATGTCGCGGTGGAAAGCCGGCTGCAGGCGATTGCCAAGCCTGAGGATGTCGCCGGGCTGAAGGTCATCGTCTCCTCCGGCACCAACCAGGAGCAGATCCTGCTGCGCTGGATCGAGGCCAACCGCGCCAAGGGCCTGCCCAACACCGAAGTGCAGTACTATGACGACGAGGCCGTGCTGGACCTGGCGCTGCAATCGGGGCGTGCCGACGCCTATCTCGGGCCGAATGCCACCTCGGCCTTCAAGGCGGCGCGGCAGCGCAAGACACGGCTGGTCGGCACCTTCTCCGGCGGCTGGCCGGTGACCGCGGAAATCGCGGTGACGACGAAGAAAGGCGTGGGTCTCGCCGAGCCGATCACCGTCGCGCTGAACGCGCAGATCGAGGCCGGCACCTATGCCCGCGCGCTCGGCCGCTGGAATCTCTCGGCCGAGGCGATCCAGCGCTCGCGCACCAATCCGCCGGGCCTGCCGCCGAAGTGACCGGCGTGGCGGCAGCCCGCGCGGGTTGCCGCCGCCGCGTTTCAGGCGGGCACGGTCGCGCCGCCCAGCGCCAGCATCAGCCGGTTCGCCCAGTTGAAGAAGGCGGCGGACTGGATGACATCGGCGATGCCGAGCTCATCCAGCCCGGCGGCGCGCAGCCGCTGCACATGCGCGGGCCCGAAGGCGATCGGCGTCGCCGTCAGCGCGACCGAGGCGGCGACGATGGCGTTCCAGCGCTCGCCGAGATCGGCGCCGGTGCCTTCTTCCAGCAGCCGGTCGACATCGGCCTCGCGCTTCGCATAGGTGGCGGCGAAGCGCGCATGCACCGAGGCGCAGTAGATGCAGCCATTCGCGCGCGACACCGCGGTCGCCGCCAGCTCGCGATCGGCGCGCGGCGCGCCGCCCTCGGGATTATAGAAAATATCCTTGTCGGCCAGGGTGCGGTGCTGCAGCGCCGCCGGGTCGCGCGCCAGCAGGCGGAAGTAGGGATTCTTCGCGCGGGCCGCATCGATCAGCGCCTCCAGGTGGCGCGGCGTCAGCTCGGCCTCGGTCAGCGGCGGCAGCCAGGGCGTCCAGCCGATCTGCGCGCGGGTGAAGGCGGTGGGTTCGGCAAGGCTGTCGGACATGGCTTGCTTCTCCGGCATCAGGGCGTCGTGGCCAGCACGCGCAGCCCGGCGGCGACGCGGATCTGGAAGGCGAGGAAAGCGACCAGCTGCGACAGCGTCACCAGCCCGTCCGGCGTCCATCCCGCCGCCTGCAGCGGCGCGAAGCGCTCGGGCGCCGCGTCGCGCGGGTGGAAGACCAGGAAATGCGCATAGGCGAAGGCGGTGGCCAGCTTCGCGCCGAGCAGCGCTGCCACCGCCGGCGGCAGGGCGAAGCCGGGCGCCGGGCTGTCCTCGGCGCTCAGCGGGCCGGGCGGGAAGGCGCCGCGCGGGCCGGTCGCGGCGGTCGCGGCGGCGGCCTGCGCCACGGCCTCCGCCAGCGCGGCGCCGCCATGCTGCGCCAGGCCCGCGGCGTAGAGCGCCACGGCCTCGGGCGCGCCGTGCAGGCCTGCGACGAAGCGGGCGACGGCGAAGCGCTCGGCCAGGCTGACATCGCCCGGCGCGTCGGGCGACAGCAGCGCGCGGTGGCTGGCCTCGGCATGGTCGCGCGCGGCCGGGCGCCCGGCGCGGATCTTTTCCAGGGCCGAGCCGGGGGCGATCCCGGCGAGCCGATCGATGGTGTCCGTCATTGGGCGGCAACTCCTGCCTGGTGGGCGATGGCGCGGGGCGCGCTGCGCTGCCAGCCGAGCGCCGGCGCGACGCCCTGGGCGACCAGCTCGATGGAGCGCAGCGTGACGTCATGCGGCGGGTCGATGGAATGCACCTGCACCGCCAGCTCCGTCGCGCGGTCCAGCACGCGGTCGGCAGCGAGCGAGGCGGTGACCTCGTCCACCGTGCCGACATGCGAATCCTGGCGGCGGATGATCTCTGCCAGCGAGCGCGGCGCGTCGGGCAGGCGGCCCTGCGCCACCAGCCGCGCGTCGAAGCGGCGCAGCCCGGCCTCGGCCAGGCGGTGGGCTTCCTTGCTGTCATCGGCGACGAAGACCGAGCGGCTGGCCAGGATGCGCGGCGCGACGCCGGCCGGCAGCGCGGCCAGATAGGCATCGACCATCGGGTCCTGGATCTCGGCCAGGCTTGCCGCGGGCGCCTGCTGCGGCCGCGGCTGGGTGCGCGACAGCAGCAGCCCGGCGCCGCGCTGCCCCGCCGCCCGCGCGCCCTCGACCGAGAAGGTCGCCTGCCACAGCCGCTGCCCCAGCCCGGGATGTGGCGGATAGAGCCGGTCGCCGCCGGGCAGCGCCTGCTGCGCCAGGGCCGCGACCAGCGCGTCCAGCTTGCCGTCGAACAGCGCGCGGCGGTCGGCATCCCGCAGGCCGAAGGCGGCGAAGGCCTCCGGATTGCCGCCCGATCCGACGCCGAGCTCCAGCCTTCCGTTCGACAGGATGTCGAGCACGGCGGCATCTTCGGCGACGCGGATCGGCAGTTCCAGCGGCAGGGTGACGATGCCGGTGCCCAGGCGGATGCGCGTGGTCAGCGCCGCCACCTGCGCCAGGAAGACGAAGGGCGCGGGCAGGCCGCCCTCGGCCGCGTGGAAATGATGCTGCGCCACCCAGGCGCTGTCATAGCCCAGCGCCTCGGCATGGCGGATCTGCGCCAGGGCGCAGCGATAGCGCTCTGCTGGGCTGCCCTCGTCGAGCAGCCGGGTGAAGAAGCCGAGCCGCAGGCCCTGTCGCGCCGTCATGCCGCTGTCTCCGCCGCGCCGGGCGGGCGCGCCGGGCCAGCGTAGGCCGGCGGGCGGCACCGCGGCAATTGCCGGGGCCAGGGGTGAAGGGGGGTCGGCATTTTCTGTCCGGAAGCGGCTTCGGTCATGAATATGCGGTGGTGAATCGTGATTGGCAATGTGGCGGGTCGATGCGTTGATTTCCTGGATATAAACAGAGCTAATCCAGCGGATTGGCCAACCCCCTCGCCGCCCGCTCTGGCGCTGCCCCTGCCACCCGAGACCACAAAACCCACGGCGCCATCCAAAAAAACGCCTAAGAAAAATGTGAATCACTTGAAGACGCGTTCGAACAGGGACAATCTGCGCCGTGACGCAAGGCCGCTCCCCGCGACCCCCTGGCTGAGAAGAGGCTCGAGATGAGCGACACGATCATCCATTCCCCGCTGCAGGCGCCCGAAGCCCAGGCCGTGCTGGACGCGCTGGTCGAAGAATTCGCGGCCATGTACGGCACCGACCGCCCCGGCGGCGCGCGCGGCGAGGTCGACCGCTATCCCGCCGCCGCCTTCGCCCCGCCGCTCGGCGATTTCCTGGTGCTGCTGCGCGACGGCGTGCCGATCGCCGGCGGCGCCTTCATGAGCCATGACGACGAGACCGCCGAGATCAAGCGCGTCTGGGTGCATGCCGATCATCGCCGCCAGGGGCTGGCGCGGCGCATCATGGCGGCGCTGGAGGCGCGCGCGGGCGCGCTGGGCTATACCCGCGCCTATCTCACCACCGGCTTCCGCCAGCCGGAGGCGGTCGGGCTCTATGTCTCGCTCGGCTATCGCGCGCTGTTCGACCTCGAGGCCGATCCGGCGCTGTTCCGCTCGCTGCCGTTCGAGAAGCATATCGGCGCCCGCGCCGGCCAGCCCGCCACCTCGCCGCGGCGGCGGCCGGCGGCCTCGCTCGACGCCGCGACGATCGAGGTCACCGCCACCAAGCAGGCGCAGGAGCGCCGCATCCTGGCGCGGCTGGCGCAGCACGCGGCGGTGGTCTGAGCGTCATGCGCATCGCCCTCGGGCTGGAGGCCGCGCAGCCCGGCCTGCTGCCGCTGCTGGCCGATCCTGGCCTGCTGGCCGCGATCGATGCCACGGCCGAGCTGCTGACCCTGGCCGATGGCTTCGCGCAACCGGGTGCCGACGGTCCGGATGCGCTGCTGCTGGCCAATTGGCTGGGCGCGCGCAGCCGCCAGGTCGGCATCCTGCCTGGCGTCGCCGTGAACTTCCTCGAGCCTTTCCATGTCTCCACCGGCATCGCCACGCTGGACCATGTGACCGAGGGCCGCGCCGGGCTGCTGGTGCAGCCATTGCGCGGCGCGCGCCCTGCCCAGGCGCGCCGCGCCATCGGCCCGCTGCCCGGCTTCCCGGAGCCCGAGGCCGCGGCGCTGGCCGCCGACACGGCGGAGGCCATCGCGGTGATCCGCGCGCTGTGGGACAGCTGGCAGGACGACGCCATCATCCGCGACCCGGTCAGCCAGCGCTTTGTCGATGCCGAGAGGCTGCATTACATCCGCTTCCAGGGGCAGCGCTTCAGCGTGCTCGGCCCCTCGATCACGCCGCGGCCGCCGCAGGGCCAGCCGGTGGTCGCCATCGATCTGCAGGCCAGCGACGACCCGGCCCAGGCCGCCGGCGCCGAGCTGGTCTTCCTGGGCGCGGAGGCCACGGCGCTGGCGCCCGCGCTGCGCGGCGCGCCGCTGGTCTTCGCCGATGTGCTGGTGGGCGACAGCGCGCGGCCGGGGCTGCGCTGGGACGGCAGCGCCGGGCAACTGGCGGCGCTCGGCCGGCTGCCGGGGGTCGCCGGGCTGCGGCTGGTCCCGGCCGATCCGGCGCGCGACCTGGCGCCGCTGCTGGCCGCGCTGCCGCCGGTCCGGCCGGGCGCGGGCAGCCTGCGCCAGCGGCTCGGCCTGCCGCCGGCGCCGAACCGCAACATCAACGTCGCCGCCTGACGCCGATCGGACAGCAGCATGGCGAAGAAGCAGGTCATCCTCGGCGCGCAATTCCCGGGCGTGAACAATTTTACCGTCTGGAGCGACCCGGCGGCGGGCAGCCAGATCGCCTTCTCCTCCTTCCGCCACTTCGCCGAGACGGTGGAGCGCGGCAAGTTCGACTTCATCTTCCTGGCCGAGGGGCTGCGGCTGCGCGAGCAGAAGGGGCGGCTGCACGAGCTCGACGTCGCCGGCCGGCCCAACACGCTGGCGGTGCTGACGGCGCTGGCGGCGGTGACACAGCATGTCGGGCTGGTCGGCACCCTGACCACCACCTTCAACGAGCCCTATCCGCTGGCGCGTCAGCTGGCGACGCTGGACCTGCTGTCGGGCGGCCGGGCGGGGTGGAACTTCGTCACCTCGCCGGGCGCCTTCACCGGCGCCAATTTCCGCCGCGGCGACCACCTGCCGCATGCGCAGCGCTATGAGCGCGCCCGCGAGTTCGTCGAGGCCGCGCGGCAGATCTGGCGTGGCGGCGACTTCGCCGTGCTGTCGCGGCATTTCGACATCGCCGGCCGCAGCGGGCTGGGGCCGCTGCCGCAGGGCGCGCCGGTGCTGGTGCAGGCCGGCGAATCCGATGCCGGGCGCGAGCTGGCGGCGAGCCATGCCGATGTCATCTATTCGCGCCACAGCGAGCTGGAGGCCGGCCGCGCCTTCTATGCCGACGTCAAGGGCAGGCTGGCCCGCTATGGCCGGCGGCCCGACGCGCTGAAGATCCTGCCCGGCGCCAATTTCGCGCTCGGCGACACCGAGGCGGAGGCGCGGGACAAGGCGGCGCAGATCCGGCTGCAGCAGGTCAGCCCGCGCAGCGCGATCACCTTCCTCGAGCAGGTCTGGAACCGCGACCTCTCCGCCTATGACGCCGAGGGGCCGCTGCCGGCGATCGACCCCGATGTCGAGGCCGATGCGCTGTCGCAGGGTCGCGCCATGCGCTACGACGACCGCCTGGCGACGGCCCGGAAATGGCGCGAGATCGCCGAGCGGGACGGGCTGTCGATCCGGCAGCTGGTGATCCGCGTCACCGGCCGCAAGCAGTTCACCGGCACGCCGCAGGCCGTGGCGCTGGAGATCGAGCGCCACGTGCAGGAGGATGCCGCCGACGGCTTCGTCCTGGCCCCGCATCTGACGCCGGGCGGCTTCGACGAATTCGTGGCCAAGGTGGTGCCGGTGCTGCAGGATCGCGGCGTGTTCCGCCGCGACTATGCGGCCAGCACGCTGCGCGGGCATCTCTGGGCGGCTTAGGCAGCCGCCCTCCGTGGCCGGCTGCGCAGCAGCAGCGTCACCACGATCAGCACATTCGCCGCGTTCCACACCACGCCGTTGACGAAGGCCGCCGCATAGCTGCCGGTGGCATCGAAGATGACGCCGGACAGCCAGCCGCCCAGCGCCATGCCGAGCAGCGTCGAGCTCAGCACGATGCCGACGCGGATGCCGACCTCGGAGGCCGGGAAATTCTCCCGCACCACGACGGCGTAGGAGGGCACGATGCCGCCCTGGAACAGGCCGAACAGCGCCGAGAGGATGAACAGCGAGCCCAGCCCGTCGAAGAACAGGAACAACGACAGCGCCGCGCCTTGCGCGATCGCGCCCAGCAGCAGCGTGCGCAGCCCGCCGATACGGTCGGCCAGCAGCCCGGAGACCAGGCGCGAGACGATGCCGCAGGCCAGCATCACCGACAGCATCTCCGCTCCGCGCGCCACGCCGTAGCCCAGGTCGCCGCAATAGGCGACGATATGCACCTGAGGCATCGCCATGGCGACGCAGCAGGCGATGCCGGCGATGGCCAGCACCAGGGTCAGCCCGTTGCGCGACAGGCCCAGCGGCCGGGCCTCGCCGGCGGCGCTGCGCGGGCCGCCGCCGTGTGATCCCGGCGCCCGGGCGCGCAGCATCAGCGCCAGCGGCAGCATCGCCACCAGGCAGATGCCGCCCACCACCATATGCGCGACCCGCCAGCCATGCGCCGCGATCAGCGCGGTCAGCAGCGGCGGCCAGACCACGCCGGCCAGGTAGTTGCCGGAGGCGGCGAGCGCCACCGCGATGCCGCGACGCCTTCGGAACCACAGCGAGGCGTCGGCCATCAGCGGCGCGAAGGAGGCGGAGGCGCCGAGCATGCCGATCATGCCGCCCTGGGCCAGGGCATAGACCATCAGGCTGGGCGCCATCCCCGCCACGACATAGCCGGTCGCCAGCATCAGGATGGCGAAGAGCAGCGGCCGCATGGCACCAAAGCGGTCGGCCAGCCGCCCCATCAGCACGCCGCCGATGCCGAAGCCCAGCATGGTCAGGGTATAGGGCAGCGAGGCGTCGGCGCGGCTGGCGCCGAAATCCGCCTGCACATGCGGCAGCGCCACGACCACGGTCCACATGCCGGCGCCGCCCAGCGTCGACAGCGCGACGATGGCGCCGAGCCGGATCCAGGCGGCGCGGGAATCCAGCAATTCCTCGCCGCTCATGCGGCGGCCGCGCGCCGCAGGCCACCGTCGCCGGTGGCCGCCCCGGAGATCGTCATATCCGCGTTTCCTCTCGCCATCCTGCCGCCGGTTGGCCGGCGTGCCCTTGAAGCTTGGCGCAACACGGCGTGCCGCGCCAGGAGGGGGGGCGCTCAGCCCGGCGTCGGCAGCAGCCCCGGCCAGTAATGCCCGTCCGGCGTCGGGCGGCGGCCGAAGATCGCCTGGCCGACGCGGATGATGCTGGCCCCCTCGGCGATCGCCGCCTCGAAATCGCCGGTCATGCCCATCGACAGCGCGGCCAGCCCCGGATGGTCGCGCAGGGCAGCGTCGCGGATGTCCCGCAGCCGGGCGAAGCAGGGGCGGACCTGCGCCATGTCGCTGCTGAACAGCGCCAGCGTCATGAAGCCGCGCGGCCGCAGATGCGGAAACCGCGGCAGGGCGTCGAGGAAGGCCGGCACCTCCGCCGGCGGCAGGCCATATTTGCTGGCCTCGCCCGAGGTGTTGACCTGGACGAAGACATCCATCGTCTGACCCTCCTGCGCCAGCCGCGCCTCCAGCAGCCCGGCCAGGCGCAGGCTGTCCAGCGCGTGGAACTCCTGCGCCAGCCGGGCCAGGTGCTTGACCTTGTTGGTCTGCAGATGGCCGATGATGCTCCAGGCGATGGGCAGGTCGGCCAGGGCCTCGCGCTTCCCGGTCGCCTCCTGGATCTTGTTCTCGCCGAAGGTAGTGACGCCGGCGGCATGCGCCAGGCGCAGCACGCTGGCCGGCACCGTCTTGGTCACCGGCAGCAGCCGCACCTCTGACCGGTCGCGCCCGGCGCGCTGGCAGGCGGCGGCGATGCGCGCCTCCAGCGCCGCGAGGTTGTCGCGGAAGCGCGCCTCGGGATCGGGGCCGAAGCGCTCGATCTCCTCGGCGGTCAGCGGGGCCGGCGCGATGGTGCTGCTCATCCGGCCAGTCTGGGCGCTGACTGGAACAGAGGGAACGACCAGTTCGCTGGATTCGGATTGGTCCAGTTGGGCGTCTGGCCGGGGCGGCGCCGCTGCCGCATAGTGCCGCTCCTTCCGGAAAAGGTCCCCGCGGTGAGCATTCTTCTGATCGGTTCCCTCGACGACGACGAATATGCCGAGTGGAAGACGCATCTGCTGGCGCATCTGCCGGCGGGCGAGACGCTGGTGCTGGCAACCGAGCCGCATGATGTCGACGCCGTTGAGATCGCGCTGGTCGCCAATCCGCCGCATGGCACCCTGGCGCGCTACCCCCAGCTGCGCTTCGTGCAGAGCCTCTGGGCCGGGGTCGACCGCATGCTGCTGGACCCGGCCTTCCCGCGGGCGATCCCGATCGCCCGGCTGGTCGACCCGGCGCTGACCCAGGCCATGGTCGAATGCGCGCTCGCCAGCGTGCTGCTGCTGCACCGGCAGTTCCCTGCCTATGGCCGGCAGCAGGCGCAAGCCGACTGGCGGCAGCTGGCGCAGCCGCTGGCGGCGCAGCGCCGGGTCGGCGTGCTCGGCCTCGGCGCGCTGGGCGGCGCCTGCGCCCAGGCCATCGCCGCGGTCGGCTTCCCGGTCTCCGGCTGGAGCCGCGCGCCCAAGGCGATCGCGGGCATCGAATGCCTGAGCGGCGCGGACGGCATGGACCGGCTGGTCGCGACCTCGGACATCCTGGTCAACCTGCTGCCGCTGACGCCCGACACCGCCGGCATCCTGGATGCCCGGCTGTTCGGCCGGCTGCCGCGCGGCGCCGGGCTGGTCAACCTGGCGCGCGGCCGCCACCTGGTCGAGGCCGACCTGCTGGCGGCGCTGGAAGCGGGCCAGGTGAGCCATGCCGTGCTCGACGTCTTCACCCAGGAGCCGCTGCCGGTCGAGCATCCCTTCTGGGCGCATCCCGGCATCACCGTGCTGCCGCATGTCGCCGCCTATAGCGCGCCGGAATCGGCAGCCCGCATCGCGCTGGAGAATGTCGCGCGGCACCGCGCCGGGCAGCCGACCACGGCGATGGTCGACCTGGCCCGGGGGTATTGAGGCGGGGGGGCGGGCTGGTCGGCCCGCCCCCTTCTGTCGTTCAGAACGACGCGGTCAGGCTGACGAAATACGCCCGGCCGGGCTCGTTGTAGCTGTTGGCGCCGGCGCCGCTGGAATTCGCCTCGCGGAACAGCTGCTTGTCGAGGATGTTGTTGACGCCGGCGGAGACGCGCGTGTTCGGCGTGATGTCGTAGCTGGCGCTGAGGTCGAGCACCGAATAGGGCTTGCGCTCCAGCAGCTCGTTGCCGGTGCTGGCGAAGCCGATCATGCTGACGGTGCGCGCCTCCTGCCGGCCGTAATGCGTCAGGCCGAGGCGCAGCACCAGGTCTTCCCGCGCCTGCCAGTCGACCGTGCTGTTGATGGTGTATTCCGGCACCAGCGACAGCGGCTGGCCGGTGGTCTTGTCCTCGCTCTCGATCATGTAGGTGAAGTTGGTGTTCCAGGTCAGCGTCTCCAGCACGGGGATGCTGACATTGCCCTCGATGCCCTGGATGATCGCTTCCGGGGTGTTCTCCCAGCGCAGGATGCGGCCATTGCTGGTGGTCTGGCCGGTGGGAACCAGGCCGGCGACGATCTTGTCGCGATAGTCGTTGTGGAAATAGGTCAGGCTGCTGCTGAAGCCGCCGCGGGCATAGGCGACGCCGATCTCCTTGTTGACGCTGGTCTCCGGCTGCAGCTCGGGATTGCCCTGCACGTAGCAGCCGGCGCCGAGGCTCGGATAGCCGTTGGGGCAGCCATTGCCCATGCTGAAATAGACGTAGTTCGGGTTCGACTGGTACAGGTTCGGCGCCTTGAAGGCGCGGGCGATGCCGCCCTTGATCGAGAAGCCGTCGAAGACCTCGTAGGAGGCGTTCAGCGACGGGCTCCAGTTCGCGCCGAACTCGCTGTGGTGGTCGAAGCGCAGGCCGGGCGTCAGCACCAGCCGCGAGGTGGCGTAGACATTGTCCTCGACGAAGAAGGAATAGGTCTCGGCGAAGGCGCTGCCCGGGCGGGTGCCGGTGGCAGCCCCCGGCAGCTGGCCGCCGGTCGCCAGGCTCTGCGACATGGAGTAGGGGTCGCTCATGTTCTCACGGAAGAACTCGGCGCCCAGCGTCAGCCGCTGCGGCGCCAGGAAGCTCAGCGGGATGTTGAGCTCGCCGCTGGCCGTGTAGTTGTTCAGCGTCGCGCTCGACCAGCCGGTCTCGGTGTTGATGCTGCCTTCGGAGGAGCCGGCGGTGCCCTCGTTCAGCCGCTTGTTGACCGTGCCCTCATACATGAACAGCAGCCGCGAATCCGCCCAGCCCCAGTCGCCGCGATGCAAGAGCGACGCGGTGCTGCGCGTCATGATGTTGGTCTCGGCGCCCTCATTGGCCAGCTGGGTCAGCAGGGCGCTGCCGGCGGCGCTGACGGCGCGGTCGCCGGCGTAGAGGTTGCCCTGGCGGCTGTAGCCGAGCTCCAGCTCCAGGCTCTGCCGCGCGTCGATGTCCCAGCGCAGCAGCGTGTTGATGTCGCGGTTCTCGACGCCCTCGCGCCCGGCCGGCGGCGTGGTGCCGGCGGCGGCGCCGGAGGCCGCGCGGTTCAGCTCGACGTTGTCGGCATCGGTGCGGTTGAAGTTGCCATAGGCGCGGAAGCTCAGCCCGGGCAGCGTCGTCGGGCCCGACAGCGTGGCGGTGACGCGGTTGCTGCTGCCCTCGTCACGGTCCTCCGGCTGCGCGGTGTAGAGCGTCACCGAGCCGTGATAGTCGTCCGTCGGCGGCTTGGTGATGATGTTGACGACGCCGCCCGCCGCCCCCGAGCCGTAGCGCGCCGCGGCCGGCCCGCGGATCACCTCGATGCGCTCGATGGCGTCGGCCGGCACCCAGTTGGAATCGCCGCGCGTGTTGCGCTCGCCCGAGCGGCCCATGCGGACGGCGTTGCGCGAGCGCACGGGCTTGCCGTCGACCAGGACCAGCGTGTTCTCGGGCCCCATCCCGCGCAGGTCGATCTGGCGGTTGTTGCCATACTGGCCGCTCGACGAATTGCCGGTGAGGTTGACGCCCGGCATGGTGCGGACGATCTCGGAGATGTCGTTGACCGGCGGCGCGCGGCGCAGGTCTTCCCGGTTGATGATCGAGACGCCCGGCGCCTGCTTCACCTGCTCCTCGGCGGTGGCCACCACGTCCATCTGCGGCAGCTGCACGGCGGCCGGGCCCTGCTGCGCCCGCGATGCGGAAGACGGCAGGGCGAGCAGCGTGACGCTGCCCAGCAGCGCGGCGCGCAGGGTGGTGGTGAGGCGGGGGCCGTGGGCGTGCATGGGAAATCCTGTCCGTCGTCGAGGTGTCACCTGCGCAGACGGACGAGCCCCGCAGGCGGACAGCGGCGCGGCGCCGGGTTGCGCCCTGTTTTCGTGACGAAAAGTAACGCCGCAGGCGGACAGAAGAAAAACGCCGGGGCATGCAGAAAAACGCGCGGCTGCGCTGTCCCTCGGGCGGTCTCGTCCGTCCCTATCATGGGAGCCGCGCGCTCCGCCCGTTCCACGCCGCAGCCCGAGGTCGCCGACGCCCGCCATGAATGCCGACTATGTGCGCGACCTGGTCTATCCGGCGCAGTTCCACCGCGAGATGACGCCGGCCTGGATCGATGCCGTGGGGCGCGGCCTGGGCTTCGCCGCGCCCGAGATCGGCCGGCCGTTCCGCTGGTGCGAGCTGGGCTGCGGCGAGGGGCTGAACGCCCTGGTGGTGGCCGCCAGCCATCCGCAGGCGCAGGTCGTCGCCATCGACGCCAATGCGGCCGCCATCGCCGGCCTGGCCGCGGCGGCGCAGGCGGCGGGGCTGCGCAACCTCGTGGCGCTGCAGGCGGAATTCGCGGACCTGCCGGAGGCCGGGCCGGGCGGCTTCGACTTCATCGTCACCCATGGCGTGCTGTCCTGGGTGTCGGATGCGACGCGCCAGGCGATGCTGCGCTTCATCGACCGCGCGCTGGCGCCGGGCGGCCTGGTCTATGCGCATTACATGACGCATCCCGGCCTGTCGGCAGCCGTCGCCGCGCAGCAGCTGGTGCGCCGCCACGCGGCGACGGGCGATGGCGATTCCGCTCAGCGCGTGCAGCGCGGCCTGGCCCTGCTGTCGCAATTGTCGCAGGCGGGCGCGGGCTTCTACACGACCTATCCGCAGGAGCGGCAGCGGCTGCAGGCGGCCGCCGGCCAGCGCGCCGAGACCCTGGCGCATGAGCTGCTGGCGGCGCATTGGCGGCCCTTCCATGTCGCGGCGATGCTCGACGAGATGGCCGGCATCGGCCTCGACTATCGCGGCAGCGCGACGCCGCCCGACAATATCGACGCCGTCAGCCTGCCCGCCGCCAGCCGGCCGCTGCTGGCCGGCCTCGCCGACCGCGCCACGGCCGAGACGCTGCGCGACCTGGCGCGCAACCAGGCGCTGCGGCGCGACCTGTACCAGCGCGGCGGCGCCAGCCTGGCGCCGGCCGCGCATCGCCAGGCGCTGGACGGGCTGGCCCTGGCCGCGCTGCCCGGCCTGCCGGCGACCGCCTCGCTGCGCTTCGACACGCCGATCGGCCCGGTCGAGGGCGATCCGGCGCTGTTCGGCCCGATCCTGGCGGCGCTGCGCCAGGGGCCGCGGCGGGTGGGGGAGCTGGCGCGGCTGCCCGGCTTCGCGCCGCATCCGGTGGCGCTGAACCAGGCGGTGCAGATGCTGCTGTGGAGCGGCTGCGCCCATCCGGTGCTGCAGCCGCTGCCCGACCCCGCGGCCGGCCAGGCGGTCAGCCGCGGCCTGTCGGGCTGGCGGGTGGCGCCGGCGCTGGGCACGGCGCTGCCGGTGCCCGACGTCGTCGATGCCGCGACGCGGGCGCAATGGGTGGCCTTCGGCGCCGTGCCGCCCGGCTGAGGCCGGCTTGCCGATCGCCGCCGTTGCGCCATGATGCGGCCGCGCAAGGAGCGGGGGACCGATGCAGGGCGATTTCCAGAGCGACAATGTCGCGGGCATCCATCCGGCCATCATGGCGGCGCTGGCCGCGGCCAACCACGGCACCGCCACGCCCTACGGGCTGGATGACAGCGCCCGCGCGCTGAACGACCGCTTCTCGGCGTTCTTCGGCGCGGCGGTGACGGTGTTCCCGGTCTCCACCGGCACGGCGGCCAATACCTTCGCGCTGTCGGCCTGCCTGCGCCCCTATGCCGGCGCCTTCTGCCACGAGGGCGCGCATCTGCGGCTGTCGGAGGGCAATTCGCTCGCCGCCGCCGGCGGCGGCGCCGCGCTGATCGGCCTGCCCGGGGCGCTCGGCCGCATCGACCCCGCGGCGCTGCGCGAGGCCGTGGCGCAGGCGCCGCGCGGCAACACCCAGAAGCCGCAGCCGGCGGCGGTGACGGTGACCCAGGCGACCGAGCGCGGCACCGTCTACAGCCTGGACGCCCTGGCCGCGATCGGCGCCTGCGCGAAGGAGAACGGGCTGCTGTTCCACATGGACGGCGCCCGCTTCGCCAATGCCCAGGCCTGGCTCGGCTGCTCGGCGCCGGCGATGACCAGCGGCATCGGCCTCGACCTGCTGTCCTTCGGCGCCACCAAGAACGGCGTGATGAGCACCGACGCGCTGGTGGTCTTCCGCCCCGAGCTGGTCGAGCCGGTTGCCTTCACCCTGCGCCGCGCCGGGCAGACCTGGTCGAAGATGCGCTTCGCCGCGGCGCAGCTGCAGGCCTATGTCGCGGGCGACCTGCATCTGGCGCTGGCGCGCCGCGCCAATGCCCTGGCGGCGCGGCTGGGCGAGGGGCTGTCCCGCCTGCCCGGCGGCGCGCTGCTGGCCCCGGTCGAGGCCAATATCGTCTTCGCGACGCTGCCGCCGGCCATGATCGACGCGCTGCAGGCGCAGGGCTTCTCCTTCTATCGCCGCGGCGCCGGCGAGGTCCGCCTGGTCTGCCGCTTCGACCAGCCGGAGGCGGAGATTTCGGCGCTGCTGGCGGCGGCCGGCGCCGCCTGAGGCGGCGGGCCCTGGCGCACCCCCTGCCGGGGGTGGTCTAGTTCGGGCGCGGGACGTGCGGATGGGCGCGGCGACGAGGGGGAATGCGAATGACAGATGGCTCGGCGACGGCGCCGCCCATGCCCTGGGCCGGGCTGTTCGACCTGTTCAGGATCGGCATCGGCCCGTCCAGCTCGCACACCGTGGGCCCGATGATCGCCGCCTACCGCTTCGCCAGCGCCCTGCCGGCAGCCCCCGTGACGGCGATCACCGTCGCGCTCTACGGCTCGCTGGCGCTGACGGGCAAGGGGCATGCGACCGACAACGCGGTGATGCTCGGCCTGCTCGGCGAGCGGCCCGACAGCATCGACCCCGATGCGGCGTCGTCGCTGCTCGACGCGCTGCGCGACAGCGAAAGCCTGGCGCTGCCCTCGGGCCGGCGCGTCGCCTTCCGGCCGGCGCGCGACATCCTGTTCCACAAGCGCGAGGTGCTGCCGCGCCACACCAACGGCATGGCCTTCACCGCGACGCTCGATGACGGCACGCAGCATCGCCGGGTGTTCTATTCGATCGGCGGCGGCTTCATCGTCGAGGAGGGCGATGACGGCGTCGGCGGCGACATGGCGGCGCCCGAGACGCCCTATCCCTTCGGCACGGCAGCCGCGATGCTGGCCATGGCCGAGGCCGCCGGCGTCAGCATCGCCGAGCTGCAGCGCCGCAACGAGCGCTGCTTCCGCAGCGATGCCGAGATCAGCGCCGGCATCGCGCGGATCTGGGCGGCGATGCGCGACTGCGTCGCCCGCGGCCTGCGCCAGGGCGGCGAGCTGCCGGGGGGCCTGCGCGTCCGCCGCCGCGCCCCCGCCCTGCACGAGCGGCTGCTGGCCCGGCGCAAGGCGAACGAGCTGGACCCGCTCTACGGCATGGACTGGGTCAATCTCTACGCGCTCGCGGTGAACGAGGAGAATGCCGCCGGCGGCCGCGTGGTCACCGCGCCGACCAATGGCGCCGCCGGCATCGTGCCGGCCGTGCTGCACTACTATGTCCGTTTCGTGCCCGGCGCCGACACCGCCGGCGTCGAGACCTTCCTGCTGGCGGCGACGGCGGTGGGCTCGCTGATCAAGCGCAACGCCTCGATCTCGGGCGCCGAGGTCGGCTGCCAGGGCGAGGTCGGCTCGGCCTCGGCGATGGCGGCGGCGGGGCTGGCGGCAGCCCTCGGCGGCAACAACCGCCAGGTCGAGAATGCCGCCGAGATCGGGCTGGAGCACAATCTGGGCCTGACCTGCGACCCGATCGGCGGCCTGGTGCAGATCCCCTGCATCGAGCGCAACGCGATCGGCGCGGTGAAGGCGATCAACGCCGCGCGGCTGGCGCTGCATGGCGACGGCGAGCACCATGTCAGCCTGGACCAGGTGATCCGCACGATGCGCGAGACCGGCCGCGACATGCTGTCGAAGTACAAGGAAACCTCGGAAGGCGGCCTCGCGGTCAACGCCATCGAGTGCTGAGGCGGGGCGCGCGGGTCAGCCGCGCCGGGTCGCCGCCGCCAGCGCCGCCGCATGCCGCTGCCCGGCCGCGGCGACCAGGGCAGCGAAGGCCTCGACCGTGCCGGAGCGCGGCTGCCAGGTCGGGAAGAGCAGCCCGTAATGCAGCGGGATCGCCGGGCGGAAGCGGCGCATCACCAGCGGCGCCGCGCCGCTCGATTGCGCGACGAAAGGATCGGCGATGGCCAGCGCGATGCCGCGCGAGGCCAGCTGGCAGGCGACCGCGCCGCTGGTGGTCTCGAAGCGGATGCGCGGGCTCTGGCCGGCTTCGCGGAACAGCGCCTCCAGCCGCTGCCGGATCAGCGAGCGCGGATGCGTCACCACCAGCGCCTCGCCGGCGATATCGGCGAGCTCCAGCGCGTCCCGCGCCGCCAGCGGGTGGTCCGGATGCAGCGCGGCCACCGCCTCGACCTGGCAGAATTCCTCGACCTCCAGCGCCGGATGGGTCAGCGGCAGCACGGTCACCGCCAGGTCGAAATGCTCCTGGCCGACCCAGCTCTCGATATCCAGCCGCACCCGGGATTCGACCGTCGCGGTGAAGCCCGGCGCGCGCTCGGCCATCGCCGCCAGCGCGTCGCCGATGAAGGCGTTGCTGACCTGCGGCGCGATCAGCAGCCGCAGGTGGTCGTCGCGCTGGCCCTGGCGGATCTCGCGGCCCAGCCGGTCCAGCCCGTCATGCCCGGCCAGCACCCGCTCGGCCTGGGCGTAGAAGCGGGCGCCCTCGGCGGTCAGCAGCAGCCGCCGGTTGTGCCGGGTGAAGAGGGCGAAGCCGAGCTCCGCCTCCAGCGCCGCCAGCAGCCGGCCGACCTGCGGCGCGGTGCGGCCGAGGCGGGCCGCGGCCTGCGCCACCGAGCCGGTCTCGACGAAGGCGCGCAGCGCCGCCAGCGAGCGATAGCCAAGCATGCCGCGGATCCTTCAGCGGGACATAAGCTGTGGAAAGCGCAGCTCGACGCCGGAATTACGCATTTGACGCATTTGTTGCAACTCAGCACGCTGGGCCCCAGCAGCAGCGGAGGCGACCATGTCCGACGGCGATACCGGCAGCGCGGCCTGGCAGCTGCCGCCCGGCGACTACCTGGCGGCGCGCGCGGCGCCCTATGGCCGGCCGGAACAGCCGGCCTCCCGCTACCTGACCATGCGCGACGGCTGCCGCATCGCCATCGACGTCTGGCTGCCCGAGGGCGCGACCGGCCCGCTGCCCGCGATCCTGGTGCTGACCCCCTATTACCGCCGCTTCGCGCTGCGCCCGGGCGGCGGCGGCGACGCCACGCCGAACGCGGGCAAGCTGATCAACCTGTTCGTGCCGCGCGGCTATGCCGTGGTGGTGGTCGATGTGCGCGGCACCGGCGCCAGCTTCGGCACCCGCGACAGCTTCCGCTCGCCGCGCGAGCGCGAGGACAGCCGCGAGATCGCCGACTGGATCGTGGCGCAGCCCTGGTCGGACCAGCGCATCGGCGCCACCGGCATCTCCTATCCGGGCGCCGCCTCCGACTTCCTGGCCAGCACCGGGCATGCGGCGGTGAAGGCCATCGCGCCGCTCTTCGCGGTCTGGGACACCTATGCCGACAACTACTATCCCGGCGGCATCCTGCTGAAGGAGCTGGCGCGCAGCTACGACGCGCTGATGGTCGCCATGGACCATGACCGCCGCGACCTGCTGAAGGACTTCGTCTACTACGCCAATCCAGACCTGGCCGGGCCGCATCCGGTCGACGAGGATGCCGATGGCGCGCTGCTGGCCGAGGCGCTGCACGGGCATCTCGGCAATTTCCGCCAGCCGGACTTCATGGGCGAGTTCCGCTTCCGCGAGGAGCCGCTGCCCTATGACCCGTCCTTCTCCTCGGCCTCCTTCAGCCCCTATTCGGTGCGCGAGGGCATCCGCGCCGATGTCGCGGTGCTGGCGGTCTCCGGCTGGATGGACGGCGCCGGCTATGCCAATGGCGCCATCGCCCGCTTCCTGACGCTGCGCGACAACCCGGTGCATCTGCTGCTGGGCCCCTGGGACCATGGCGCGCGCTGCAATGTCTCGCCCTGGCGCGCCCGGCAGGAGCCGGATTTCTCCCTGCTGGGCGAGGTGCTGCGCTTCTTCGACCACTATCTGATGCAGCGCGCCACCGGGCTCGAGGCGGAGGCGCGCATCCATTATTTCAGCCTGCATGCCGAGGCCTGGATGCCGGCCGCCGCCTGGCCGCCGCTGCCGGAGACGCGGCGGCTGGCGCTGGCGACGGAAGGCCTGCTGGCCGAGGCCGCGCCCGCCTCGGCCACCACCGCCGAGACCCACGCCGACTTCGCCGCCGGCAGCGGCCATGGCACCCGCTACGAGCGCATCGCCGGCATCAACAGCGTTCTCTACTATGCCGACTGGCCGGCGCGGGAGGCGAAGCTGATCGGCTGGTCCTCGGCGCCGCTGGCCGAGGAGAGCGAGCTGACCGGCCATGGCCTGGCCGATCTGTGGCTGTCCTCCAGCGAGCCGGATGCGGCGCTCTTCGCCTATCTCTCCGAGGTCGAGGCCGACGGCACGGTGCGCTACGTCACCGAGGGCCTGCTGCGCGCCCTGCACCGCAAGGAAAGCCCGGCCCCCGACCACTACCGCGCCAGCTGGCCGTTCCGCAGCTTCCGGCGCGAGGATGCGGCGCCGCTGGTGCCGGGCCAGGCCGAGCGCATCCGCATCCCGCTGCTGCCGGTCTCCTGGGTGTTCCGCGCCGGCAGCCGCATCCGCCTGTCGCTGGCCGGCGCCGATGCCGACCATTGCGTGCAGGTGCCGCATGGCCGGCCGCCGCTGTTGTCGCTGCGGCTGGGCGGCGCGCAGGCCTCGGCGCTGGAGCTGCCGCTGCGTCCCTGGCGCGCGGCCCGATGAGCCTGGACGCCGTCATCGACGCCTTGGCCGCGCCGTACCAGCCCCAGGCCGCGCTGGCGGCGCTGGACGCGGCGCTGCAGCAGGCGGTCGGGCATCGCTTCCTCTCCGTGCTGGTCTATCGCCATGCCGAAGGGGTGGCCGAGCGGATCCACAGCAACCGGCCGGAGCTGTTCCCGGTCGGCGCCCGCAAGGCCTTCGCCGACGCGCCGACCCAGCGGCGCGTGGCGGAGACCGGGAAGCCCTATATCGGCCGCGACGCCCACGACCTGCGCCGCGACTTTCCCGACCACGAGAAGATCTTCGCGCTCGGCTGCGAGAGCATCCTGAACATGCCGGTGCTGTGGCGCGGCCGGAGCCTGGGGCAGGTCAACCTGCTGCACGGCGCCGGTCACTATCATGACGACCATCTGCCGCCCGTCCGCGTGCTGTCCCACCTCATGATCCCCGTCCTGCTGCTCGCCGGCCACGGCGCGGCGGACGGAACTGCG
This sequence comes from Roseomonas sp. 18066, assembly GCF_902706185.1. Taxonomy (GTDB): domain Bacteria; phylum Pseudomonadota; class Alphaproteobacteria; order Acetobacterales; family Acetobacteraceae; genus Pseudoroseomonas. Next base: position 8,730 of record NZ_CACSJM010000024.1, on the reverse strand, counting down.
AGCACCGCATGACCGAACTTTCCTGTCCCCGCCGCGGCCTGCTGGCCGCCGGGCTGCTGGGCGCCCTCCTGCCGGGCGCGGCCCGCGCGCAGCCGGCGGCGCCCTGGCCGCAGCGCGGCCCGATCCGCCTGCTGGTGCCCTTCGGCACCGGCGGCGCCACCGACATCGTCGCCCGCGTCTTCGCCGAGGCGATGTCGCGCCACCTGGGGCAGACCGTCGTCGTCGAGAACCGCCCCGGCGCCGGCGCCACCATCGGCACCACCGCCGCGGCGCGGGCGCCGGCCGATGGCTACACCCTGGTGGTCTCGACCATCAGCGGGCTGGCGATCGGCCAGACGCTGTATCGCGACCGCATCGCCTGGGACGCCGATCGCGACTTCGCCCATATCGGCATGATCCTGCAGACGCCCTGGATCCTCTGCGTCCGGCCGGGCGGGCCGGTCCGCAGCCTGGCCGACTGGCTGGCGGCGGCGCGCCGGGCCGAGGGGCTGGCCTATGGCACCACCGGCGTCGGCTCGGTGGCCCATCTGCTGGGCGTGCAGCTGGCGCAGGCCTCGGGCGCCACGATGGAGCACGTGCCCTATCGCAGCCTGACCCAGTCCAGCGCCGACCTGATGGGCGGCGTGCTGCCCGGGGTGATCGAGAGCCTGACGGCGACCAGCGGCTTCATCCGCGCCGGCAGCATGCTGCCGCTGGCCAGCTCCGGCTCGCAGCGCTCGCCGCTGTTCCCGGAGATCCCGACCTTCGCCGAGCTCGGCTTCCCGGGCGTGGTCGCCGATGGCTGGGCCGGGCTGGCGGCGCCCGCCGGCACGCCGCGCCCGGTGCTGGCGGCGGTCGCCGCCGCGCTGCGCGCCGCCCAGGCCGAGCCCGCCGTCGGCCAGCGCCTGGCCGACCTGTCCAGCACCCCGGGCCAGCTCTATCTCGACGACGCCCAGGGCTTCGTCCGCCAGCAGGTGGCGCAATGGGCGCCGGTGGTGCGCGCCTCGGGCGCGGTGCCGGAGTAAGCGGCGAGGGGGGGTCAGCCCCCGGCCGGCGCCTCGCCCAGGACCGCGTAGTAGCGGGAGCGGTTGAGCAGCGCCGCCAGCGGCGCGCCGGCGGCGTGCAGCTTCACCGCCGTCACCCAGGACAGGTCCAGGGCGCGCGCCGCCTCCAGCCCGGCCTGGCGCCAGCAGGCCAGCGCCGGCCCGGCATCGGCCGCCGCCGCCAGCGGGCCGCCGCCATGGCGGCCGGCGGCGCCCAGGCGGCGCTGCAGGGTTGCGATCCAGCTGCGCTCGTGGCGGTGGCTGGCCTCGATGGCGGCGACCCGCCCGCCCGGCGCCACCAGCCCCCGCCAGCGGCGCAGCGCCTGGTCCGGCCGGGGCAGCAGCCACAGCAGGTTGCGGCTGACGATGGCATCGACCTCGCCGGGCGCCAGCGGCGGATCGGCGGCATCGCCGCTGCGGCATTCGGCCTGCGGATAGGGCGCCAGCCGCTGCCGGGCCAGGGCCAGGCGGCTTTCGGCGCGGTCGATGGCGATGACGGCGCAGCCCTGGCGCGCCAGCAGCTCGGCGACGATGCCGGTGCCGCAGCCCAGGTCGGCCACCCGGCGCAGCGGCCGCTGCCCGGCGCGGGGCGCCAGCAGCAGCGGCAGCACCCCGGCCCAGACCGGGTGCTCGCGGAAGCCGTCGGCGCGGCGCGCGCCGTCATGGCGCAGGATGCTTTCGGCGTGGCCGCGGGCGTCCCAGTAATCGGCATCGGCTGCAGGCAGGGCGGTGCTCCTTCTCGTCGCGACCGGCGGGCCAGCGTAGCAGGGATCGCCGGTCAGCGCGTCGCCGGACAGCGCCGTGGGTCAGCGCCGTGGGTCAGCGCGCCGCCGGCCCGCGGATCAGCAGGGTCGCCGCGGCCAGGCTGCCGAGCCCGCCCACCGCCATCAGCCAGCCCATGGTCCAGGGCGTGCCGTCGGCGAAGCGGTCGATCAGCGCCGTGCTGAGCACGCCCGAGCCGTAATGCACGGCGCCGACCAGGGCCGAGGCCGCCCCGGCGCGCCGCGGATGGAAGGCCAGCGCGCCGGCGACCGAATTGGCGATGATGAAGCCGGCCATCGACATATAGACGAACAGCGGCGCCACCAGGGCGGGCAGCCCGCCCCATCCGGTGCCGGCCTGCAGCGCCGCGGCCAGGCCGGACAGGGCCAGGCCGGCGGCGCCGAAGCGCAGCAGCCGGGCGCTGCCGAAGCGGCCGACCAGCCGGGCATTGACCGCGTTCGTCGCCATGACGCCCAGGATGCTGGCGCCGAACAGCAGGCCATAGAGCCGGTCCGGCACCTGGTAGTAGGCGATATAGGCGAAGGGCGTCCCGGCGATATAGGCGAAGGCGCCGGCATAGAAGAAGCCGCCGACCAGGGCGAAGCCCATCACCGCCGGGTCGCGCGCCAGCAGCAGGTAGTCGCGCAGCGCCCCGGACAGCGGCGCGCGGCTGCGCCGGGCCGGCGGCAGGCTCTCGGGCAGGGCCAGCAGGCTCAGCAGCGCCACCAGGCCGATGCCCGCCAGGATCCAGAAGATGCTGCGCCAGGTGCCGAAGGCCAGCACCTGCCCGCCCAGGATCGGGGCGATCAGCGGCGCGATGGCCATGACCAGCATCAGGCCGGACAGGATCTGCGCCGACCGTTCCCGCCCGTGCAGGTCGCGCACCATGGCGCGCGCCAGCACCGGCCCGGCGCAGGCGCCCAGCGCCTGCACCAGGCGCCAGCCGACCAGCTGCCAGGCGGTCTCCGACAGGGCGCAGCCGGCGGAGCCGATGACGAACAGGACCAGCCCGGCGGCGATCGGCAGCCGCCGGCCATGGCGGTCGCCGATCGGGCCCCACAGCAGCTGGCCCAGGCTGAAGCCGACCAGGAAGCCGGACAGGGTCAGCGCCATGCGGCCGGGGCTGGCCTGCAGCGCGGCGCCCATGGCGGGCATGGCGGGCAGGTACATGTCGGTGGAGATGGAGGCGAAGCCCATCAGCAGCGCCAGGATGCAGCTGGTCCGCAGGCCGCTGGCGGGCCGGGCCGCGGGGTTGGAGGCTTGGGGCATGGTGTCGGGGGATCCGCGGCAGCCGGGCGCGGGCGCCGGGCGGGGAGACAGGGTGGCGCGGCGAGGCAGGGCAGCGCCGCGGCGGGTCGATGCTACACCCCCGCCGCGGCCGCGATCATGCGTCGAGAGCTGCATGAGGCGATGCTGCGCCTTCATGAATGCCGCCCTGCAGCCTCCCGGCGCCGCGCGCCGTTTCATGAAGCCCGCGCATAGGATCAAGCCGATCCTGGTGGCTGTCGGGCGCGCCCCCCGGCCGATATCCCCGCCTGTCTGACAGGCCTGTCTGACCGGCTTGTCTGACTGGCCTGTCTGACCCGCCTGTCTGAAAGGATGACGCCCCATGCTGGGAACCATGCTGCACGGCCCGCGCGACGTGCGGTGCGAGGAGATGCCGGAACCCGCGATCCGGCTGCCGACGGACGCCATCATCCGGCTGTCGGCCAGCTGCATCTGCGGCTCCGACCTCTGGCCCTATCGCGGGCTGAACGCGGTCACCGCGCCGCTGGCCATGGGCCATGAATATTGCGGCATCGTCGAGGAGGTCGGCGCCGCCGTCACCACCATCCGCCCCGGCCAGTTCGTCGTCGGCTCCTTCTGCCTGTCCGACAACACCTGCCCGCATTGCCGCTTCGGCTTCCCCTCCTCCTGCGCGCAGCGCGAGTTCATGACCGGCGCGCAGGCGCCGCTGGCGCGGGTGCCGCTGGCCGACGGCACGCTGGTCGCCACCCCGGGCCTGCCGGATGACGCGCTGATCCCGGGGCTGCTGGCGGCCTCCGACGTGCTGGGCACCGGCTGGTACGCGGCCGATGCCGCCCGGGTGCGGCCGGGCGCCACGGTGGTGGTGGTCGGCGACGGCGCCGTCGGGCTGATGGGCGTGCTGGCGGCCAGCCAGATGGGGGCCGGCCGCATCATCGCCATGAGCCGCCACAAGGCCCGCCAGGACCTGGCGCAGGAATTCGGCGCGACCGACATCGTCGCCGCGCGCGGCGAGGCCGGGGTGGCGCAGGTCAGGGCGCTGACCCGCGGCATCGGCGGCGACGCGGTGCTGGAATGCGTCGGCACCGCGGAATCGATGGCCCAGGCCCTGCAATGCGCCCGGCCCGGCGCGATGATCGGCTGCGTCGGCGTGCCGCATGGCGTGGCGCTCGACGGCCAGTCGCTGTTCTTCGCGCAGGCCGGGATCATGGGCGGGCCCGCCCCGGTCCGCCGCTTCCTGCCGCATCTGATGTCGCTGGTGCTGGAGCGGCGGATCGATCCGGGCAGGGTCTTCGACCTGACCGTGCCGCTGGCCGATGTCGCCGAGGGCTATCGCGCCATGGACGAGCGGCGGGCGATCAAGACGCTGCTGCGGATGTAGCCGCCGGGCGCGGCCAGGAGGCGCGCGGCGCTACCGGCTGCGGTAGCGCAGCGCGTCGACCAGCAGCGCGAAGGCGGCCGAGGGCTGCCGCCGGCTCGGATAGTACAGGTGGTAGCCGGGGAAGGGCTGCGACCAGTCCGCCAGCACCTGCACCAGGCTGCCATCGGCCAGGTGCGCGCGGACATGGTCCTCCATGACGAAGGCCAGGCCGAAGCCGGCAAGGGCGGCGCGGACGATCATGGTGACGTTGTTGAAGGTCAGCTGGCCGTCCACCCGCACGCGGATCTCGCGGCTGCCCTGCTGCAGCTCCCAGGAATACAGCCCGCCGGAGCTGAGCATGCGCAGGTTGATGCAGCGATGCTCGGCAAGCTCCGCCGGCAGCAGCGGCGCCGGGCGCTGGCGCAGGTAGTCGGGCGCGCCGACCACCACCATGCGCAGCGGCGGCCCGATCGGCACCGCGATCATGTCCTTGGCCAGCGCCTCGCCCAGCCGCACGCCGGCGTCGAATTGCTGGGCGACGATGTCGGTCAGGCTGGAATCGGTGCTGAGCTCGACATGGATGTCGGGATAGTTCGGCAGGAAGCGCTCCAGCGCCGGCCAGACCGTGGTCCAGGCGGCATGCTCGGAGGCGGTGATGCGGATCGTCCCGGCCGGCTTGTCGCGCAGGTCGCCGAGCGAGGCGAGCTCCACCGCGATGCTGTCCAGCGCCGGGCGCAGCGTCGCCAGCAGCTTCTCGCCGGCGGCCGTCGGCGCCACGCTGCGGGTGGTGCGGGTCAGCAGCCGCACGCCGAGGCGCGCCTCCAGCCGCCGCATCGTGTGGCTGATCGAGGATTGCGAGGTGGCCAGCCGGGTCGCCGCCCGGGTGAAGCTGCGCTCCTCGGCGACCACCAGGAAGACGTTCAGGTCGAGCAGGTCCTCGCGGCGCATGCATGAATTCCGAGCATGGGTTCCCCCGATCTATAGCGCGGGACGATGGCCGATGCGCGGGGCGCGGCGCCGCGGTTTCATGATCATCCAGCATTGGTCCTAGCCGATTTCGCCCGGTAATCCGGCGACCCCGCCTCGGCTAGCGTGGCCGGCCATGCCAGCGTCGCCCAGGGGATTGACCATGAGACTTCTCGGAATGGCCTTCGCGGCCAGCATGGCGGCGGCCGACGGCGCCGCCGGCCAGACCCCGCAAACCTTCCCGCGAATGGCGCCGGAGGCCGCCCGCCAGGTCTCGCCGCCGCTGGCCGAGCTGACCGACCGCGTGCTGTTCGGCGAGATCTGGCGGCGCGAGGCGCTGGGCCCGCGCGACCGCAGCCTGGTGACCGTCGCCACGCTGATCGCCAATGGCCGCGCCGCCCAGCTGCGCGGCCATCTGGGCCGGGCGCTGGACAATGGCGTGACCCCGCTGGAGATCAGCGAGACCATCGCCCACCTGGCCTTCTATGCCGGCTGGCCGGCCGCCATCTCGGCGGTGGCCGAGGCCAAGGCGGTCTATGACGCGCGCGGCATCGCCGCCGGGCCCGCCCTGGCCGAGCCGGCGGCACCCCTGGAGCTCGAGCCGCTGGCCGAGGCGCGCCGCCGCGCGGCTGTCGAGGCCGCCGTCGCCGGCGTGGCGCCGCCGCTGGCCGCCCAGACCAACGACACGCTGTTCGGCGAGCTCTGGCGCCGCCCCGGCCTGGCGCCGCGCGACCGCAGCCTGGTCACCCTGGTGGCGCTGGTCGCCAATGGCCAGGCCGAGCAGCTGCCCTTCCACCTGGAGCGCGCGCTGGAGGCCGGGCTGACCCGGCCGCAGCTGGCCGAGGTGATCACCCACCTGGCCTTCTATGCCGGCTGGCCGCGCGCCATGTCGGCGGTGCCGGTGGTGGCCCGGGTGCTGGCCGCGCGCGATGCCGCCGCCGCCCCCGCGCCGGCGCCCGCGCCGGAGCTGGTGATCCAGCGCCGCGCCGCGCATCCGGCGGTGCCGGGGCCGGCCGGCAACTTCACCGGCACGCCGCAGGTGGGCTCGCGCTTCCAGGTCGAGCCGGGCAGCGCCATCGGCGGCGGGCTGGTGGCCTTCCCGGCCGGGGCGCGCACCAACTGGCACAGCCATCCGCGCGGCCAGACGCTGATCATCGTCTCCGGCGAGGGCTGGGTGCAGCGCGACGGCGGCGCGGCCGAGCCGCTGCGCCCGGGCGACGTGGTCTGGATCCCGCCCGGCCTGCGCCACTGGCACGGCGCCACGGCGGCCTCGGCCATGGCGCATGTGGCGATCGCCGGGGCGGTGGAGGGCAACACCACCACCTGGCTGGAGCCGGTGACGGCCGCGCAGTACCCCGGCCCGTGACGGCCGCGAACCCCTCGACCGGAGAGACAAGCATGAAGACGCGCGAGCTGGGCCGCAGCGGCCTGACGGTCTCGGCCCTGGGCCTGGGCTGCATGGGGCTGAATTTCGGCTATGGCACGGCGCTGGGCCAGGCCGAGGCGATCGCCCTGATCCGCGCCGCGGTCGATCGCGGCGTGACCTTCTTCGACACCGCCGAGGTCTATGGCCCCTATACCAACGAGGAGCTCGTCGGCGCCGCGCTGGCGCCGCTGCGCGACCGGGTGGTGATCGCCACCAAGTTCGGCTTCGACATCCGCGACGGCGTCTCGGTCGGGCTGGACAGCCGGCCGGAGACCATCCGCCGCGTCGCCGAGGCCTCGCTGAAGCGGCTGCGCACCGACCGCATCGACCTGTTCTACCAGCACCGCGTCGACCCGGCGGTGCCGATCGAGGCGGTGGCCGGCGCCGTCGGCGACCTGATCCGCGAAGGCAAGGTGAAGCATTTCGGCCTGTCCGAGCCCGGCGCGCAGACCGTCCGCCGCGCCCATGCGGTGACGCCGGTGGCCACGCTGCAGAACGAATATTCGCTGTGGACGCGCGGGCCGGAGACCAACGGCATCCTGCAGGCCTGCGAGGAGCTGGGCATCGGCCTGGTGCCCTACAGCCCGCTGGGCAAGGGCTTCCTCACCGGCGCCATGGGCGCCGCGACGACCATCGCGGCGAGCGACTTCCGCGCGAAGCTGCCGCGCTTCACCCCTGAAGCGATGGCGAAGAACCAGGCGCTGGTCGACCTGCTGGCCGGGATCGGCCGGCTGAAGGGCGCCACCCCCGCGCAGATCGCGCTGGCCTGGCTGCTGGCGCAGAAGCCCTGGATCGTGCCGATCCCCGGCACCACGAAGCTGCACCGGCTGGAGGAGAATCTCGGCGCCGCCGAGGTGGCGCTGACCGCGGCGGACCTGGCCGCGATCGAGGGCGCCGCCGCCGGCATCGCCATCGAGGGCGCCCGCTATCCGGCCGAGCTGGAGGCGACCACCGGGCGCTGACAGCGGGCCGCCGACCGCCCTCAGGGATTGAAGCGGATCCAGCCCGGCACCTGCGCCGTCAGGTTCACCTCGCGCCATTTCGGGTGGCGTGGCGGCTGCAGCAGCTCGGGGAATTTCTGCCGGAAGCTCTCCAGGAAGCGGACCAGCTTGGCATGGCGCTCATTGCCGGGGGGCCAGGCATAGACGGCGAGCACGGCGCCGACCGCCACGGTCTGCGCCGTGCTGCCCTCCGGCACCAGGGCCGGGTAGTCGGCATGCTCGATCGGCGCCGGCAGGTAGGTCTGCAGCAATTGCGGCCCGGCCGGCAGCGACAGCAGGTGCAGCCCGTCCTCCGGCCGCAGCGCGGAGAACAGCCGGGCCGGCTTGCCGGTGACATAGACCAGGGCCGCGATCTCGCCGCGCTTGAGGCGTTCCAGCGCCACGTCCTGCGGCGCGTGCACCGGCTGCACCTCGATGCCCAGCGCGCTGAACAGCACCGAGGCGGTCATCGCCGTGCCGCTGCCGCGCAGGTCGACATTGACCGGGCGGCGCGCCAGGTCGGCCACCCGCGCGATGTCGCGGCGGGCCAGCACATGCACCTCCTCGTCATAGAGCTTGGCGATGTACTGCACCAGCTGGGCGACGCCGGGGAACAGCCGGTCGCGCGTCGCCGCCGCCATCACGTCCGACTGCACGATGGCGACATCGATGCCGCGCACATAAAGAAGATCGGAAATGTTCTGCAGCGAGCCCTTGCCGATCACCGGCAGCACGCGCAGCGCCTCGCCATCGTCCAGCACCGCGGCCAGGTCGGCGGCGATGCGGATATAGGTGCCGTCGACGCCGCCCGAGATGACGCCGACGGTGCCGGCATTGGCCCCGCGCGTGGCCTCCACCATGCTGCGGCCGGGGCGGGCGGTCTGCGCCATGGCATCCGGCAGCGCGGCCGGCGCGCCCGCCAGCGCCGCGGCGCCGGCCATCAGCGCGGCGCGCCGGGCGAGGGGAGGG
>NZ_CACSJM010000023.1 GCF_902706185.1 Roseomonas sp. 18066 | reverse complement strand
GGCGTCGGGCGGCGAGGGCAGGGGTGGGATCATGGCGCGGGCTCCGGCGATGGTGAGGTCCGCAGCCTGGCGCGCCCGCATGCAGCGCCGAGGGAGGCGCCTTGCAGCCAGCCATGATATTTGGTGCAAATGCCGTGCAGGGCCCCGCCGGGGCGCTGCCTCACCGCTGGACTCTCCATGCCCAAGGTTCTGGTCGTCGATGACGACCCGCATATCCGCAGCGTCCTCTGCTTCGCCCTGGCCCGCGACGGCTTCCAGACGGTCGAGGCCGCCGACGGGCTGGAGGCCCTGGCCCGCTTCGCCGAGGCCGCGCCCGATATTCTGCTGCTCGATGTGCTGATGCCGGAGATGGATGGCACCGAGGTCTGCCGCCGCCTGCGCCGGACCAGCGCCGTGCCCGTCATCTTCCTGTCCTCGCGCGACGACGAGGTGGACCGCATCCTCGGGCTGGAGCTGGGGGGCGACGACTACGTGACAAAACCGTTCAGCCCGCGCGAGGTGGTGGCCCGCGTCCGCGCGGTGCTCCGCCGGCTGCAGCCGCCCGAGCCCGAGGCGCCGGCCGACCCCGTGGTGCAGCGCGGCTCGCTGCGCCTGATCCCCGATCGTCTGGAAGTCTTCTGGGCCGACGCCCCCGTGGTGCTGACCGTCACCGAATTCGCCATCCTGCGCGCCATGGCCGCCGCGCCCGGCAAGGTCTTCACGCGCGACGCGCTGATGACGGTCGCCTATCCCGACCGCCGCATCGTCAGCGACCGCACCATCGACAGCCATGTGCGGCATATCCGCGCCAAGTTCGCGGCCCTCGGCGCCGAGCCGATCGGCACGGTGCATGGGCTCGGCTACCGGTTCCAGGCGGGGTGACGATGCGCAAGCCGCGCATCCGCAGCCTGCTGCTGGCGGCCAATCTGCTGCTGCTGGCCCTGCCGCTGGGCGGGCTCTGGATGCTGCGGCTCTATGAGAGCGCGCTGGTGCGCCAGACCGAGAGCGAGCTGGTGGCGCAGGGCGCCGTCATCGCCGCCGCCTATCGCGCCGCCTGGCGCGGGCTGCCGGCGCCGCCGCTGCCGGCCGAGCGCGACTGGGCGCCGCGTGGCGCCTCGCTCGACCTGGCGCGCGACCCGGTGCTGCCCGCCCCGCCCGAGGCCCTGCCGCCGATGCAGCCGCCCGAGCCCCAGGCCCAGCGCGCCGGCGCCCTGCTGCAAAGCGTGCTGGCCGAGACGCAGCTGGTGACGCTGGCCGCCATGCGCGTCATGGACCGCCACGGCACAGTGGTGGCCACCAGCCGCGAGGAGCTCGGCCTGTCGCTGGCGGCGCAGCAGGAGGTGGCCCTCGCTTTGGCCGGGCATCCGGCGGCGGCGCTGCGCGCCCGGGTGCCGACGCGGTCGGTGCCGACCAGCCCGAGCTCGATCAGCCGCGGCGCGGCGCTGCGCGTCTTCGTCGTGCAGCCGGTGCTGGAGCAGGGCCAGGTGATCGGCGCCGTGCTCCTCTCCCGCACGCCGGCGACGCTGGACCAGATCCTGTGGGGCAAGCGGGTGGAGATCGGCGGGCTGGTGCTGGCGGTGCTGCTGGCCGCCGGCGCGCTGGCGCTCTTCATCGCCTATACCGTCGGCCGGCCGATCCAGGCGGTGGCCGCCCAGGCCCGGGCCGTCGCCGCCGGCGCCCGGGTGCCGATGGACCGCACCCGGCGCAGCGCGGTGCGCGAGGCCGACGAGCTCTGGGCCGCCATCACCGCCATGGCGACGACGCTGGAGCAGCGGGCGGACTATATCGGCGCCTTCGCCGCCGAGGTCAGCCACGAGTTCAAGACGCCGCTGACCGCGCTGCGTGGCGGGCTGGAGCTGCTGCAGGAGCATGGCGCGTCGATGACCGAGGCCGAGCGCGAGCGCTTCCTGGCCCAGGCCATGGGCGACGTGCTGCGGCTGGACCGGCTGGTGCGCCGCCTGCTGGAGCTGGCCCGCGCCGAGGCGCCGCAGCCGCGCGCCCCGGAACGCTGCGAGTTTGCTTCGACCATCGCCGCCATCGTGGCCCCCTATGCCGAGGCGGGGCTGAAGGTCACGCTGGAAGGGCCGGCGGCAGAGGTCGCCATCGGCCGCGACATGCTGCGCGAGGTGCTGGCCAATCTGCTGGACAATATCCGCCAGCATGCCGGCCCGGAGGCCGCCTGCCGCATCCAATGGGGGCTGGACGCCGGGCCGGGCCGCATCGGCATCCTGGTCGCCGATGACGGCCGCGGCGTCACCAACGGCAATGCCGGACGCATCTTCGACCGCTTCTTCACCACCGCACGCAAGGTGGGGGGCACCGGGCTCGGGCTGCCGATCGTGCGCAGCCGGCTGGAAGCCGTCGGCGGCCAGATCCGCCTGCTGCCGGACGGTCCCGGCGCGCGCTTCCTGATCACGCTGCCGCGGGCCTGAAGCCGGGGGCCTGAAGCCGGGGGAATGAATTCCCCTGGACCCCCTTCTTTTCTCTCTGATCTTTTGGTCTCCTTCAAAACAACCAACAGGAGGGACACCGACATGGCACTCGATGGGGTACAGGCGCTGGTCTTCGACGTCTTCGGAACCGTCGTCGACTGGCGCAGCGGCATCGCCCGCGACGCCACGCCCTTTCTCGCCAAGCACGCACCAGCCGCCAGCGCGACCGACTTCGCCGATGGCTGGCGCCGCCGCTACTCGCCAGCCATGGAGGAAGTGCGCAGCGGGCGACGACCCTTCACCCGGCTCGACGTGCTGCACCGGGAAAACCTCGAGGCGCTGCTGCCGGATTTCGGCATCGACCCCGGCAAGGTCACGCCGGACGAGCTGGAGGCGCTGAACCTCGCCTGGCACCGGCTGGACCCCTGGCCGGATTCGGTGGCCGGGCTGACGCGGCTGAAGGCGGGCTACATCATCGCGCCGCTGTCCAACGGCAATATCCGGCTGATGCTGGACATGGCCAAGCGCGCCGGCCTGCCCTGGGACGCCATCCTCGGCGCCGAGGTCTCGCAGGCCTACAAGCCGACGCCCCAGGCCTATCTGCGCACCGCCGAGGTGCTGGGCGTCCGCCCCGAGCAGATCTGCCTGGTTGCCGCGCATAACGGTGATCTGGCGGCGGCGCGCCGTTGCGGCTTGCGCACCGCCTTCGTCGCCCGCCCTGTGGAGCATGGTCCCGGCCAGAAGATCGATCTGGTGGCCGAGCAGGATTGGGATGTGGTGGCGGCGGATTTCGTCGACCTGGCGTCTCGCCTCGGTCTTTGAGCGTGTTTCTTTCTGACAAAAATAGAAGGGGGCCCGGGGGGATACTTCCCCCCGGCGCTTTCTATGGAATGAGCCTGTGCACCGCTGCGATATGGTCGTGCATGGCTTTTATCGCGATGTGTTCGTCGTTGCTGGCGATGGCTGCGACGATCGCGTCGTGCTCGGCGAAGGAGGGATGGTCGCCCGGCGGCCCGTCGGGACGGGTCCGCGCCCGATCCCAGGTCAGCACCCGGCGGATGGCGGCCAGCTCGTCGAACAGATGCAGCAGGGGTGCGTTGCCGGCGGCCGCGGCGATCTCGCGGTGCAGGCGGGCGTCCTGCCCTTCATAGGCGCGCCAGGAGAGCCCCGGCCGGCGGGAGGCGTCGATGGCCTCGCGCATGGCGGCGCGCTGCGCGGGCGTGGCGTGGCGGGCGGCGAGCCCGGCCAGCTGCGGCTCCAGCACCAGGCGGGCGCGCAGCATCTCGGGGGCGGTGGTGGCGCGGGCGAGCTCGGCGACGCCGGTGATGGCGGCCAGCGGTCGGGCGCCGAGGAAGGTGCCTTTGCCGACATGGCGCCAGAGCTGGCCTTCGGCTTCCAGCGCGGCGAGCGCCTTGCGCAGCTCGGCGCGGGAGACGCCCAGCGCCTCGGCCAGCTCGCGCTCCGGCGGCAGCCGGCCGGAGTCGGGCAGGGGGGTGGTCGCCAGATAGGCCTGCAGCAGGGTCAGCACCGGCGTGCCGCCGGGGTCGGTGTCCATGGCCGATGGCATAAGGCGGGGCAGGGCGTTTCGCCAAGGGCCGTGCTTGACGTTGTGGCGGGGCAGGCGTAACCAATCCGTGCAATTGGTTGAACGAGGACCCCACGCCATGACCTATGTCATCCAGCCCGCCCCCCAGACCACGGTGCCGGTGGCCGGGGAGGACGGCGTCTTCCCGGTCGGCCGCATCTGGTGCGTCGGCCGCAACTATGCCGACCATGCGCGCGAGATGGGGCATGACCCGGACCGCGAGCCGCCGTTCTTCTTCTCCAAGCCCGCCAATGCGGCGGTGCCGGGCGGGACGCTGCCCTTCCCCGGCCAGACCAAGGACCTGCACCACGAGGTCGAGCTGGTGGTGGCGATCGGCAAGGGCGGCAAGGATATCGACCAGGCGAGCGCGCTCGACCATGTCTATGGCTATGCCATCGGCCTGGACATGACGCGGCGCGACCTGCAGGCCGAGTTCAAGAAGGCCGGCCGCCCCTGGGAGCTGGCCAAGGGCTTCGACGAGTCCTGCCCGATTAGCCCGATCGTCACGGTGGCCAAGATCGGCCACCCGACCCAGGGCAAGATCGAGATCACGGTGAACGGCAAGGTGCAGCAGACCGGCGACATGAACCAGATGATCTGGTCGGTGCCGGAGGCGATCGCCTATCTGTCGCGCTATGTGGCGCTGCTGCCGGGCGACCTGATCATGACCGGCACGCCGGCCGGCGTCTCGGCGGTGAAGCCGGGCGACGTGATGCACGGCACCTGCGAGGGCGTGGGCGAGGTCACCGTCACCTACAGCGCCTGATCTTCCGGGCCGATCGCCGCCCCCGGTGGCTGCCGGGGGCGGCGGGCGGTCAGGCTTCGACGACCTCGCGGGTGACCACCTCGAAGCGCGCCAGCGTCGAGGCGCCGAAATTGGTGGTCAGCGCGACGTCGGTGGCGTCGCGGCCGATCGCCATCAGGATGCGGCCGATGCGCGGGCGGTTGTGCCGCGCGTCGAAGGTGTACCAGTGGCCGCCGAGATAGACCTCGAACCAGGCGCTGAAATCCATCGGGTCGGGCACCGGCGCGATGCCGATATCGCCGAGATAGCCGGTGCAGTAGCGCGCCGGGATGTTCATGCAGCGGCACAGCGTGATCGCCAGATGGGCGAAGTCGCGGCAGACCCCGGTCTGGTCGGTATGGGCGCCGTAGGCCGAGCGGGTGGCATCGGCATTCTGGTAGTTGAAGGCGATGCGGCCGTGGACGTAGTCGCAGATCGCCTGCACCCGGGCCCAGCCCGGCGGCGTCTGCGCGAACATCGACCAGGCGAGGTCGGCCAGCCGGTCAGTGTCGCAGTAGCGGCTGCCCAGCAGGAAGACCAGCACCTCGTCCGGCAGGTCGCGGATGTCGTGCTGCGCGGCCTCGGGCACCACCACGTCGGGCAGGCCGCCATCGTACAGGGTGAAGGCCGTGGAGATGGTGGTGCGGCCCGCCGGCGCCACGATGCGGGCGCAGGCATTGCCGAAGCCGTCCAGGTAGCCCCAGGCCTCGACTGGCCGGTCGAAATGCAGCACCTGGTCGGTCAGCAGGTCGGCGCGGCGTGACGGGTGGATGTTGAGCACCAGGAGCATGGGCGTCGGCTTGGGGCAGTCGTAGGCCAGGGTGAAGCCGGCGCTGATCTTCATGAGGTCTCCGCGGAACAGGGGTGGGCCACGCGACAAACGTGCGGCCGCGCCCAGGGTTCCAGGCGGGTCCGGATTTTACCAGGAAAATGCTGCGAAGTTTCAGTCTTCCGGACCGGTCTCCGAGATTTCCTCGATCGTTTCGGTGGTGACGTTGACCTGCACCCGCATGCCGCGCTCGTCCTCGGCGGCGCCATGGTAGCTGCCGCAGAGCGGCACCGCCTGCTCCGGGTCGCGCGCCACGGCGACGCGGATCAGGTCGCGGCTGCCGACGATGCCGTTGGTCGGGTCGAACTCGACCCAGCCGGCGCCGGGCACATAGACCTGGCACCAGGCATGGGTCGAGCCGCCGCCCAGCGTCGCATCGCCGTCGCGGTCGGCGACATAGACATAGCCGGTGACGAAGCGGGCGGCGAAGCCCAGGCTGCGCACCGCCTCCATCATGAACAGGGCGAAGTCGCGGCAGGTGCCGCGGCGCAGATGCAGGGTGACCGCCGGCGGCTGGGTGCCCGGCTCGTGCCGGCGGGAATAGGTGAAGCTCTCGCGGATGGCGTAGCACAGGGTCATCAGCAGGGTGCCGGTGGCGATCGGCCGGCCCTGCGCCACGAATTGCCGCGCCCAGCGGGCCACCGCGCCGTCCGGGTCGGGGTAGTGGCGGTCGATGGTGCGGCCGAGATCGGCGCGGTCCTCGGCGGCATAGTCGAAGGGATAGGTCAGCGCGGCCTCGTCGGTGCGGAAGTCGGGGCCGGCGAAGGGGGTGTGCTCCAGCCTGATCTCGGTCTCGATCACCAGGGTCTTGGCGCGCCCGGCGAAGCGCAGCAGGGTCACGCAATTGCCGAAGACATCGTGCAGCCAGCGCTGCTCGGCGGCCGGGCTGGTGGTCAGCCGGGCGGCGAGCAGGCGCTGGTCGTAGCTGTCGCGCGGGCGGAACATCAGCCGGTGCTCGCCGAAGGCGACCGGGCGGTGATAGCGGTATTCAGTGAGGTGCCGGACCGAGAAGACGCTCATGCCGCAGGATAGAACCATTTACGCCCCCGCGGCCAAGGGCGTGCGGCCAGCGGTGCTCAGAAGGTGATGCGGAAGCAGGCGCCAGGCAGCCCGCCCAGGCCACCATCCGGGCCACCATCCGGGATACCCGCCTCCACCAGGCGGATGCCCGCGCCATGCGCCTGCAGCACCTGGCGGACGATGGCCAGGCCCAGCCCGGCGCCCGGCCCGTTGCGCGCCCCGCGCTGGAACGGCTCGAAGATCTTGTCGCGCGCCTCGGGCGGGATGCCGGGGCCGCGGTCGGCGACCTCCAGGCTGCGGTCGGCGAGGATGCGCAGCGCCACCTGGTTGGCCGGGCCGCCATGGGTCAGGGCGTTGCCGATCAGGTTGGAGAAGACGCTGCGCAGCGCCTGTTCGTCGCCGGCGACCTCCAGCCGCGGCAGCGCGCTGGAAAAGGCCAGCTCATGCCCGCCATCGACGGCCAGCGGCGCCATCTCGGCCATCACCTCGCGCGCCAGGGCGACCAGCTCGACACGGCCCCGCGGCGGGCCGGCATGCTGCAGCCGCTCCAGGTCCAGCAGCTGCACGGCCAGCAGGGTCAGCCGCTGCAGGTCCTGCTGCAGCCGCTGGCGCAGCGCGTCGTCGGGCAGGGCGTCGAGCCGCAGCGTCAGGATGGCGATCGGCGTGCGCAGCTCATGCGCCGCATTGGCGATGAAGCGGCGCTGCTGCGCATGGGCATGCTCCAGCCGGGCCAGCGCCGCGTTGGTGGCGCTGACCAGGGGCAGGATCTCGGCGGGGACGCCTTCCTCCGGCAGGGCCATGCCGCGCTGCTCGGGCTGCAGCGCCTGGGCGGCGGCGGCGGCGGCGCGCACCGGGCGCAGCAGGAAGCGCACCAGCAGCAGGATCACCACGGCATTGCCGAGCGCCAGCAGCAGCAGCCCGACCAGCCCATGCCACAGCCGGTCGGCCAGCCAGACCGCCAGGCCCTCCAGCAGCCCGCTCTGCGCATTGCCCAGCATGGCGCCGACGCGGCCTGCCGGCGTCGCCAGCAGCATCGGCGCGCCCTGGCCCGACATGCGGCTGGGCACCACCACGCCGTCATCGTCGACCACGTCCTTGTTGCGGTCCTGCACCGCGCCGCCGCGCAGCAGCCGGTCGCCATCGGTGACGACGAACCAGAAGGCGGGGCGGGCCTGCATGTAGTCGCGCAGCTCCGGCGTCACCTGCAGCGCCAGGTTGCCGGCGGCGTTGCGGCCGATGGCGGGGGCCAGGATCTGGCCGGCCTGCTCGGCGGCCAGCCAGGGCAGCAGGTCGCCCGGCCGGCTGCTTTCGCGCAGCGGCTCGGTGAGGATCAGCACGATCACCAGCACGGCCTGCAGCGCCGCCAGGCCGATGATCAGCCGGCGGGCGAGGCGGGGGGTGCCCTTCGGCGCGCAGCTCACTCGGGGCGGGCCATGTAGCCCAGGCCGCGCAGCGCATGGATGGCGATGCCGGCCTCGGCCTCGGCCAGCCGGCGGCGCAGGCGGGAGACATGCGAATCCAGCGAGTTCGAGGTCGGCGTGTCGTCGAAGCCGAAGATGAAGGCCTCCATCGCCTCGCGCAGCACGACGCGGCCGGCGCGGCGCAGCAGCAGCTCCAGCAGGGCGAGCTCCCGCCGCGGCAGGGCCAGGATGCCACCCTCGACCCGCGCCTCGCGGTGGATCGGGTCGAAATGCAGCCGGCCGAGGGCGATCGGCTCGGCGGCGGGGTCGACCCGGCGGCGGGTGACGACGCGCAGCCGCGCCAGCAGCTCCTCCACCGCGAAAGGCTTGACCAGGTAGTCGTCGGCGCCGGCATCCAGCCCCTCGACCCGCTCGGCGGTCTGGCCGCGGGCGGTCAGCAGGATGACGGGGGGCGCGTCGGGCAGGTGGCGCAGCGCCGGCAGCAGCGACAGCCCGTCGCCATCCGGCAGCCGGCGGTCGAGCAGGATGGCGCGCAGCCCGGTGGCGGCGCCCGGTCCGCTCAGCGCCTCACGCGCCTCGGCCAGGCTGGCGACCCAGTCGACCAGGATGCCGCGCCGGTCCAGCGCCGCGCGCAGGGCGCCGGCCAGCTCGACCTCGTCTTCCACCAGCAGGATGCGCATCCAATCCCCTCCGCCCTCGGCCGCGCCCTGTTTGGCAGGGTTGCATTGCGCCAAGCTGACAGGCGGCTTTCTGGCAGCTCCGCGGTCAAAAATCACGTGAGGACCGGCCGCTGCCAGCCTGGCGCAACCTTGCCTGGCTAGAGCCAGGGCAGCGCGGCCCGTCCCGGCCGTAGCACTCCGTCCCCTTCCTCCCGCGGGGCGGTCCGGGCGGCGGGCCCCTCCCGGCCGCCCGGACCGCGCCCCTGCCAAGGACCGCTGCCCGATGCGTCTTTCTTTCGGCTTTCCGCTGCTGCTCGCCCTCGGCGCCACCCCGGCCTGGGCCCAGGCGCCGCTGGCCCAGGGCGGCTGGGACCTGCGGCTGGGCATCGGCGCCGGCATCGGCCCGGCCTATCCCGGCAGCAAGACGCTGGAGGTCAATCCGCTGCCGCTGGTCGAGGCCGCCTACCGCCCCGGCCTGCCGCTGCTCGACACTATCTTTCTCAATACCCGCGACGGCTTGGGCATCGTCGCCTTCCGCTCGGGGCCCTTCTCGGTCGGCGGCGCCATCGGCTATGCGCCGGGCCGCGACGAGGATGACGCGGCGCGGCTGCGCGGCATGGGCGATATCGACGGCGCGGCCAAGGCCAGCCTGTTCCTGCGCGGCGATTTCGGCGCTTTCGGCGCCTCGATCCAGGCCGAAAAGGCGCTGGGCGACCAGGAAGGCACCACGGTGACCCTGGGCGCCAACTACCGCTACCGCCTGACCGAATCGCTGTCGCTGCTGGGCGCGGCCAGCCTGGTCTGGGCCGATGGCGACGACATGGAGCAATGGTTCGGGGTGGACCGGGTCCAGGCCTCGCGCAGCCGGTTCCGCGAATACCGGCCGGAAAGCGGCTTCCGCAGCGCCCGGGTCAGCGCCACCGCCGCCTATGCGCTGACGCCGCGCTGGTGGATTTCTGCCACGGTGGGCGCGGTGCAACTGCTGGGCGACGCCGCCGACAGCCCGATCACCGAGCGCGAGACCCAGCCTTTTGGCCTGCTCGGCGCCGGCTATCGTTTCTGAGCAACCGCGGCGGGGGGAAAGAACCCCCCGCCGCAGGACGTCACACCAGGCCGGCCAGAACCTTAGCGGTGGCGCCCGAGATATCGCCCAGCTTCTCGCCCTTGGCGCAGCGGGCCTGCACGGCCAGGCCCCGCTCCTGCCGGGCGATGGCGGCGCGGGCCTCGGCCTCGGCCTCCTCGGGGGGCATGACCAGCACGCCGCTCTCGTCGCAGAGCACGGCATCGCCCGGATTGATCACCACGCCGCCGATGGCGACGGGGACGTTCATGCGGCCGCCCAGGTCGTAGACGCGGGTGGTGATCGGCGCCAGGCCGCGGCACCAGAGCGGGAAGTCGGAGCCCTCGACCTCCTCGATATCGGTGCAGGCGCCGTCGACCACGCCGGCCTTGGCGCCGGCGGCCTTGGCGGCGACGGTGACGCCGCCGCCCCAGCAGGCATGGCGGTCATCGCCCAGGCGGTCGACCACCAGCACGTCGCCCGGCCGCAGCAGGCCCAGCGCATGGTGCAGCAGGGTGGAATCGGCGCCCGGGATCTGCACGGTCACCGCGGTGCCGGCGACGCGGCGGCGCAGCAGCCCCTGGATGCCGCGATCGACGAAGCCCCAGTGCCGCCAATGGCCGACCGTCGCCGTCTCGGTCTGCTCGAGCAGGGCGACGACCTCGCTGCTGATCGCAGCCGGCATCGCCTCGATAATGTATTTCGGCATCAGTCACGTCCTATGGCACGGGTGAACCCGATCAGCCGCTCGACCAGAACGACCATCAGGAGGGCGAAGGCGATCAACGTCATGGCCAGCGCCGCGATCAGGGGATCGGCGGTGCGCTCGGCATAGCGGAACATTTCCACGGGCAGGGTCGACAGGCGCGGCCCGACCAGGAAGAGGCTGATCACGGTCTCGTCGAAGCTGACCAGGAAGGTCAGCACCGCGGCGGCGATGGCGCCGGGCGCGGCATTGGGCAAGGTGATGCGGACGGCGGCCCGGAAGGGCGTGGCGCCCAGCGTCCAGGCCGCCGCCTCCAGCTCCTTCGGCACCGCGGCGAAAGCGGTGGTCATGATGCGCACGGCGAAGGGGATGGCGACCAGGCAATGGCCCAGCACCAGCCCGGGCCAGGTCGCGGCCAGCCCCAGCGGCTGCAGCACCAGCAGCAGGCCGAGGCCCAGCACCAGGGTCGGCAGCAGCAGGGGCGCGGCCAGCATCGCCGCCAGCACGCCGCGGCCGCGGAATTCGAGGCGCGCGATGGCATAGGCCGCCGGCGCCCCCAGCAGCAGCGACACCGTCGCCACGATCGCCGCCAGGATGGCGCTGGTGCCCAGCGCCGTCATCAGCTGCGCGTTCGACAGCAGCGCCGCGTACCATCTGAACGACAGGCCGGGCGGCGGAAAGGTCAGGAACTCGCCGGCGGAGAAGCTGACGATCAGCACCAGCACGCCCGGCAGCAGCAGGATGGCGAAACCCACCGCGGCGCAGAGGCGCAGCATCCAGCTCGGCTTCATGGCGTCTTCTCCGCCCGGTTGCCAGGGAAGAAGGCGGCCACGACCCCGCGTAGGATCATCAGCGCCAGCAGGCCGCCCAGCAGAAGCATGGCCAGCGCCGCGGCGCCCGGCCAGTCGACCGTCTCGAGGGCGAGGTCATAGATCTCGGTGGCCAGCACAAAGACCCGGCCGCCGCCCATTAGGCGCGGGGTGATGAAGGCGGAAATGCCCAGCACCAGGGTCAGCAGCCAGGCCGCCAGCAAGGCGGGCGCCGCCAGCGGCAGGGTGACGCGCAGGAAGGTGCGGGCGCGGTTGGCGCCCAGCGTCGCCGCCGCCTCCTCCAGCTTCGGGTCCAGCCTTCCGAGGCCGGCCAGCAGCACCAGCACCGCATAGGGCATCAGGCTTTCGACCAGGCCGATGCGCACGCCGGTCCAGTTGTTGATCAGCGCCAGCGGCCCGGTGCTGATCCCCATCCCCGTCAGCAGCGCGTTGATCATGCCCTGGTCGCCGAGGATCGCCATCCACCCCACCAGCCGCGCCGTGCCGGAGACCAGCAGGGGGGCGACGGCCGCCAGCGCCAGCAGCCCGCGCCAGCGTGGCGAGGCGCCGCGCACCAGCAGCGCGATCGGCAAGGCGAGGGCCACCGCGATGGCCGCCGAGCTCGCCGCCAGGGTCAGGGTGTTGAGCACCAGCTCGCGGGTGAAGTCGTCGCCGACCAGCCGGGCATAGCTGTCGGTGGTGACCGCCGCCTCCATGGCGCCGGTCTCGGTGGTGCGGTTCAGGCTGATGCGGAACAGCCCGGCCATCGGCCAGACGAAGGCCAGGGCCAGGACCGCCAGCGCGGGGGCGGCGAGCAGCCAGCCGATCATGGCGCGGGGAAGACCGCGAGATCGGCCGCGCGGAAGGCCAGGCGCAGCGGGGCGCCGGTGGGCAGGTCGCGCCAGGGCCCGTCCTGCCCGGCCTGCAGCTCGGCGGTGACCGGGCCGGCGGCGGTCTCGGTCTCCAGCGCGATGGTCTCGCCGGTATAGATGCGCCGGGTCAGCCGCGCCTCCAGCAGGTTGTCATGGCCGGGCGGCGGCGCGGCGCCGGCCTCCAGCAGGCGGACGCGGTGCGGCCGCAGATAGGCCTCGGCCGGGCCGGGCGGCAGCGTCGCGGTGCTGCGCAGCGCCTGGCCGCCGCAGCGCAGCACGCCGCCGGGCTCCAGCTGGCCGGACAGGCGGGCGGCGCGGCCGACGAAGGTGGCGACGAAGCGGGTCGCCGGCCGCTCGAAGATCTCCTCCGGCGCCGCCAGCTGCTCGATGCGGCCGCCATTCATCACGGCGACCAGGTCGGCCATGGCCAGCGCCTCGGTCTGGTCGTGGGTGACGAAGACCGTGGTGGTGCCGAGCCGCTGCTGCAGCGCGCGGATCTCGTCGCGCACGCCCTCGCGCAGCTTGGCGTCCAGCGCCGAGAGCGGCTCGTCCAGCAGCAGCAGCTGCGGCTCGATGGCCAGGGCGCGCGCCAGCGCCACGCGCTGCTGCTGCCCGCCGGAGAGCTGGCGCGGCTTTCGTTCGGCGAGGGCGCCCAGCCCCACCATCTCCAGCGCCGCCTGGGCACGGCGGGCGCGGTCGGCGCGGGCCACGCCCTGCATCTCCAGCCCGAAGGCCGCATTGCCGGCCGCCGTCATATGCGGGAACAGCGCATAGGACTGGAACACCACGCCCATCTGCCGCTTGTGCGGCGGCAGCCGCGAGACATCGCGGCCGCCGACCAGGATCTTTCCGTCATCCGGAATTTCCAGGCCGGCGATCATGCGCAGCGTCGTGGTCTTGCCGCAGCCCGAGGGACCGAGCAGCGCCAGCAGCGCGCCGCGCGGCAGGTCGAGCGAGATCGAGGCCACCGCCGGGGCGGGCGCCCCGGCGTAATGGCGCTTCAGCCGGTCCAGCCGCAGATGCGGATGCGCGGGCATCGAGGTCGCAGCCTTCATCCCAGGGGAGCTCATCGCGGCGCGGCCGCGATCACCTCGCGCCGCCAGCGCTGGTTCCAGCCGTCGCGCAGCTTCAGCATCTCCTCCCAGTCGAGGGCGATGACGCGGTTGCGGAATTCCGGGGCCAGGGCGGTGCGCTGCATCGCCTCGGGCGAGACCTGGGCGGTGGTGTTGGTCGGGCCGTAGAACATCCGCTCGGTGAAGGCCTTCTGGGGCTCCGCCGACAGCGCATGATTGACGAAGGCCGCCGCGCGCGCGCGGTTCTTGGCGTTGGCCACGACATTGATGGTGTTGATCTGGAAGATCGTGCCTTCCTCCGGCAGCACCACGCCGATGCGGCCCTGCGACTGGTCGCGATACAGCTGGGCGCGGGCGTTCCAGCCGGTGGCGAAGCGCAGCTGCCCGTTCAGGATCATGGTGTAGCCGTCGGGCTTCGGGTCGAAGGTCTGGGTATTCGCCGCGATCGCCTTCAGCGAGGCCATGGCCGCGCCGATATTGCGCCAGTCCTGCGCCTGGGCCTGCGCCAGGATGGCGGTGATCGCCAGGCCCTGGATGTTCGGCGGCGCGGCGAAGCCGACCGCGCCGCGCTGCGACGCATCGGCCATGGCCATGAAGCGCGTCGGCGCCGGCTTCACCGCCTGGGTGTCATAGACCATGACCAGGTGGTCGAACATCACGCCGGGGCCGCACTCGCCGCCGGCCGCCCGCGCCTGCGGGTCGATCTGCGACAGGATCGGCCAGGCGGCGGCCGGCATCTTCTCCACCAGCCCCTCGGCGCAGGCCAGGGCGGCGGTGGTGACGTCCATGATGACGACGTCGATCTGCGGATCCGCCTTCTGCGCGCGCAGCATGCCCAGCATCTGGGCGGAGGTGCCGCCCTCGACGTATTGCACCGGCGCGCCGCTGGCCTGGAAGGGCTTGACGACGACGTCGTTGTAGTTCTCGCGGAAGATGCCCGCATAGGCCATCAGGGTCATGGCGCCGCTCTGCTGGGCGGCGGCGGGCAGCGCGGCGGCGGCGATCCCGGCCATGCCGAGCAGCGCGCTGGTCCAGATACGCATGGTGAAGCCCCTTTTGTCGTCTTTTCGGGCGGCATCATGCCATGAAGGACCGCCGCTTCAACCGCGCTTTTGCACCGTCGGCGGCGACTTGCGGAATCCGTGATTTCCCAGCACCCTGCAGCGATCGGCGGCGCCGCCGCCTGTGCCATAAAATGCAACCGGGACCAGACCGCAGGAATGACCAGCAAGATCGTCGTGCTCGATCCGATCACCGCGGAGACCGCGACCCGCATGCGCGGGCTGCTGCCGGAGGGCATGCAGCTCGAGCATGCGAAGAACCGGGAGGCGGCGCATCTGCAGGAGATCGTGGCCGACGCGGATTTCATCGTCTCCGGCCAGATCGCCGTCGACGCCGCGCTGCTGGCGGCGGCGCCGCGGGCGCGGCTGCTGCATAAATGGGGCGTCGGCGTCGATAATTTCGACCTGGACGCCGCCCGCGCCCAGGGGGTGATCGTGGCGCGCACCACCGGCAGCAACGCCGTCCCCGTCGCTGAATTCACCCTCGGCCTGATGATCGGCCTGCTGCGCAACCTGGCCTGGGGCCACCACACGCTGCAGAACCACCAGTGGCGCACGACGCAATTGCCGAAGCCCAGCTACATGCTCAGCGGCAAGACCATCGGCATCGTGGGCTTCGGCGCCATCGGTCAGAATGTCGCGCGGCTGCTGCGGCCCTTCGGCGGCCGCATCCTCTACACCAAGAACCGCCGCCTGGCGGAGGCGGAGGAGCAGGCGCTGGGCGTCGAGTTCGCCGACCTGGCCACCATCCTGGCCGAGGCCGACGTGGTCTCGCTGCATTGCCCGATGACGCCGCAGACGGCGGGCATGATCGACCGCCGCGCGCTGCAGTCGATGAAGCGCTCGGCCGTGCTGATCAATGTCGCGCGCGGCGGCGTCGTCATCGAGAGCGACCTGGTCGAGGCGCTGCGGGCGAAGGAGATCCTGGGCGCTGCGACCGATGTCTACGAGACCGAGCCGGTGCCCTTCGACCATCCGCTGCTGACCATGGAGAATGTGGTGGCGACGCCGCATATCGCCGCCATGGCCGCCGACAACTTCGAAAGCACCATCCTGCAGATGTGGGGCAATATCGACCGCGTCGCCCGCGGCGAGCCGGTGGCCGAGGCCGATTTCGTCTGCTGACCGGCGCGCGCCGGTCCGGGCCGCACCGCCGGCCCGGACCGGACTTCCTGACAAAACCTGACAAGTCTCCGATATCGAGGCCCGCCGCGCCGGGCCGCGATTAAGGAGGCGTTAGCGAACGGCGCCCTAGGCTGGCGCGGCCGCCGCCTGGGCTTGGGCGGCGCAGGACGCGCCACGAAACCTTCTGGCAGCAGGGCCCGCAAGGGCGGCAGAGGAGCTCAGCCGGGATGAACGCCTCGCTGCCTCGCAGGCTGCTGACCAGCCTGGCGCGCTTGCTGTGGAAGATCGCCGGCGCGCGCCCCTCGGCCGCCGAGATCGACGCCCTGCACCGCAGCGAGGCGCTCCACCGCCTGATCGCCGAGCATGCGACCGACATGATCGTCCGGCTGGAGCTGGACGGGACGCGCACCTATGTCTCGCCCGCCGCGCGCGGCCTGCTCGGCTACGAGCCGGAGCAGCTCGTCGGCATCTCCACCTTCCTCTTCGTCCATCCCGCCGACCTCGGCATCGTCCGCGAAAGGCTGCGCCGGGTCACCGCCGGGGAGGGCGACCAGCGCGGCCGCAACCGCGTCATCCGCGCCGATGGCCGCACCGTCTGGGTCGAGGCCAGCCTGCGCCTGGTGCGCGACCCGGCCACCGGCGCCCCGCGCGAGCTGGTCTCGGTGGTGCGCGACGTCTCCGCGCAGAAGGCCAACGAGGAGCGGATCGAGCAGCTGGCGGCCGCCGATTCGCTGACCGGCCTGCCCAACCGCCGCGCGCTGGAGGCGCGGCTGACCCGGCTGCTGGCCGAGGGCGGCCGCTGCGCCCTGTTCTTCATCGACCTCGACCAATTCAAGCCGATCAACGACCTGCATGGCCATGCGGTGGGCGACGCCGTGCTGGTGGCGCTGGCCCTGCGGCTGCAGCGCGCGGTGCCGCCGGATGCCATGGTGGCGCGCCTCGGCGGCGATGAATTCGCCCTCATCCTGCCCGACACGCCCGGGCTGGCGGACCAGGCGGAGGCCATCCTGCGCCTGCTGTCGCTGCCCATCGCGCTGGGCGATATCTCGGCCGAGCTCGGCGGCAGCATCGGCATCGCCCTCGCCCCCGGCGACGGGGCGGAGGCCGAGGCGCTGATCCGCGCCGCCGACCTCGCCATGTACCATGCCAAGCGCGACCCCGGCGGGGACCACCGGGGCGACCACCGGGGCGAGCATCCGCGCGACCACCATGGCGGCTTCCGCTTCTTCACCGGCGAGATGGAGCGAGCGCTGCGCCAGCGCGCCCGCGACCAGGCCCGGCTGCGCGGCGCCATCGCCGGCGGCGAGATGCTGGCGCATTACCAGCCGGTGGTGGCGCTGGGCTCGCGCCGGCTGGTGGCGCTGCAGGTGCAGCCGCGCTGGCAGCACCCGGAGCGCGGGCTGCTGCCGCCGGATGAATTCCTGCAGCAGGTGGGCGAGGGCGGGCTGGCGGGCGAGCTCTTCATGCAGATGCTGCGCCAGGCCTGCCAGGATGCCGCCGGCTGGCCGCTGCCGCTGCAGGTCGCGCTGCCGCTGCCGGCGCAGCAATTGCTCGATGCCCGGCTGCCGCGCCAGCTGCTGGCCATCCTGGCCGAGACCGGGCTGGCGCCGGCGCGGCTGGAGCTGGAGATCGGCCAGGCCGCCCGACTGCGCGACCACCGCATCGCCCGCCAGGTGGTCGCGGCCCTGCGGGCCGCGGGGATCGGCCTGTCGCTGGCCGATTTCGGCTCGGGCGGCGCGCATCTGGCGACGCTGAAGCAGATGCGCGTGCACCGGCTGAAGATCGATGCCAGCTTCGCCGGCGACCCGGATGGCGCCGATTATGCCGCCGCCATCATCGCCCTGGCGCGCGGCCTCGGCCTCGGCACCACCGCCGAGGGGCTGGAGGACGAGGCCGGGCTGCAGCGCCTGCTCAGCCTGGGCTGCGAGCGCGGCCAGGGCCCGCTTTTCGGCCGGCCGGGCCCGGCGGCGCAGCTCGGCGACGGGCTGCTGGCCGGCGCGGATGCGGGCGCCTGGCCCGCCGGGGTGGTGCCCTTCGCCGGCCAGGGCTCGGCCGGGTTCGGCCGCTAGGACAGGTCGTCTTCGAAAAGACGAAGACAACGTGTCCTGGCTCTTGGTCCGATCGCGTGATTCAGGCTTTCCGGTGATCCCACCTCAGGCCATCAGGCGCTGGGCCTTTTGGGGCTTCGGCCGTGGCAAGGTCGGGCAAGGGGTTCGCTGGCCGGCCACGCTCCTGTATGCTGCGCGCCATCAGGGGGGGGCGCGGGCATGGGCCGGCAGCGGGGCATCGCGGAACAGCAGGGCGGCGCGGCGGCATGAGCGGGCCAGCGTCCCGGCCCCGTCTGGCGCGGCTGCGCGGCTGGACCGGCCGCATCCGCACCCGCGCCATGGCCATCGTCGCGCTGATGCTCGCCGTCCTCGCCGTGCTGGCCGGCGGCGCGCTGCTGATCGACCGCGAGCAGGACGCCATCATCCTCGACCTGGCGGTGGCCGATCGGGCGGCCACCGACGCGGTGGATGAATTCGCCACCGTCGTCGCCCGCATGGGCGGCGCCTTCGCCAGCGCGGTGGCCGATGTCGACCCGGCGCCGACCGTCGCCCGCCGCATCCTGCGCAACAGCGAGATCGCCGTGCAGGCCTATGGCAAGCTCACCGCCGTCTATGGCGGGCGGATCGACCCGCTGCTGCTGGGCGGCGCCCGCGACGTCATGCAAGCCATGCCGGATTTCGCCCGCCAGGTGCATGACGCGCTGCGCGCCAACGAGCGCGACCGCTTCACCGCGCTGCATGCCGCCTGGATCGACCATTCGGTGCCGCTCGACCGGCTGGCGGCCGAGGCGCGGCGCATCGGCCATCTGGATGCCGACCGCAACCTGGCCCGCGCCATCGCCGTCTCCGGCTGGTCGCAGCAGATGACGCTGGCGGGCTTCGGCTTCGGCCTGGTCGGGCTCGGCCTGACCTGGCTGGTGCTGGTGCGGCTGACCGCGCGTCCGCTCGGCCGCATCGCCGGCGCCATGGAGCGGCTGGCCCGCGGCGAGGTGGAAACCCCGGTGCCCGAGGCCGCCCGCGCCGACCAGGTCGGTGAGATGGCGCGCGCCGTGCTGGTCTTCCGCGAGAACCTGCAGGGCACCATGCGGCTGGTCGAGCAGGCGCTGGAGGGGGCGCGGCGCACCGCCATCTCCACCGAGCAGGCCTCGGGCGCCATCGGCCAGGTTTCCGAAGGCAGCATGACCCAGCTGGGCGAGCTGCAGCAGGTGGCCGAAGCCCTGTCGCAGAGCACCGGCGCCATCGGCGAGGTCAATGGCGCCATCCAGGACAGCCATGACCGCATGGAGCGCGCCAAGGCGCTGCTGGCCGAGAGCCTGGCGAAGGTGCAGAACCTGATCATGCTGGTCGATGCCGTCAGCGACGACACCGAGCGGGTGACGCGCATCGCGGCGACGATCGGGAAGTTGGCAACTCAAACAAATATCCTGGCGATCAACGCGGCGATCGAGGCGGCCCGTGCCGGCGAGCATGGCCGGGGCCTGGCCGTCGTCGCCGAGGAGGTGCGCCAGCTGGCCGTCAGCAGCGAGGCGCTGGCGCAGGAGATTTCCGAGGTGGTGGTGCTGGCCGGCCGCCGTTCGCGCCAGGGCAGCGGCACGGCGGCCGCGGTGGGTGTGGCGATGGACGAGCTCGAGGTGCTGGTCAATGACAGCGCCCGCCTCTCCGGCGCGACGGCCATCGCCATGGAGCAGCAGCAGGCCATGGTCGCCGAGATCAACGAGCGCGTCGCCGTGCTGACCCGCATCGGCCAGTCCAACGCCACCGCGGCGGAGGAGATCACGGTCACCATGATCGACCTCTCGCGCCTGGCCGCCGACACCCGGGGCGCCGTCGAGGAGGTCGCCGGCCGCCGCGCGCGCTGAGCCCCGCGTCACATTCCCGCGCGGCCCGCGCCTGGCCATGACATCCGCGCGAGATGCCGGCCACGGCCCCTGGCCAGCCCGGCGCGGCGCTGCTTTCTCTCGGCCATGACGCCAGCGCCCGAAGGCGCGGCCTTGGGAGAGATTGCCGTGACACGACCGATCGTCCTCGGGACGGCGCTGGCCTTCTGCGGCCTGCTCAGCCTGTCCGCCGCGGCCCAGGCGCCGGCCGCTTCCGCTGCAGTGCCGGTGCGCGCCCAGGCCAGCGTGCCGCTGGGCGTCACCATCGTCGCCCGCTCGATCGAGCGCGGCGAGGATGCGGTGGTGGTCACCATCATCGCCTCCTTCGACAGCCGGCAGACCAATTCGGTGATGCTGGCCAACGAGCCCACCTATCTCCGCTTCGGCGAGGACCAGCGGCTGTCGCTGCGCCAGCCGGCCGAGAATCGCGACCTGCGCATCCGCAACGGCCAGAGCATGGAAGGCGCGCTGGTCTTCCCGGGCTTCCTGCCGCCGGAGACGCGCGAGGTGACGCTGGTCTTCAACGATGGCCAGGATGCCAGCGACATCTCGGCGCCTGGCCTGTCGCTGCGGATCCCGCTGCCCGCCGCGCCGTGATGCTTGTCCGGGTTGCCGCCCTGCTGTTGCTGCCTGCTGTCGCGGTCGCGCAGCCTTTGTCGGAGCGGCCCAGCACCTTCCGCGAGGCGGCGCTGCCGGCGCCGGTCTGGCGGCCTTACGCCATGCCCGACAGCCGCTTCGCCCCGCGCGCCGCCGAAAGCCGCCTGACGCCCGCGCCGGCGGAATCCAGCTTCCGCCTTCGCGAGGTGGAAAGCAGATTGCGCCCGCGCACCGAGGCGCTGCTGACCGCGCTGGGCGCCGAGAAAGCCGGCGACACCATCCGCATCGCGCTGCCCGGCGACGTGCTCTTCGATTTCGACCGCGCCGAGATCCGCGCCGATGCCCGCCCGGTGCTGGCGCAGCTGACCGAAATCCTGCGCGCCTATGCGCGGTCGCCGGTGGAGATCCAGGGCCACACCGACTCCCATGGCAGCGACGGCTACAACCAGGCGCTGTCGGAGCGGCGCGCCGCCGCGGTGCGGCTCTGGCTGCAGCGCCAGGGGGTGGCGGCCGCGCGGCTGCGCACCATCGGCTATGGCGAGGCCCGCCCCGTGGTGCCCAATGCCCGCCCCGATGGCGGCGACGACCCGGCCGGGCGGCAGCGCAACCGCCGGGTGGAGTTCATCATTCACCCGGCACCGCCGGGATAAACACGAGAGGACGCGCCGATGGCCCTGATGACCTGCCCCGAATGCAGCCACCGCGTCTCCGACAAGGCGCTGGCCTGCCCCTCCTGCGGCTATCCCATCGCCGGCGACGGCGCGCCCCGCGGCGGCGTCGCCAATGTCGTGGGCCGCGTCGCCGGCACCTGGCTGTCGGTCTCGGCGCTGGAGAACATCGTCATCGCCATCGTCTTCTTCGGAGGTGCCACGGCGGTGCTGATCACCCTGATCCTGGTCAACCGCTAGATATCGCCACGCGATATCGGAACGTTTTTCCGTCGCGCGGCGCTGGGCTTTTCGCCAGCCGCCATCTTGCCGGGGTCTCTCCACCGCGCCACCATCGCGGGGCAGCAGGGGGGACTTCGCATGACCGACACCGCCGCCATCCGCGCCACCGCGCAGGCCTGGCTGGACGCCAATCAGGCGCGGCTCTCGGCCTTCAACGAGCGCATCTGGGCTTTCGCCGAGCCGGCCTGGCGCGAATACAAGTCGGTCGCCGCCTATGGCGAGATCCTGCGCGAGGAAGGCTTCGACGTCGAGCTCGGCTCCGGCGCGATGCCCACCGCCTTCTGCGCCCGTTGGGGCGACAGCGGCCCGGTCCTGGCCGGTTTTTCCGAGTATGACGCGGTTCCCGGCAACTCGCAGCAGGTCACCCCTTACGAGGCGCCGCGCGAAGGCCTGCACCCCTATGCCGCCGGCCATACCGACCCGCATTCGATGCTGGGCACCGCGTCGCTCGCCGCCATGCTGGCGACCAAGGCGGCCTTCCAGCAGCATGGCGTGCAGGCGCGGCTGAAGCTCTTCGGCGAGCCGGCCGAGAAGGTCTGCGGCTCCAAGCCGATCCATGCCGCCAAGGGCTATTTCGACGACCTCGACGCCGTCGTCTGCTGGCATCCCTGGCCGGCCAACACGGTGACGGCGGAAACCCATTTCGGCGCCTATTGGAGCGCCGTCATCAGCTTCGAGGCCGAGGCGCCGGAGCGCTGGGTCGACAAGTCGCTGATGCCGATCGACATGAGCCACGCCGTCGCCCGCGCCCCCGGCGCGCTCGACGCGCTGTGCCTGATGTACACGACGACGAAATACACCAAGGAGGCGATGTTCCCGCACAGCGGCTCCTGGACGCTGAACGAGTTCGTCCTGGGCGACGGCGGCGCGACCTCCGACAACCTGGCGCCACGCTTCAGCCAGATCCAGTATTCCTGGCGCGCGTCTTCCATCGCCATCCAGGAGCAGATCTGGCGCGTCCTGGCGCAGAATGCCCGCCACGCCGCCGCCGTCACCGGCTGCCGCGCCTTCGTCCGCTGGGTGACCAAGACCCGCGTCGGCCTGCCCAACACCGCGCTGACCGAGCTGACCTGGGCGAACCTCCAGGCGGTCGGCGCCCCGGTCTATGGCGAGGACGCCAAGGCCTTCGGCCGCGAGATCCAGAAGAATCTGGGCCTGGCGCCGATGGACGATCCGTTCATCGCCAATGTCTCCCGCCTGATGCCGCCGGCGGAGTTCGAGGCCACGTTGCGCCATGCCCTACCGCCCTGGCAGCAGCATCTCAGCGCCGACGACTATGTCGACTACTCCTGGCACGCGCCCACCGTGCGCCTGCTCGCCGGCCGGCCGCGGATGCGCGCGCCCCAGGGCGGCTACGACTATCCGAACTGGGCCTACAACGCGCTGGGCGGGCTGCCGGCGGCGGTCGATCCAGGGATGTTCGTCGCGGCGAAGACCATGGCGCTGACCTATGTCGACCTGGCGACGCGGCCGGAGACGCTGGCGGCCGCGCAAGCCGAATTCCGCGAGCGCACCGGCGGCGGCATCGGCGGCACCCAATGGGTCGGGCCGCTGCTGCCGGCCGATTTCGATCCCCCGACCGACCTGCGCTGGCCAGAATATGTGCGGACGGAGCGGGGGGAGGAATGGTGCATCCCAACGGCGCGCAACGGGCATGGGGGAGGCGAGGCGCTTTAGCGATCCGCCTTCTGCATCATCGCCAAGCCGCGCAGAAAAGCCGCGTCATCGCCCGCCGCCGCCTCGAACAGCGCGGCGCGGGCCAGGAACCAGTGGCCATCCTCGCGCTGCGTGGCCAGCAGCCGGGCCATCCGCTCGGCCAGGCGGAAATGGCGGCGCGCCAGGGCATGGGCGAAGAGCGCGCGGGGATAGCGCACAAGCTTTCGGCGGGTGCGGTACAGCGCCCAGAAGCCGGCCTCGTCCAGGGTGCCTTCGGTGAAGCCGCGCATCACCGGCCCCAGGATTTCTATTTTCTGCAGGCTTTCGGCGAGCCCGTGACCGAGATGGCGGCAGGGCAGCAGCCGCAGCCCCGGCGCGGACAGCCGGTCGGCATGGCGGCGGTCGAGATCGAAATGCGGGTCGTGCAGCAGCCAGATGCGGGACGCCGTCGCCAGTTCCTCGGCCGCGTCGCGGAAGGGCGGCGCCCAGTCGCCCAGCGGATAGCGCGTCTCCCAGGGCACCAGCCCGCGATCCAGCGTCGATTGCGGGTCGATGGCGATGACCGTGGCACCCGGCGCCAGCGAGGCGAAGACCAGCGCGCCGAAGCCGCCCTTGGAGCTGCCGGCGAAGACCACGCGGTCGAAGGCCTGAAAAAAGCCGCCGTCGCGCAGGCGCAGCAGCGCCGCGTGCAGCGCCGCTTCACGGAACCAGACCGGCTTCAGCGAGGCGATGCCGAGGATCGACCAGCCATTCTGGATGGCGAAGCGCCAGCCCCAGGGTTCCGGCAGCCCGTCGCGGCCACGATGCGGCTTCAGGTGGTCGAAGGTCACCTGCAGCACGCGGCCGCCCGGCTGAAAGCGCAGCAGATGGTCGTCGGTCGCGACCTGCCAGGGCGCGTCGGGCGACATCAACGCGCGTCGGTGTCGATGCTGACGACGACGGACATGCCGGGCGCCAGCGATTCCGCCAGCGGCTGGCCGGGATCGATCGAAATCCGCACCGGCAGCCGCTGCGCCACCTTGGTGAAGTTGCCCGTCGCATTGTCGGCGCGGATCACGCTGAACTCCGAGCCCGTGGCGGGAGAAAACCGCTCGACATGGCCGGTGAGGCGTGCATGGCGCAGCGCGTCGACGGTGAAGCTCGCGGCCTGGCCCGGGCGCATGCCGTGCAGCTGGGTTTCCTTGAAGTTCGCCACCACCCAGGGATTGCCGGGGACCAGCGCGGCCAGCTGGCTGCCGGCGGTGACATATTGCCCGAGGCGGACGCCGATCTCGCCCAGCCGCCCGTCCTGCGGCGCCAGGATGCGGGTGTTCTGCAGGTCGATCTCGGCCAGGCGCAGCGCCGCCTCGGCATTGTCGATGCCGGCCTCGAGCGACTTGCGGTTGACGCGGACGCTCTGCAGGTCCTGGCGGGCGACCTCCAGCGTGGTCTCGGCCTGCTGCAGCGCGGCCCGCGCCTGGGCGAGCGCAGCGCGCGCCTGGTCGGCGGCGCTCTGCGTCGAGACGCCGCGGCCGAGCAGCGCCTCGACCCGCCGGTCGGTGGAGCTCGCCGTGTCGAGCGCGGTGCGGGCGGCGGCGAGGCCTGCCTCGGCGGCCTCGATCCGCGCCTCGGCGCTGGCCTGGGCCTGGGTGGCGTTGTCCAGCGTGGCGCGCTGCACGGCCAGCGCCGCCTGCGACTGGCGCAGGCGCTGCGCGTAGATGCGGTCGTCGATCCTGGCCAGCAGGTCGCCGGCATGGACGCTCTGGAAATCGGCCACCGGCACCTCGGTGACATAGCCTGCCAGCTGCGGGCTGATCACCGTCACCTGGCCGCGCACATAGGCGTTCTCGGTGGTCTGCACGGCGCTTTCGAAGGGTGGCAGGCGCCAGGCGTAGAGCACCGCCAGGGCGCCGGCGAGGCCGACCAGGAGGATGGCGAGGGTGCGGCTGAGATGCAGGGCTTTGGCCATGGTCGCTGTTCTATGCCGGGCGATCGGCGCGCGCCTGGAGGCGGGCGCGCCAATGGCCGAAGGCGGTGTGGAGGAAAAGCGCGAGCAGCGCCAGGCTGGCAATCACCGCGACCAGCAGGAAGGCGTCGT
Organism: Roseomonas sp. 18066; assembly: GCF_902706185.1. Classification (GTDB taxonomy): domain Bacteria; phylum Pseudomonadota; class Alphaproteobacteria; order Acetobacterales; family Acetobacteraceae; genus Pseudoroseomonas. The sequence goes on along the minus strand of NZ_CACSJM010000023.1, from coordinate 25,704 downwards.
TATAGGCCAGCACATTGGCCTCGCGCGTCGCGGTCTGCGCCAGCAGGGCCAGGCCCTCGGCGTTCAGCAGCCGGCTGTCGGTCAGCACATGGCCATAGGCGCCGGCCAGCTGGCGGACCCGCTCGGCCACCTGCGGATTGGTCAGGACGATCTGCTCGACGATCTGGCTGGAATGGAATTTTTCGCGCAGCGTGACGAAGGTGCCGAACAAGGCGCTGCCCAACAACCCGCCGAGGCTCTGGGTGAACAGGAAAACAGTCAGGAAACTGGTGATGTAGGTGGGGCCCTGGCGCATGGTGCGGGTCAGCCCGTCCAGCGTCGCCGGCGGCAGGAACAGCGCGCCGCCGAAGGCGATCAGCGCCTGCGACAGCAGCATGTTCCCAGGCCGGGTCAGGCTGGTCGCCTGGCTGTCCATGAAGGCGCCCAGCGCGATGCAGCCCAGCGCCACCGCATGCAGCGAGGCGACCCGCGTGGGCTTCAGCAGCGCGCCGCAGAGCAGCCCGCCGATGACGCTGGCCGCCAGGATGACGGCATAGAGCGTGGCGCTCTGCTCGTTCAGCAGGCCCAGCGTCTGGAACAGACCATAGGCGCCCGAGGTCTGCTCCGACAGCACGATGCGGAACAGCAGCAGGGTCAGCGTCAGATGGATGATCTCGGGGCTGCCGAGCCAGCGGAAATTCATCAGCGGCGCCTCGCGCGTCAGCTCGATGGCGACGGCGAGCGCGATGCAGAGCAAGGCCAGCGCCAGGCACACGCCGATCCAGGGCGCCTCGAACCACCAGTAGAGCCGGCCCAGCGCCAGCACCACCGCCAGCAGCCCGAAGCCGGCCGCCACCAGCGGATAGCTGACGAAATCCAGCCAGTGCAGCACCTTGGCCCGCGGCACCGGGGTCAGCGGCAGCAGCCAGGCGGTGGCCAGGGCCATCAGCGCCAGCCCGACCTCCAGCACAGAGAGGCCGTGCCATTGCTCGATGTCGAGCAGCGGCGGCGAGATCAGCCGCGCCAGCGTCGGCATCGCCGAGGACAGGGTCAGCGCCAGGCTCAGCCCCCAGCTCATCTTCCTGGCCGGCCCGAAGGCGTCGAGCATGTAGAGGAAAGCCAGCGACGAGATCGGCGAGGCGGCGCAGCCGGCCAGGAACCGAACCGCCACCGCCGAGCCCAGGTCATAGACCAGCAGATGCAGCAGCGCGGCGGCGACGAAGACGCCCAGGCTGATCTCGGCGAAGCGGCGCAGCCCGATCTGGGTGCGGATCTTGGTCAGCAGGATGGTCAGGCTGACATTGGGCGCCATATAGGCGGCGATCAGCCAGTTGGTCTCGTTCAGCGTGGCGCCCAGCGCGCCCTGGATCTGCGTGGTGTTGGCCGCCACCAGGTTCATGCCCAGCCCCTGGGTGGTCCAGAGCAGCGCCGAGGCGGCGATGCACAGGATGGTCCGCTGCAGCGTCGGATCGGCCGGGGGCGGGGGCGCCGCGCCGCTCATCGGGGCGGCTGGGCGGCGCCCATCGCCTCGATGCCGCGCACCAGCATGGCCAGCACCCGGCTGGCGGTGGCCAGGTCGGCCTCCGGGATCGGCGCGAGCAGGGTGCCGCGCAGCTCGGCGATCAGCTGCTCCAGCTCGGCGACGGTGGGGGCCGCCGCCTCGGTGATGGCCACCAGCTTGGCGCGGCGGTCGCCCTCGACGGCATGGCGGGCGATCAGCCCCTGCTTCTCCAGCCCGTCCAGCAGCCGCACCACCGTCGGATGCTCGAGCTCCAGCACCGCGGCCAGCTCGCCCTGGCGGGTGGCGCCGTGCTGGCGCAGATGCAGCAGCAGCCGGGCCCGCGCCAGGGTCAGGCCGCGCTTGCGGACGATGGCGTCGAACAGGGTGCGCAGCTTGCGGCCGGAGACAGAGAGCTCGGTCAGGAAGGCGGCGCGCAGGGCGGATTCGGTGGGGTGGGTAGCCATCTCACATGTAGCTTGCTAACGATGAGGCCGCAAAATAATCCTGGGGATCGGCGCCGGCAAGGGGCCGAGCTCAGCCCGCCAGGCGGTGCAGCCCCGCGAGCAGCGCCTGATGCGCCGGCAGGCCCTGGCGGCCGGTCTCGGCCTGCAGCCAGCGGGCATGCACCAGCCGGACGCGCACCGGGATGCGCCGCAGCCCGAGCAGCTGCGCCAGCGCCGTGCGATGCCGCCCGCCCAGCAGCCGCAGGACCTCGCCTTCCGGCCCGATGGCGATGCCGACCTCGCCCTCCCGCCGCTCGATCGCGGCGCTGCGCAGGGGGGAGGCGGCGAAGCGCCGGTCCAGCGCCTCGCGCGCCAGGAAACCTTCGGCGCGGAGGCGGGCGGCGAGGCCGCGGTAATGCGCGAAATAGGCGTCGATCAGCGCGGGCGTGGCCAGGCGCACGGCGTTGCGCTGCTCCGGCCGGCCCTCGGCGATGCGGGCCAGCATGTAGCGGTAGATCGGGCTGTCCTGCAGGGGGCGCGTGGTGTCGAGCAGCGCAGCCATTTCCTGCTGCACCACGCTGCCGGCCAGCGGCTCCCGCGCGCCGGTCCAGTCGCCGCCATCGAGGAAGGCCTGGGCCAGGTGGTGGATGCGGCGGCCATCGGTCACCGTGTCCATCAGCTGCCAGCGCAGCCGGCTTGGGTCGAGCTGCAGCCGCAGGTCGGGGCCGAAGAACCGCTCGGCATGGGCCAGCGGCAGGCCGGCCGTCCCGCCCTCGGCCAGGCGGCGGGTGGCGCGGGCCAGGCGCCAGGGGAACAGCGGCGCGCGCGCCAGCAGCGGCGCGGTCGCCAGGGCCCAGGGCTTGGCCAGCCGCCGCAGCGGGGCGGCGCGCCAGCCCTGGCCGCCAGCCGCCGGCCGGTAGCGCGGCATGGCGGCGATGCCGGCGACCATGCCGAGGCGCGGGCTGCTGGGCAGGGCGTCGGGCATTGCGGGCCAAGGGTCTCCGCTGGGGAAGGCGCCGGCGACAGGCGGGCGTCCTGCGTCTGTTACCCGCCTGTCATCCTGGCGGCCAGCTTCTTTTTGCTGCGCTGCGGGGCGCATGCCGCGGCGCGGTAGAGCGTGTGTTGCAATCATCCGCCGGTTAATCCTAAGCTTCCGGCGAGCCAGGCCGTCAGAGCTTTTGGCCAGAGGGATTCCGAGGGAGATGCTGATGCGCCATAGCGCAAACGGGCAGGGCTGCGCTTTGCCCATGCCGCCCCGCGCCGCGAGCGATCGCTGAACGATGGCGACGGTCGATATCCGCGACGTCCGCAAGAATTTCGGCAGCACCGCCATCCTGCATGGCGTCGACGTGGACATCGCCGATGGCGAGTTCGTGGTCCTGGTCGGCCCCTCGGGCTGCGGCAAGTCCACCCTGCTGCGGATGATCGCCGGCCTCGAGAATATCTCGGGCGGGCAGGTCTCGATCGGCGGCCGCGTGGTCAACGACGTCCCGCCGAAGGACCGGGACATCGCCATGGTGTTCCAGAACTACGCGCTCTATCCGCATATGACCGTGCGGGACAACATGGCCTTCTCGATGAAGCTGGCCAAGGCCCCGGCCGAGGTGATGGACAGCGAGGTGAAGCGCGCCGCCCGCATCCTGGGGCTGGAGGCGCTGCTGGACCGCTATCCGCGGCAGCTGTCGGGCGGGCAGCGGCAGCGCGTCGCCATGGGCCGCGCCATCGTCCGCCACCCGCAGGTCTTCCTGTTCGATGAGCCGCTGTCCAACCTGGACGCCAAGCTGCGCGTGCAGATGCGGGCCGAGATCAAGGACCTGCACCAGCGGCTGAAGACCACGACGATCTATGTGACGCATGACCAGATCGAGGCCATGACCATGGCTGACAAGATCGTCGTCATGCATGGCGGTCATGTCGAGCAGATCGGCGCGCCGCTGGAGCTGTATGACCGGCCGGCCAATGTCTTCGTCGCCGGCTTCATCGGCTCGCCGGCGATGAACCTGCTGCCGGGCGTGGTGACGGGCGGCGCCTTCCAGCCGGATGGCGGCGGCCAGGCCTGGCCGTTGCCGCCGGATGCCCGCGCCACCGAGGGCCAGCGCGCCACCTATGGCTTCCGCCCCGAGCACCTGTCCCTGGTGGCCGAGGGCATCCCGCTGGTGGTGACCTTGATCGAGCCCACCGGCTCCGAGACTCAGGTCAGCGGCAAGGCTGGCAGCGTGGCGGTGACGGGCGCCTTCCGCGAGCGCATCACCGCCCGCGTCGGCGAGACCATCCACGTCCTGCCCGACCCCGCTTTGGCGCATTTGTTCCACGGCGAAACCGGCCACCGCCTGAATGCCGCTTAACGAATAAAAATAGATGGGGGTCCGGGGGAATACCTTCCCCCGGCCTTTCTTAAATTTCGGCGAGACACCGATTGAACGGTGCCGCCCGTCTGGAGGACGACGAGAATGCATGACCTGACCCGTCGTGGCGCCTTGGGCCTGGGCGCTGGCGCGCTCGCGGCCGGGATGGCGGCCCCTGGCCGCGCCCGCGCCGCCATCCCGCTCGGCAATGCCACCCCGCCGGCTGCTCCGATCGAAAGCGGCGCCACGCTGCGCGTGCTGCGCCCGACCAAGTTCGTCGATGCCGACGAGACGGTGTTCCGTGCCAACACCGCCAAGTTCACCGCGCAGACCGGCGTGCAGGTGCGCGTGGACTTTGCCGGCTGGGAGGACCTCCGCCCGCAGACCGCGGTCGCCGCCAATACCGGCGCCGGCCCCGACGTGGTGGTGGCCTGGGCCGACGACCCGCATATCTATGCCGACAAGGTGCTCGACCTGTCGGAGCTCGCCGGCTATCTCGGCCAGAAATACGGCGGCTGGCTGGCGCTGCCGCAGCGCTTCGGCAAGAAGTGGGGCACCGAGCAGTGGGTGGCGCTGCCGATGGGCGGCTCCGGCGGCCCCTGCGTCTACCGCATCTCCTGGCTGAAGGAGGCGGGCTACGACACCCTGCCGACCGACCATGAGAATTTCCTCAAGGCCTGCCAGGCGCTGAAGAAGAACGGCCACCCGGCCGGCTTCGCGCTGGGCAATGCGGTGGGCGACGGCAATGCCTTCTGCAACTGGCTGCTGTGGAGCCATGGCGGCATGGTGGTGGACGAGGCCGGCAAGGTCGCCATCAACAGCCCGCAGACGATCAACGCGCTGCGCTATGCCCGCGAGCTGTACCAGACCTTCATCCCCGGCACGCTGTCCTGGGGCGACATCAACAACAACCGCGCCTATGCGGCCGGCGAGATCGGGCTGACGCAGAACGGCGTCTCGATGTACTTCTCGCTGAAGAACGACCCGAAGACCGCCGCCATCGCCGAGGATACCGGCATGGCGCGCATGCCCTTCGCCCCCGGCGGCAAGATGGCCGAGAACGTGCTGCTGCTGAACGCCATGGTGTTCAAGCACACCCGCTTCCCCAATGCCGCCAAGGAATACCTGCGCTTCATGATGGAGGCCGAGCAGTACGAGACCTGGCTGAATGGCTGCGGCGGCTACTGGTCGCATCCGCTGGCCGCCTATGCCGAGGCCGAGGTCTGGAAGGTCGACCCGAAGCTCGCCGTCTATCGCGACACCAACACGGTGGAGTTCTGGTCGGGCTACAAGGGGCCGATCAGCCAGGCCTCGGGGTCGGTGGCCGCGGATTACGTGGTGGTGCAGATGTTCGCCGCCGCCTCCTCCGGCCAGTCGACGCCGGAAGAGGCGGTGCGCGAGGCCGAGCGCCGCGCCCGCCGCTATTACCGCTGAGCGGCGGATGGCGCAGCGTGACGCCGCCGCGGGGGAGACCCCGCGGCCGGCTGCCCGGGAGCTGGTGGCCCCGAAGCTGGTGGCCCCGAAGCTTGCCGTGAGGGAGACCGACTGATGTCCACAACCGCACCCTCGACCCGGCCGGGGCCGGAGCTGCCGCCGGCCACCAACTGGCGACGGCCGCAGATCAACCAGGGCTGGCTGGCGCGGCTGCTGGATTCGAAGGGTTTTCTGATCATCGCCTGCCTGACGCCGGCGCTGGGCCTGCTGATGGTCTTTTTGACGTATCCGCTGGGCCTGGGCATCTGGCTGGCCTTCACCGACACCCATATCGGCCGCGGCGGCAGCTTCGTCGGCTTCGAGAATTTCGAATCCCTCTGGTATGACCGCGTCTTCTGGGGGGCGGTGTTCTACACGGTCTTCTACACGACCGTCGCGACGGTGCTGAAATTCGGGCTGGGCCTGTGGCTGGCGCTGCTGCTGAACGAGAATGTCCCGTTCAAGTCGCTGCTGCGCGCCATCATCCTGCTGCCCTGGATCGTGCCGACGGTGCTGTCCGCCATCGCCTTCTGGTGGATGTTCGACGCCCAGTTCTCGATTATTTCCTACATCCTGGTCGACGTGCTGGGATGGCGCGACACCTATATCGACTTCCTCGGCACGCCCTGGCATGCGCGGTGGTCGCTGGTCTTCGCCAATGTCTGGCGCGGGATTCCCTTCGTGGCGATCAGCCTTCTCGCGGGTCTGCAGACCATCTCGCCCTCGCTGTATGAAGCGGCGCTGCTGGATGGCGCCTCGAGCTGGCAGCGCTTCACCCGGATCACGGCGCCGCTGCTGATGCCGATCCTGGCGGTGGTGCTGACCTTCTCGGTGCTGTTCACCTTCACCGACTTCCAGCTGGTCTATGCCATCACCCGCGGCGGGCCGATCAACTCGACGCATCTGATGGCGACGCTGGCCTTCCAGCGCGGCATCCCGGGCGGGCAGCTCGGCGAGGGCGCGGCGATCGCGGTCTCGATGATCCCCTTCCTGATCCTCGCCACCCTCTTCAGCTATTTCGCGCTGGCCCGCCGCAAGTGGCAGCAGGGAGAAGCCAATGACTAAGGCCGCGACCGCCGATGACGGCGCCACCCTGCTGTCCTGGCAGTCCCGCCAGCGCCGGGTGGTGACCGTCTATGTCCCGCTGGCGATCTTCGTCTTCATCCTGCTCTTCCCCTTCTATTGGATGACGGTCACGACGTTCAAGCCGAACGCCGAGCTCTACGACTACAAGAACTTCAATCCGTTCTGGGTCGCGGCGCCGACGCTGGCGAACATCAAGAAGCTGCTGTTCGAGACCAGCTATCCGCATTGGCTGTTCACCACCATGCTGGTGGCGGTGTGCTCGACGGTGCTGTCGCTGGTCTCCTCGGTGCTGGCGGCCTATGCGATCCAGCGGCTGCGCTTCAAGGGCTCGGCCTATGTGGGCCTGGCGATCTACATCGCCTACCTGGTGCCGCCCTCGATCCTGTTCATCCCGCTGGCGACCATGGTCTTCCAGCTCGGGCTGTTCGACAGCCCGATGGCGCTGATCCTGACCTATCCGACCTTCCTCATTCCCTTCTGCACCTGGCTGCTGATCGGCTATTTCAAGTCGATCCCCTATGAGCTGGAGGAATGCGCGCTGATCGACGGCGCGACGCGGCTGCAGATCCTGCGGCGGATCACCCTGCCGCTGGCCGTGCCCGGCCTGATCAGCGCCGGCATTTTTTCCTTCACCCTGTCCTGGAACGAGTTCATCTACGCGCTGGCCTTCATCTCCTCGTCCGAGAACAAGACGGTGCCGGTGGCCATCCTGACCGAGCTGGTGCAGGGCGACGTCTACCAGTGGGGCGCGCTGATGGCGGGCTCGCTGCTCGGCTCGCTGCCGGTCGCCATCTTCTATTCGTTCTTCGTCGACTACTACGTTTCTTCGCTGACTGGCGCAGTGAAGGAATGAAACGCGCGGCGGGATTCGTCCCGCCGTCCTACCCTGGCCACGCCCTGGAGAAAAAAATTGCCCAAGAATGTGTTGAAGGCTCGCCTGGCGGCGGGCGAGCAGGTCTACGGCGCCTGGGTCGGCACCGGCGCGACGGTCAATGCCGAGATCATGGGCCATATCGGCTATGACTTCCTGGTCATCGACCATGAGCATGGGCTGGGCGAGCTCAGCCAGGCGGTGGAATCGCTGCGCGCGGCGGAAGCCGGCGGCACCCCCTGCATCGTCCGCGCCCCCTGGAACGACCAGGTCTGGCTGAAGCGCATCCTCGATGCCGGCGGCAATTCGATCATGATCCCCTCGGTCGAGAATGCCGAGGAGGCGCTGGCCGCCATCCGCGCCTGCCGCTATCCGCCGCACGGCACCCGCGGCTATGCCGCCAGCGTGGTGCGCGGCTCGCGCTACGGGCTGGAGACCGGCTATGCCCATGCCGCCAAGGACGAGACGCTGGTCATCCTGCAGATCGAGAGCGGCGCGGCCGCCGAGCAGGCGGAAAAGATCTGCGCGCTGGACGGCATCGATGTCGTCTTCATCGGCGTCAACGACCTGGCCTGCTCGCTCGGCTACATGGAGCAGCTGGACCATCCCGAGGTCCGCAAGGTGGTGACGAAGCTCGAGGACGTCATCCTCGCCTCCGGCAAGCCGATGGGCACGGTGCCGAATGCGGGCGCCGATTGGCGCAGCCTGTTCCAGCGTGGCTACAAGCTGGTGGTCGGGCCGCATGACGGCGCCATGCTGCGCGATTCCGCGCGCAATGCCTGGGCCGACTACCAGTCCTTCAAGGCCGGCCGCTGATGCAGGCGCTGGTCGAGGCCCTGCGCCAGGCGCTGGGCCCGGCCGCGGTGCTGGCGGGGGCCGATGTCCCCGCCCGCAATGAGAAGGACTGGAGCACCCTGCCGCCGCAGCGCCCGGCGCTGGTGATCCGCCCGGTCGATACGGCGGGCGTGTCAACCGCGATGCGGCTCTGCGGAGAACATGGCCGCGCGTTGGTGCCGCAGGGCGGGCTGACCGGGCTCTGCGGCGGCGCCCGGCCGGAGGAGGGCGGCATCGCCCTGTCGCTGGAGCGGATGACCGGCATCCTGGAGATCGACCCGGCGGCGGCCAGCATGACGGTGCTGGCGGGCACGCCGCTGCAGGCGATCCAGCAGGCGGCCGAGGAGGCCGGCTTCTTCATCCCGCTCGACCTCGGCGCCCGCGGATCCTGCGCCATCGGCGGCAATCTCTCGACCAATGCCGGCGGCAACCGCGTCATCCGCTACGGCATGGCGCGCGAGATGGTGCTGGGGCTGGAGGCGGTGCTCGCCGACGGCACGGTCGTCGGCGGCCTGAACAAGATGCTGAAGAACAATGCCGGCTATGACCTGAAGCACCTGTTCATCGGGGCGGAGGGCACGCTCGGCATCATCACCCGCGTCGTGCTGCGGCTGTTCCCGAAGCCGGGCTGCACCATGGCGGCGCTCTGCGCGCTGGACCGCTACGACCAGGTGCTGGAGCTGCTGGCCGGCGCCCGGCGCGGGCTCGGTCCGCTGCTCTCGGCCTTCGAGGTGATGTGGCCCGACTATTGGGAGGTCGTGACCCGCCAGGTGCCGGGCGTGCGCAGCCCAGTGGGCGCCGGCCATGGCTTCTACGTGCTGGTCGAGGCGCAGGGCATGGAGGAGGCGATCGACGCGCCGCGCTTCCAGTCCTGGCTGGAAGGCCAGGCCGAGGCCGGCGTCGTGGTCGATGCCGCCGTCGCCCAGTCGATCGCCGATGTGAAGGCCTTCTGGGGGGTGCGCGACGCCTGCGCCGAATTCCCGCAGGTGCTGGGCCCGCACGAGCCCTTCGACATCGGCCTGCCGGTCGGCGCCATGGACGACTATGTGGTCCAGTGCAAGGCGGCGCTGCAGGCGGCGCTGCCCGGGGTGGTGGCGCTGTTCTACGGCCATATCGGCGACGGCAACCTGCATATCGTGGCTTGCCTGCCCGGTGCCGTGCCGCAGCCGCGCGAAGCCATCGTCCAGATCGTCTACGACACCGTCAGGGAATTCGGCGGCACCGTCTCGGCCGAGCACGGCATCGGCCTGACCAAGAAGCCCTATCTCTCCTATGTGCGCAGCCCGGCCGAGATCGCGCTGATGCAGCGTCTGAAGGCGGCGCTGGACCCGCAGGGGCTGATCAACCCCGGCAAGGTCATCTAGGCCGCCACGTCCGTGCTGCCCGCCCGCTGGAGATGGCGGAAAATGCGCGCGGCATCCTTGGCAGGCGGCGCGCCGAAGAAGCGCGCATATTCACGGCTGAACTGGGTCGCGCTTTCATAGCCGACGTCGAAGGCGACATCGCTCGCCTTCAGGCCGCCGCTGATCAGCAGCAGCCGTGCCTGAAGCAGGCGCAGGCGCTTCTGGAACTGGACCGGGCTGAGCGCCGTGGCGCTCTTGAAATGGCGGTGGAAGGCGGAAGGGCTCATCGCGGCAATGGCGGCGAGCATCTCCACCCGCAGCGGCTCGGCGAAATGCTGGCGGATCCACTGGATGGCCAGGTTGATCCGCGCCAGCGCGGTGCTGGGCGTTGCGATGTCGCGGAGCAGCGCCGCCTGCGGTCCTTGCAGCACGCGGTAGAGGATCTCGCGCTCATAGGCAGGGGCCAGCGCCGGGATATCGCCCGGCCGGTCCATCAGGCGCAGCATGCGCAGCCAGGCATCCAGCAGCTCGGGCGTCACGGCGGCCACCGAGAAGCCCGCCAGGGGCGACGGCACCGCCGGCGCGGGCAGATCCGTGAGCAGCGCCGCGATCACCGGGCGGTCGAGCGTGAGGCTGACCGCCAGATAGGGATCGCCCGAGGCGCTGGGGTGGACCGCCCCGACCGCGGGCAGGTCGACCGACATGACGAAATAGGTCGCCGGATCGTAATGCAGGGTCTGGCTGCCGACCGTCATCGACTTGCTGCCCTGCAGGATCAGGTTGACCATCGGGTCGTAGCAGGCGGCGAGCTCATGCGCGGGCACCTGTCCCTGCACCATCGCCACCCGGGGGATGCCGGTCTCGGTCTTGCGATTTCCGGCCCGTGCCGCCAGGGCGCGAAGCTCGGCCAGTTGCTGTTCCATCGCCCGATCCTTGCCCCGCCCGCGCCGGGACGGGCAAGCCGAAAAGCAGGATCAGGCAAGATTTGCGGAGGAACCGCGACGCGCGGCAGGTCGGTCGTCGCCTAGCTTCCGTGCCAGGCAACGGAGCATATCGACCATGGAAGCCATTGTGATCACCGGCGGCAGTCGCGGCATCGGGGCGGCCGCCGCGCAAGCCTGCGCCGCACGGGGGCTCGGCGTCATCCTGACCTACAACCGCCATCCCGAGGCGGCCGAAGCCGTCGTGGCGCAGATCGGGCAGCGGGGAGGCCGCGCCGTCGCGCTGCCGCTCGATGTCGCCGACACGGCAAGCTTTCCCGCGTTCCGGGAGGCGGTGCGGCGCGCGCTGGAGGAAAACTGGAGCGGCGCCAGCCTGCGCGGCCTCGTCAACAATGCCGGGTTCGGGCTCTTCAATCCCATCGAGGCCGTCACCGAAGACCAGTTCGACAGTTTGTTCTCTGTGCATCTGAAGGGGCCGTTCTTCCTGACCCAGGCGCTGCTGCCGCTGATCCGCGACGGCGGCGCCATCGTGAACCTGACCAGCGCCACCACGCGGGTGGCCACGGCAGGGGTGGCGCCCTATGCCAGCTTCAAGGGCGGGCTGGAGGTGCTGACCCGCTACATGGCCAAGGAGTTCGGCCCGCGCCACATCCGCGCCAATGCCGTGTCGCCGGGGGCCATCCGGACCGAGCTGGGCGGCGGCCTGAACGACACCTTCGAGGCGCTGCTGGCGTCGCAGACGGCGCTCGGCCGCGTCGGGGAGGCGGAGGAGGTGGGCCGCGTCATCGCCAGCCTGCTCGCGGAGGATCTCGGCTGGGTCAACGGCCAGTCGATCGAGGTCGGCGGCGGCTACTGCATCTAGAGGAGAACGCAGCATGCTCGACCACATCTTCCTGCCCGTCAGCGACGTCGCGCGCGCCGTGGCTTTCTACCAGGCGGCATTGGCGCCGCTCGGCATCACCGACCGCCTGGATTACGACGGCCGCGACGGCCCGCCCGGCCATCCCGACCTCAAGGGCTTCGGGGCGAACGGGCGCGTGTTCTTCTGGCTGCGCGGGGGCGATGCCGGCGGGGGCGATGCAGCGCATGTCGGCTTCGTGGCGCGCTCGCGCGGCGAGGTCGACGCCGCCTATGCCGCCGCGATGGCGGCAGGCGCGACGGATAACGGGGCGCCGGGGCCGCGGCTCCATTACGATCCGCGCTACTACGCGGCCAATGTCCTGGACCCGGACGGCTACAGCCTCGAGTTCGTCTTCAAGTCCTGGCAGCACCCGCAATGACCCGGCTGATGATCTACGGCGCGACCGGCTATACCGGCCGCATGGCGGCCCACCATGCCATGGCGGCGGGGCTCGACCCCATCCTCGCCGGGCGGTCCGGGACCGGGCTCGCGGAGCTCGGCCGCAGGCTCGGCGTCGAGTACCGGGTCTTCGCGCTGGCCGAGGATGCGGTGGTCGAGGCGGCGCTCCATGACGTCGCGGTGCTGCTGAACTGCGCCGGCCCGTTCCTGCGCACCGCCGACCCGCTGATGCGCGGGGCCATCCGGGCGGGGGTCCACTATCTCGACATCGCCGCCGAGCTCGATAGCTACCGCCTGGCAGCGATCCACGATGCGCCGGCGCGGGCCGCCGGGGTCATGCTGCTGCCCGGCAGCGGCGGCAGCGTCGCGATGCTGGGGTCCTTGGCAGGCCGGGCTGCCGAGCGGGTCGGGCGCCTTCAAACGATCCACGTCGCGCTGCATGTCGCCGGGGCGATGTCGCGTGGCTCGGCGATCAGCGCGCGCGAGAACCTGACATCCGAGCGCCTCGCGCGCGTCGGCGGCGCATTGCTGCCGGTCTCGCCCGATGCCGCGAGGATCTTCGATTTCGGCAGCGGGCCGGTGCCCTGCTTCCCCGTCACCCTGCCCGACCTGATGACGCTGTGGCGGGGGCTCCAGGCACCCGATATCGGCACCTATGTCCACGTCTCCGGCAGCGCTTTCCCCACCGGAGACCTGGCGAGCCTGCCGGACGGGCCCTCCGCGGCGGCGCGCGACGCGAACCGTTACCAGGCCGCGGTCGCGGTGACCGATGCCGGGGGGAAGACCGTCCGGGCCATCCTCGACACCGTGAATGGCTACAGCTTCACCCCGCTGGCAGCCGCCGAGGCGGCACGGCGTGTCCTCGCCGGCGAGGTGCTGCCAGGCTTCCAAACGCCGATAGGGCTGTTCGGCAACGGCTTCGCCGAGACCATCGCCGACACCACCATCCAAGTCCTGCGCGACTGACGTCAAGCACCATCGACACACCCGGCGCCACCGTCGCGAGGGCCCCAGGCCTTTCGGTCACCAAGCGCACCCGCCACATCAGGTTCTGCGATCCGAGGGTGCTGGGATAAGCGGGCAGCCGGGGAGCTGCCCTGGCTGCATTCTTCTGGCAGACGCCGCGTCGCCATGCGGCACGACACCACCGTCCCCTTCCGGATCAATCAATCCCCAGCCTGGGCCAGGGCCTCGCCGCCGGCCGGGAATGGTCTCACCATGCCAGCCGGCTTAGCCACCGTCTGGCGGAAGTCGCCTCGCGACTGGCCCCTCAAAATCCCGCCTGCCTGTTGCCAGCCCTATCATATCATCATACCTTCGCGGGAAGGTGAGGGGAACGGCGTGGCGCGGTTCAAGAACCTCTACGGCCAGGTGGTGGACACGCTGGGGCGGCAGATCGCCACCGGCCAGCTGCCGGTCGGCCCGATGGCCAGCGAGCCCCTGCTGGCCGAGCGCTACGGCGTCAGCCGCGTCGTGCTGCGCGAGGCCATCAAGGCGCTGGCGGCCAAGGGCATGGTCTCGGTCGGGCCCAGCATCGGCACCCGGGTGCTGCCGCGCGACAACTGGGCGCTGCTCGACCCGCAGGTGCTGGAATGGCATGGCGGCAGCGACCTGAACCACGCCACCCTGGCCGACCTGGTCGAGCTGCGCCGCATCATCGAGCCCGAGGCCGCGCGCCTGGCCGCGATCCGCGCCACCGCCGAGGACCTGGCCGGCATCCGCCTGGCCTATCTCCGCATGGAAGCCGCGCTGGGCGACGGCGAAGACTATGTGCTGGCCGATGCCGGCTTCCACACCGCGGTGCTGCTGGCCTCGCACAACCAGTTCCTGTGCCAGCTGCGCGGCGCGCTGCAGCAGCTGCTGCGGCTCGGCTTCTCGCTGTCCTCGCGCCATCCCAACGCCGCCGCCTCGACGCTGCCCTGCCACGAGGCGCTGCTGCTCTGCCTGGAGCGGCGCGACGGCGAGGCGGCGGCGGCGGCGGTGCACCGGCTGATCGCCCGCAACCTGGGCCATTTCCGCGGCGTGCTGGGCGAGGATTTCGGCCGCCACCTGCTTCCGTCTCCGTCCGATGAACCGAAGAACCAGGAAACCGCGCGGCATGCTTGATGAGATCCAGGGCAGCTACATCATCGCGCAGACGCCCTTCGACGACCGCGGCGCGGTGGATGCCGCCAGCATCGACAGCCTGGTCGCCTTCTACCTGAAGCATGGCGCCGATGGCTTCGTCGTCGGCGGCGTCAGCGGCGAGGGCGGCAAGCTGACCGCGGCCGAGGCCGAGCTGGTCACCCGCCGCTTCATCGCCGGCGCCGGGGGCAAGCCGGTGATCGTCGGCGTCAGCAACCCGGGCACGGCGCAGCTGGCGCAGCTGACCGCCCAGGCGATGGATCTGGGCGCCGCGGGCGTGATGATCGCGCCCCCCGGCGGGCTGCGCACGGAAGAGGAGCTTTTTTCCTACTTCGCCACCGTCTTCGGCATGATCGGCGATGTTCCCGTGGTGCTGCAGGATTTCCCGGGCTCGACCGGGGTCTGGATGTCGGTGCCCTCGATCCTGAAGCTGGTCGCGGCGCATCCGCAGATCCAGGTGGTCAAGGAAGAAGACCTCCCCAGCCTGGAGAAGATCTCTCGTCTCAGGGCGGGCGAGGGGCGGCGGGTCGCCATTCTCACCGGCAACAACGGCCTCTATTTGCCGCACGAGCTCGGCCGCGGCATCGACGGGCCGATGGCCGGCTTCTCCCATCCCGAGATGCTCTCCGGCGTCTGGCGGCTGCACAAGGCCGGCGAGGTCGAGGCGGCGCATGACCTCTTCGACTGCTACCTGCCTTTGCTGAACTACGAGGCCCAAGGTTTTTGGGGCGTCGCCGCGCGGAAAGAGGTCCTGCGCCGGCGGGGCGCTATCGCCCATGCCACCATGCGCCAGCCGGGGCCCAGCCTGACCGCCCGCCACCAG
The DNA here is from genome assembly GCF_902706185.1 of Roseomonas sp. 18066. Classification (GTDB taxonomy): domain Bacteria; phylum Pseudomonadota; class Alphaproteobacteria; order Acetobacterales; family Acetobacteraceae; genus Pseudoroseomonas. Next base: position 10,641 of record NZ_CACSJM010000023.1, on the reverse strand, counting down.
GCCGAGCTCGACCTGCTGGTCCGCCGCGTCGCGCGCGCGGTGGCCGCCCGTGGCTGACGCCGCGATGCCGGCGGAGGCCGCGCTCGCCGCGATCCGCGCCCTGCTCGGGCCGCGTGGCGTGGTCGAGGACGCGCTCGACCAGGCACCCTATCTGGAAGAACCGCGCAAGCTGTTTCCGGGTCGCGCCGCGCTGGTGACCCGCCCGGCCGATCGCGACCAGCTGGCGGCGGTGCTGCGGCTCTGCCATGCGGCGCATCTGCCGGTGATCCCGCTGGGCGGCCGCACCGGCCTGGTCGGCGGCACCACCAGCCAGGAGGGCCCGCCGCCGGTCCTGATCAGCCTGGAGCGGCTGAACCGTATCACCGCGCTCGACGCCCAGGCGATGACCATGACGGTCGAGGCCGGCTGCATTCTGGAGAATATCCACCGCGCCGCCGAGGCCGAGGGGCTGCTCTTCCCGATCAATCTCGGCGCCCGCGGCAGCTGCATGATCGGCGGCAATATTTCCACGAACGCCGGCGGGATCCAGGTGCTGCGCTACGGCAACACGCGCGACCTGGTGCTGGGGCTGGAGGTGGTGCTGCCCGATGGCGAGGTCTGGGACGGTCTGCGCGCGCTGCGCAAGGACAATACCGGCTACGACATGAAGCACCTGTTCATCGGCGCCGAGGGGACGCTGGGCATCGTCACCGCCGCGGTGCTGCGCCTGTTCCCCAAGCCGGAGGAGATGCAGACCGCCTTCCTGGCGCTGCCGGATGCCGCCGCCGCCATCGGCCTCTACGCCCTGGCGCAGCGGCTGTCGGGCGGCACGCTCTCGGCCTTCGAGCTGATCCAGCGCTTCGGCGTCGAGATCTCCTGCCGGTTCGGCGGCGGGGTCGATCCGCTGGCGGCGCCATCGCCCTGGTATGTGCTGCTGGAAATGTCGGGCGCCGCCGACGGGTCGCTGCGCACGACGCTGGAGGCGCTGCTGGAACAGGCGATGGAGCAGGGCCTGGTGCTGGACGGCACCATCGCCGAGAGCAGCGCCCAGGCGGCCGCCCTCTGGCACCTGCGCGAGGCGCTCGTCGACACCCAGCAATACGAGGGCGCCAGCATCAAGCACGACATCGCCGTGCCGATCTCGCTGGTGCCCGATTTCCTGGAGCAGGCGGGGGCGGCGGCGCTGGCGGTGATGCCCACCGCCCGGCTGCTGGCCTTCGGCCATGTCGGCGACGGCAATATCCATTTCAACCTGGCCCAGCCGAAGGAGGGCATGACCGCCGAGGCCTTTCTGGCCCGCTCCAAGGAGGTCTATCGCGCCGTCCACGACGTGGTGGCGGCCTTGGGCGGCAGCATCAGCGCCGAGCATGGCATCGGCCAGATGAAGCGCGCGGAGCTCGCCCATTACGCGCCGCCGGCCGAGCTGCGGCTGATGCGGGCGGTGAAGCAGGCCATCGACCCGCGGGGCATCATGAATCCGGGGAAGATTCTGGCCTAGCGAACTGGTCAGAATCTGGCCCTTTCGCAGGCCAGCGGTTTCGGCTGAACTGCCAGGATCGGGCCCCGCGCATCCTTGCCGGGGCCCCCTCCTGGCGGGCGGGGCAGAGCATTGGCGCAACGTGATTGGGATATCGGCACCGATATCGGCGGCACCTTCACCGACATCATCGCCCTGCACCGGCTGACCGCCGAGCGCCGCATCGCCAAGGTGCCCTCCCGCCCCGCCGCCCCGGTCCGCGCCATGCTGGAGGCGCTGGCCGCCGTGGGCCTTTCCGAGCCCGATGTCCGCCGCTTTGTCCATGGCACGACGCGGGTGACCAATGCCCTGGTCGAGGGCCGCCTGCCGCGCACCGCGCTGGTGGTCACCGCCGGCTTCGAGGATGTGCTGGAGATCGGCCGCTACCGCCGGCAGGAGCTGTATCGGCTGGACACGCCGCCCAAGGCGCCGCCGCTGGTGCCGCCCGAGCTGTGCTTCGGCCTGCGCGAGCGGGTCGGCCCCGATGGCGCCGTGCAGCAGCCGCTGGAGCCGGCCGAGATCGACCGCCTGGCCGCCTGGCTGGCGCGGCAGGGCGTGCAGAGCGTCGCCGTCTGCCTGCTGCATTCCTACGCCAATCCCGCGCATGAGCGCCTGCTGGCCGAGCGGCTGGCCGGGCTGGTCCCGCATCTGTCGCTGTCGCACGAGGTCAATCCCGAGGCGCGCGAATACGAGCGCGCCTCGTCGACCGCCTTCAACGCCGCCGCCATGCCCATCGCGGTGGAGTACCTGTCGGAACTCGAAGAAAAACTGCCGATCGGGGCGGGGCTGCAGGTCTTCCATTCGGCCGGCGCCATGGTGCCGGTGCCGGCGGTGAAGCGCCGCCCGCTGGTCATGGCGCTGTCCGGCCCGGCGGCCGGCGTCGCCGCCTCGGCCCGCATCGCCCAGCGGCTGGACCGGCCGCGGGTGCTGACCTTCGACATGGGCGGCACCACCACCGATGTCTGCCTGATCGTCGACGGCGCCGCCGAGATGGCGGACACCCGCATGATCGGCGGCCGCCCGCTGCGCCAGCCGATGCTGGCGGTGCATTCGATCGGCGCCGGCGGCGGCTCCATCGTCAAGCTCGGCCCGGGCGGCTTGAGCGTCGGCCCGGAGAGCGCCGGCTCCGAGCCTGGTCCCGCCTGCTACGGCCGCGGCGGGACCTTGCCGACCATCACCGACGCCAATGCCGTGCTGGGCTACCTGGACCCGGCGGCGCGGCTGGGGGACGCCATCCAGCTCGACGTCGCCGCCGCCCGCGCGGTGATCGCGCCGATCGCCGAAGCGCTGGGCATGGGCGTCGAAGAAGCGGCGCTCGGCATCATCAAGGTCGCCAATGCCGCCATGGCCCGCGCGCTGCGCCGCGTCACCGTCGAGCGCGGCGTCGATGGCCGCGACTGCAGCCTTCTGGCGTTCGGCGGCGGCGGGCCGATGCATGCCGTCGGCCTGGCCGAGACCTATGGCCTGTCCGAGATCATCGTGCCCGCTGCCTCAAGCGCCTTTTCCGCCCTGGGGTGCCTGGCCGCCGATTTCAGCTTCCTGCAGCAGCGCACCCTGCGCCTGCCTTTGGACGGCTTCGACGCCGAGGTCTTTGCCGCGCGTTTGGCGGAACTCGAAGCCGAGGCCACCGCGCCGCTTCTGGCCAATGGCATCGCACCGGAAGAGATCGGCATCGAGCGTGTCGCCCTGATGCGCTACGCCGCGCAAAGCGACTCTCTCCCTGTGCCCTTCACCCCGCCATTCTCACCCGAGGCCCTGACAGAAAAATTCCACCGCCGGCACAAGGCGCTGTTCGGCTATGCCACCGGCGAGGCCTGCGTCATCGAATCGCTGCGCGTCGAGGCCCGCCGCCCAACCGAGATGGCGCCGCCCCGCGCCGAGGCGCCCGCAGCACCCCGCCCGCCGCGCGCCCGCGACTGCATCTTCCCGGGCCATGGCCGCGTGGCGACGGCCATCCTGGCGCGCGGCGCGTTGAAAGACCCCGTGCAGGGCCCGGCCATCATCGAGGATGCCTGGTCGACCGTGGTGCTGCCGCCCGCCTGGCAGGCGGCGCCCGACGCCGAAGGCAATCTTCTTCTCACGCGGAGCGATGCGGCATGAGCGCGCTGGACCCTTTCCTCGTCGAGGTGATCCGCCACGGCCTGTCGGCGGCGGCGGAAGAGATGAGCCTGGTGATGACCCGCTCCGCCCGCTCGCCGCTGCTGCGCGAGGCCGGTGACCTGTCCTCGGCGATCACCGATGCCGAGGGCGGGCTGGTCGGGCAGGGGCGCGACATCCCGATCCACCTGGGCGCCATGGCCTATACGGTGAAGGAGCTGCTGAAGCGCTGCCCGGTGGAGACGCTGCGCGAGGGCGATGCGCTGATCTACAATCTCGGCGCGCTGGGCGGCAACCATCTGAACGACGTCAAGGTGGCGCGGCCGGTCTTCGTCGACGGCCAGCTGGTCGCCTTCGCCTTGAGCCTCGCGCATTGGCCGGATGTCGGCGGCACCTGGCCCGGCAGCTACCTGGCCGAGGCGGTCGACACCTTCCAGGAAGCCATGCGCATCCCGCCGATGCCGATCCTGCAGCAGGGCGCGCTGAACCGCCCGGTGCTGGACTTCATCCTGGCCAATGTGCGCGACCCCGTCGCCTGCGAGGGCGACCTGCTGGCCCAGATCGCCGCGACCGAGGCCGCCGAGCGCCGCATCCGCGAGCTCTGCGCCCAGCACGGCACTTCTGTTTTCATCGCCTGCATGGCGCGGCTGCACGACCTGTCGGAAGCCGAGATGCGGGCCGCCATCGCCGGGCTTCCCGACGGCGACTACGAGGGCGAGGATTTCCTCGACGATGGCGGCCCGGGCGGGGCGCCGGCGCGCATCCATGTCCGCATCGCCATCCGCGGTGAGGAAGCGCATTTCGACCTTTCCGGCAGCGCCGACCGCGTCGCCAATTTCTGCAACACCACGCCCTTCATCGCGCGCTCGGCCGTCGCCTATGCGGCGCGCATCCTGAGCGGGCGGGAGATGCAGCAGAATGCCGGCGCGCTGCGGCCGCTGACCATCGTCACCCGCCCGGGCTCGATCCTGGAGCCGGGATGGAACGCCGCCGTCGCCGCCGGCAACCACGAGACCTCGATGCGCATCGTCGATGCCGTCTTCCGCGCCATGGAGCATGTCATCCCCGAGCGGCTGTCCGCCGGCGGCCCGGCGACCTCCGGCCTGCTGGCCTTCGCCGAGCCGATGGCCGACCAGTCCTGGCGCATGCTCTACGAGGTGCATGGCGGCGGCGAGGGCGCCCGCCACGACCGCGACGGCTCGCCCGCGACGCGCGTCCACCTGACCAACACCTCCAACACGCCGACCGAGGTGATCGAGGCGAACTACGCCATCCGCGTCGAGCAGCAGTCGATCCGCCGCGGCTCGGGCGGCGCGGGCAAGCATCGCGGCGGCGACGGCGTGGTGCGCAGCTATCGGGTGCTGGCCGAGAGCATGTGGCTGACCAGCTGCGTCGAGCGCTGCAAGATTTCTCCCTATGGCCTGAAGGGCGGCGCGGATGGGCTTCCATTCCGCATCACCCTGACGCGCGACGGCGTCGTCGAGGAAATCCCGGGCAAGAAGAACATGCTGCTGCGGCGTGGCGATCTGGTGACGATGGAAAGCTGCGGCGGCGGCGGCTTCGGCTGACGGGCTGAACGCCATGCGCAGCCGATTGTCGCTGGCCGGGCTGCCGCTGGACCGCCGGGCGGAGCTGCCGCTGTACCAGCAGCTTGCCGCGGCGCTGCGGCCGCGCATCCTCGATGGCAGCCTGCCCGCGGGGACGCTGCTGCCGGGGTCGCGCGCCATGGCGGTGGAGCTCGGCTGCTCGCGCGCCATCGTCCAGGCCGCCTGCGACCTGCTCTATGCCGAGGGCTATCTGCAATCGACGCCGCGCGGCGGGGTGCGGGTCGCCGCCGTCGCCAAGGGCGCCACGCAGGCCGCCGGCGAGCAGCCGGCGCCGCGCCTGTCCGACCGTTGGCGGGCGATGCTCGACATCGACTATGTCTCCGATCTGGGCTCGCCCTTTTCCAGCGGCACGCCGGATCTGGAGGAATTTCCCTTCGAGCTCTGGGGACGGCTGCTGCGCCAGGCCTGGCAGAAGCCGCGCGCCGATCTGTGCCGTGCGATGTCGCCGCTGGGCTGGGCGCCGCTGCGCGCGGCCACGGCCGAATATCTCGGCGCCGTGCGCGGGCTGCTCTGCCGGCCCGAAGAGGTGGTGATCACCCCCGCCAGCGCCGGCGCGCTGGATCTCTGTTGCCGCATGCTGCTCGATCCCGGCGACGAGGTCTGGGTGGAGGAGCCCGGCTTCATCGAGGCGCGCAGCAGCCTGCTGGCAGCCGGCGCGAAGCTGGTGCCGGTGCCGGTCGACGGCAAGGGCCTTGTGGTGGCCGAGGGAATCCGCCGCGCGCCCAACGCACGCCTCGCGGTGGTCACCCCCTCGCACCAGTTTCCGCTCGGCATCGCCATGGCGCTGGACCGGCGGCTGGAGCTGCTGGACTGGGCGCGGCGCCAGGAAAGCTGGATCATCGAGGACGACTACAATTCCGAGTTCCGCCATCGCGAGAGCATGGCCGCGGCGCTGAAGTCGCTCGATCGCAGCGGGCGGGTGATCTATCTCGGCACCTTCTCCAAGGTGATGCTACCCAGCCTGCGGCTTGGTTATCTCGTCGCGCATCCGGGCTTCGTCGAGGCCTTCGGCCGCGGCCGCGCCCGCATCGATGTCCATTCCGCCGGCACCGCGCAGCCGGCGCTGGCCGCGTTTCTGTCGGAGGGCCATCTGCTGCGCTACCTGCGGCGGATGCGCAAGCTCTATGCGGCGCGGCAGCAGGCGGTGCTGGCGGCGATCGATGACCTGCTGCCCGATCTGCTGGAGGTGGCACCCACCGCCGCCGGGCTGCACCTGACCGCGCTGTTCACGCCAGCCATGGCGGCGCGCCTGACCGACCGCGAGGCTTCGGCGCGCAGCGGCCAGGCGGGCAACTACATCCAGCCGCTGTCGCAATGCTATCTCGGCCCGCCCGACCGGCAGGGGCTGGTGATCGGCTATGGCCGGCTGCGCGCGGAGGAGGCGCATCCACGTCTCGCCGCCGTCGCGGCAGCGCTGCGCGCATGACGAATGACAAAGGGAACTAGGCGATGGGCAGGCTGCTGCGAACCGGGCTGAATGCCGGCACGGAGGCGCCGCGCGTCACCGGCGGCGAGGGCGTCTACTTCATTCTCGCCGATGGGCGGCGCGTGCTGGATGGCAGCAACACGGGGGGTCCGCTCGGCCATGGCCATCCGAAGCTGATCGCGGCGCTGCGCGACGCCGCCAGCCTGCCCATGGTCAATGAAGGCTGGAACTGGTCCGGCCGCGACCAGGCCGCGGAAGATTTCTTTCGGGTCGCGCTGCAGGGCGAGGAATGGGCCGGCGCGATCCGCTTCTGCCTGAGCGGCAGCGAGGCCAACGACATTTCCCTGAGCCTGGCGCAGGCGATCACCGGACGGCCGGCGATCGCGACGCGGGCGCGCGCCTATCACGGGCTGGTCGGGCTGTCGCGCGACGTCACCGTGCAGCCGCATTGGCATGGCGGGCTGGCGGCACCCGGCGTGACGCGCCGCCCCTTCGCCGGGGCGCCGGTGCATATCCTGCCGCCGCCGGAGGGCGCGCTCTACACCAGCGACGGCGCGACGCCCGCGCCATTGGACGAACGGCTGGCGGAAGCCCCGGCGATGCTGGCGCAATCGGCGGCGATGATCCTCGACTATACCCAGGGCGGCTTCTATCACGACGGCGCCTACCAGGATGCGCTGGCGGGCATGGCGCGCGACGCCGGCTGCCTCTGGATCGCCGACGAGGTGGTGACCGGCATGGGCCGCGCCGGGTGCCGCTTCGCCTTCCAGGGTGGCGCCTCGCGGCCCGACATCGTCACGCTGGGCAAGGGCCTGGGCGGCGGCATGGTGCCGGTGGCCGCCGTGCTGTTCTCGGCCGAGATGGTCGAGCGCATGAAGGGCAGCGCCTGGCAGAATTACGGCACGCTGCGCGGCCATCCGATGGCCATGGCCGCCGTCAGCGCCTATCTGCGCATCCTCGAGGAAGAGGCGCTGCTGGAGCGCGTCGCGTCGCTGGAAAAGCTCTTCGCCGCGCGGCTGGCGGAGATCGGCCGCCGGCATCCGAGCGTCGCGCGCATCGCCGGCCAGGGGCTGCACTGGACCATCGAGCTGCATGGTCCCGACTGGCAGCGCTGGCTGGCCGACACGCCGGAGGCGCCGATCGCCTCGCTGGTCGCGGCCGAGGCCCTGGCGCTCGGCGCCGTCATCGGCACCAGCGGCGAGCAGACCTCGCTGTTCATCGCGCCGCCGCTGATCATTTCGGAGGAAGACTCCGAGCGGCTTCTCGCTATCCTCGACCAGAGCCTGGTACTCGCTGACCGGGCGCATAACCAGCAGGAGATCTCCGCATGAGCGACGAATCCGCCATCCGTGCCGTCGTCCAGCAATATTTCGACGCGCTGTACCAGGGCGATGTCGCGGCCTTCCGCCAGGCCTTCCACCCGGAGGCGCAGCTGTTCTCCTCGGAGAATGCCGTGACCGCGGCGCTGGGCCTCGACGCCTGGCTGGACCGCGTGGCCAACCGCCCGGCGCCGGCCGCGACGGGCGATGCCCGCATCGACGAGATCGTCGCGCTGGCGCAGCCCAGCGCCACCACCGCGCATGTCCGCGTGCGCGACGCGCTGGGCGCCAACCGCTTCATCGACGAGCTGTTGCTGATTAAATATCCGCAAGGTTGGAAGATCGTCTGCAAGAGCTGGGCCTACGAGAATCAAGGCTGACACAGCAGGATTCGCGACCCCCGCGGGGGTCGCGAAAAAATTTGCGACAGACGGTGGAATAATTCCCTCTCCGGCCTCGTAGGCGCCTCATCGAGGGGCGCATGCACGGGTGTCTTGGTTGCCCGGCGGCATGTGGGGTCCAAGAGGGGATGCAATGAGAGTGAATGCGAAGGACCTCGCCTCCGGGGTGGTCCTGCTTGTGCTGGCGCTTGTCGGCCTGTGGATGAACAGCGAGCATACGCTGGGCTCGGCACGGCGCATGGGGCCGGGCTACATGCCCATGCTGGTCTTCTGGCTGGAGCTGCTGCTCGGCGTCATCGTCGTGGCGCTGGCCTGGCGCGGCGGCAGCGACCCGCTGGAGAAATGGACGAAGCTCGACTTCGTCACGCTGGCCATCGGCATCGGCGCCGGGCTGGTCGCCTATCCGCTGATCGCCGCGGTGCCGGCGCTGTCGGTCAACTGGTATCCGATGGGCATCGCGATGACGATCACCCTGGGCATCATGGCCTTCAGCCCGGGCTGGCGGCAGATCGCCTTCGTGCTGATCGGCATGACCGTCTTCGGCATCCTGCTGGAGCAGGGCGGGCTGGTGCTGGCGGTGGCCGCCATGGTGGTGGTCGCGGCGCTGGCCGATCCGACGCACCGGCCGCTCGGCGTCGCCGGCTGCGTGCTGTTCCTGATCGGGCTGTGCTGGTGGATGTTCATCTACGAGCTCGATATCCGCGTGAACGTCTGGCCGACCTTCTGAGCACGGGATCACCAGCATGGAACTCCTGATCGCCAACCTCGCCCATGGCTTCCATGTGGCGATGAGCTTCGACAACCTGCTCTTCGCGCTGCTCGGCGCATTGATCGGCACCGCCATCGGCGTGCTGCCGGGCATCGGGCCGGTCGCCACCATTTCTCTCCTTCTGCCCATCACCTTCGGGCAGCCGGCCACCACCGCCATCATCATGCTCGCCGGCATCTATTACGGCGCGCAGTATGGCGGCTCGACGACCGCCATCCTGCTGAACCTGCCGGGCGAGGTCTCCTCGGTGGTGACGACGCTCGAAGGCTACAAGATGGCGCGCAACGGCCGCGCCGGCGCGGCGCTGACCATCTCGGCGCTGGGCTCCTTCTTCGCCGGCTCGGTCTCCACGCTGCTGGTCGCGGCCTCCGGCCCGCTGCTGACGGAGGTAGCGCTCTCCTTCGGCCCGGCTGACTACTTCTCGCTGATGCTGCTCGGATTGATCATCTCGGCGGTGCTGGCGCAGGGCTCGGTGATGAAGTCGGTGGGCATGGTGGTCCTCGGCGTGGCGCTCGGCCTGGTCGGCACCGATGTGCAGACCGGCCAGCAGCGCTTCACCTTCGGCATTCCTGAGCTCTCCGACGGGCTGAACTTCGCCGCCATCGCCATGGGCGTCTTCGGCATCTCCGAGATCATCCTGAACCTGGAGAACCCCGAGGTCCGCAGCGTGCTGTCGACCAAGGTGGGCAGCCTGTTCCTGACCAAGGAGGAATGGAAGCGTTCCACCCCCTCGGTCATCCGCGGCACCATCATCGGCTCGGTGCTGGGCATCCTGCCGGGCGGCGGCGCGGCGCTGGCTTCCTTCGGCTCCTATATGATGGAGCGCAAGATCTCGAAGGGCCGCCATGAATTCGGCCATGGCGCCATCGAGGGCGTGGCCGGCCCCGAGGCCGCCAACAACGCCGCGGCGCAGACCAGCTTCATCCCGCTGCTGACGCTGGGCATCCCGTCCAACGCGGTGATGGCGCTGATGGTCGGCGCGCTGATCATCCAGGGCATCCAGCCCGGGCCCCGCATGGTGGAAGCCCAGCCGGACCTGTTCTGGGGCCTGATCTGCTCGATGTGGATCGGCAACGTCATGCTGCTGGTCATCAACCTGCCGATGATCGGCATGTGGGTGAAGCTGCTGCAGGTGCCCTATCGCTTCATGTACCCGGCGATCCTGGTGTTCTGCGCGATCGGCGTCTACTCGATCAACAACAGCGTCTTCGACGTCTACCAGACGGTGTTCTTCGCCGTGCTGGGCTATGTCTTCGCCAAGATCAAGATGGAGCCGGCGCCGCTGCTGGTCGGCTTCGTGCTCGGTCCGATGATGGAGGAGCATCTGCGCCGCGCCATGCTGCTGTCGCGTGGCGACCCGATGGTCTTCATGCAGCGCCCGATCAGCGCCGTGCTGCTCGGCATCGCGCTGCTGACCCTGGCGATGATGCTGCTGCCCGGACTGCGCAAGAAGAAGGAAGCGGCGATGTCGGGCTGAGCCCGCGACGCCCACGCCATCGGGCGGGAAGGGGTCGGCCCCTCCCGCCC
>NZ_CACSJM010000022.1 GCF_902706185.1 Roseomonas sp. 18066 | reverse complement strand
GGCTCGCGGGAGGGGGCAGCTCGTTCATGCCATCCGGATTCCAGTATGCCGAAATTCAAGGCAGGGGGATGGCAAAGCACAGGCACCCCCGGTCTGCCTAGGGAAAATTCGCTTCATAAGGGTGCTTGCAGGCCGGATGGTCTTCGGACGTATACTGAAATTCAGACGGACAAGAATCATCCGCATTCCCTGGGGGCTTCCGATGACCGAGCAATCGCCGCGCGCCGCCTTGTCCCGCCGCGCCATCATGGGCGCCGGGGCGGGGCTCGCCTCCGCCGCCGCGGGTGTGGCCGCCCTGGGTTGGCCGCGCGGGCCGGCGCTGGCCGCGCCGACCACCCTGCGCGCCGCCATTTCCGGCTACAACGTGGTCAACACGCTGGACCCGGCGGTCGCCGCGCTGATCCCGGAATACTACGTGATCTGGGGCCTCTATAACGGGCTGCTGAAGCTGGATGCGCAGATGCGCCCGGTGCCGGACCTGGCCGAGAGCGTCACCGTCGCCGGCGACGGCCAGATCGAGTTCAAGCTGCGGCCCGGCGTCAAGTTCCACGACGGCAGCACGCTGACCTCGGACGACGTGAAGTTCACGCTGGAGCGGCTGCTGGACGAGACGACCAAGTCGCCCAACCGCAGCAAGGTCTCGGCCATCAGCCAGATCGACGTGCCGGATGCGCAGACGGTGCGGCTGCGCACCTCGGCCCCCTTCGCCCCGCTGCTGACCTTCCTGTCCAATGCCCGGACGGGGACGCAGATCCTGCCGCGCAAGGCCTTCATGGCCGATCCCGCCGGCTTCGGCCGCAAGCCGATCGGCACCGGCGCCTATCGCCTGCGCAGCTGGGAGCCGAACCAGGCGCTGAAGCTGTCGGCGTTCGCCGACTATTTCGGCGGCGCGCCGCGCATCCCGGAGATCGAGATCCCGCTGATCGCCGAGGAGACCAGCGGCGTCACCGCGCTGCTGGGCAAGCAGGTCGACATCACCTCGACCGCGCCGTTTGCCGATATCCCGGCGCTGGAGAAGCGCACCGACATCAAGGTGATGAAGCAGCCGGGGCTGAACACCCGCTTCCTGTCGCTGAACAACCGCAAGCCGCCCTTCGACGACGTGCATTTCCGCCGTGCCGTGTCGCTGGCGATCAACCGCGACGTGCTGGTGCGCGTGGTGCTGTTCGGCGAGGGCGTCGCGACCCCGGGGCTGATCCCGCCCTCGCTGACCGCCGCCTATGACCCGGCGCCCAAGCCGCTGTCGACCTTCAACGCCGCCCGCGCCAAGGAGGAACTGGCCAAGTCGAAGTATGGCGCCGGCACCAAGGGCACCATCCTGACCTGGGGCTCGGGCTGGTGGAAGCGCACGGCGGAGGTGGTCGTGGCGCAGGTCAACCAGGTGCTCGGCACCCAGCTGAATGTCGAGGTCACCGAGGCCAACACCGTCTTCGCCCGCATCCGCGCCGGCGACTACCAGGCCGGCACCTGGGGCTGGCTCGGCATGATCGACCCGGACGAATATTCCTACGACCTGCTGCACACCGAGGGCTGGCGCAACTTCGCCGGCTATTCCAACCCGAAGCTGGACGCCCTGCTGATCCAGGCGCGGCAGGAGCTGGACGTGGCCAGGCGCGGCGCGCTGTATCGCGAGAGCGAGGCGCTGTGGATCGACGACATGCCGGTGATCCCGCTGTTCTGCTCCAACATCCACAACCTGCTGGGCGCCAATGTCAGCGGCTTCACCCAGCTGCCCTATTCCAATTTCGGCGACCAGTTCGCGTCGATGTCGCTGGGGTAATCCGACTTTGGCTTCGACCACCTTGCGCCGGGGCGTCCGCCGCGCCGGCATCCTGCTGCTGACGCTGCTGGCCGGCGCGCTGCTGGTCTTCTTCGCGATGAAGGCGGCGCCGGGCGACCCGGCCCTCTCGGCGCTGGGCGAGAATGCCCGGCCCGAGCTGGTCGCCGCCTTCCGCAAGCTGCATGGGCTCGACCTGCCGGTCTGGCAGCAGTTCCTGTCCTGGATAAGCGGCGCGCTGGTCGGCGATTTCGGCCGCTCGCTGACGCTGGCCGGCGGCGTGCCGGTGGGCGAGCTGATCGCCAGCCGGCTGCCGGTCACCGCCTTCGTCGGCCTCTACGCGCTGCTGCTGGCGGCCACGATCTCGCTGGTCGCCGGCACCATCGCCGCGCTGCAGCGGGGCAAGGCCGCCGACACGGCGCTGACCTCGATGGCGGTGCTCGGCGTCTCCATGCCGGATTTCTGGCTGGGCTACGTGCTGATCTTCTTCCTGGCGCTGAACTTCCCGATCTTTCCGTCCTACGGCTTCGTCTCGCCGGTGGATTCGCTCCCCGGCGCGCTGCTCTCGGGCTTCCTGCCGGCGCTGGCGATCGCCGCGCCCATGGCGGCCGTCTTCTCCCGCGTGCTGCGCGCCGCGCTGCTCGACGTCATGCACCGGCCCTATGTGACGGCGTCCCGCTCCATCGGCCATTCCGGCGCCTTCGTCTTCATCCACACCATCCTGCGCAACGCCCTGATCCCCTATGTCACCATCATCGGCCTGCAGGTGCGCTACCTGCTGGGCGGCGTGGTGGTGATCGAGCGGGTCTTCGGCATCCCCGGCCTCGGCTCGCTGATGGTCGATGGCGCCTTCGGCCGCGACTATCCGGTGATCCAGGCCTGCGCCCTGACCTTCCTGGTGATCGTGCTGATGACCAACCTGGCCGTGGACCTGCTCTGCACCCGCCTCGACCCCAAGGCGCGCGCCTGATGCGCCGGACGCTCCGCCTGCTGGCCGGCGCCCGCACCCTGTCGCTCGGGCTGGCCATCACGCTGGTCGTGCTGTTCGGCATCCTGGCCGGGCCCTGGATCACACCCTTCTCGGCCACCGAGATGGATTTCATCAATGTCCTGACGCCGCCGGACGGCACCCACTGGCTGGGGACGGATTCCTTCGGGCGCGACGTGCTGTCCCGAGTGCTGAGCGGCGGCCAGATCTCCTTCCTGATCAGCACCGTCGGCGTGCTGTCGGGCGCGGCCATCGGCACCACGCTCGGCATGCATGCCGCCTGGCACGGCGGCAACCGCGAGGCCCTGCTGATGGCCTTCTGCGATCTTCTGTTCGCCTTCCCCAGCTTCGTCCTCGCCTTGTTCATGATGGTGGTGCTCGGCTTCGGCATGCACAACGTGATGATCGCCATCGCGCTGGCCTATCTGCCGATCTTCGCCCGCCTGGCCCGCAACCTGACGCGGACCATGATGCACGAGCCCTTCGTCCAGGCCGCGCGGCTGATGGGCCAGCGCCCGGCCCGCATCCTGGTCTTCGAGATCCTGCCCAATATCTTCTCGACCCTGCTGGTGCAGGCCAGCGTCGGCATCGCCTTCGGCATCGTGATGGAGGCGGGGCTGTCCTTCCTCGGCCTCGGCGTGCAGCCGCCGACGCCCTCCCTCGGCGTCATCCTGGCCGATGGGCGCGAGTATTTTCAGCGCGCCCCCTGGGTGCTGACGCTGACCGGCGTCGTCGTCTCGGTGGCGCTGCTGGGCCTCAACCTGCTGGGCGACGGTCTGCGCGACCTGACCGACCCCCGCCTGCGCAAGGCCGCTGGCCCATGAGCCCCCCGCTTCAACAGGCAATGCCGAAGAAATTGCTGGAGGTGCGCAACCTGCGCATCCATGCCGGCCCGCTGGAGGTGGTGCGCGCGGTCGACCTGGCGCTGCGCGAAGGCGAGACGCTGGGCATCATCGGCGAGAGCGGCTCGGGCAAGACCATCACCAGCCTGGCCCTGCTGCGGCTGCTGCCCGACGGGCTGCGCGCCGAGGCCGATGCCATGGTCTGGCGCGACCGCGACCTGACCTCGCTCTCCGACCGCGAATTTCGCCCCTGGCGCGGCCGCGAGATGGCCATGGTCTTCCAGGACCCGGTCGGCTCCTTCAACCCGGCCAAGAGCATCGGCTGGCACCTGCGCACCGCCCTCGAGCGCCGGGGCCTGCGCGGCGCCTGGAAGCCCGAGGCCGAGCAACTGCTGGACAGTGTCGGCATCCCCAACCCGGCCGCGGTGCTGGAACGCTATCCGCACCAGCTGTCGGGCGGCATGCTGCAGCGGGCGCTGATCGCCATGGTGGTGGCCCTTGAACCGGGGCTGATCGTCGCCGACGAGCCCACCACCAACCTCGACAACATCGTCGAGCAGCAAATTTTGACGCTGTTCCGCGACCTGCGGAAGCGGCTGTCGGCCGCCTTCGTCTTCATCACCCATGACATCGGCATCGCCGGCCAGATCAGCGACCGCATCGCGGTGATGTATGCCGGCGAGATCGTCGAGCAGGGCCCCGCCGCCGAAATGCTGGCCGCGCCCCGCCACCCCTATACCCGCGGCCTGATCGCGACCGCCCGCGCGCTCGCCGCCCGCGCCGAGCAATTGGCAGAGATCCCCGGCCACCTGCCGGGCCCTGGCCAGCGGCCTTCGGGCTGCGTCTTCCGCCCGCGCTGCTCGGAGGCGCGCCCCGGCTGCGAGGCGCCGCAGCCGCTGCGCGACATCGCCCCCGGACGCCAGATGCGGTGCCTGCTCGATGCCTGACGCGCTGCTCGACCTCCAGGACCTCGGCGTCCATTTCCCCGACCGCAACCGCCCGGGCGGCGTGCTGAAGGCGGTGGATGGCGTCAGCCTCTCCGTCGCCCCCGGCGAGATCCTGGGCCTTGTCGGGGAATCCGGCAGCGGCAAGACGACGCTGGGCAAGACCCTGCTGCGGCTCTACGAGCCCGCCGCCGGAAAGATCCTGCTGCAGGGCCGCGACATCACGCATCTGGGCGAGGCGGCGCTGCGCCCGCATCGCCGCGCCATGCAGATGGTGTTCCAGGACCCGCTTTCTTCTTTCAATCCGCGGCAGACCATCTTCACCGCGATCGCCACGCCGCTGCTGCTGCATGGCCTCTGCGCCAAGGCCGAGCTGCCCGCCCGCATCGCCGCCATCCTGGCCGAGGTCGGGCTGCCGGCCGATTTCGCCCCCCGCTACCCGCACCAGATGTCCGGCGGCCAGCTGCAGCGCGCCGCCATCGGCCGGGCGCTCGCGCTGGAGCCGCAGCTGATCGTCGCCGACGAGGCGGTGTCCAAGCTCGACGTCTCGGTGCGCGCGCAGATCCTGAACCTGCTGCGCCGGCTGCAGGCCGAGCGGGGCCTCGCCATGGTCTTCATCACCCACGACCTGCATGTGGCGCGCTTCCTCTGCCACCGCATCGCCGTGATGCATTTCGGCAAGCTGCTGGAAATCGGCCCCACCGACCAGATCTTCGACCATCCGCGCCACGACTACACCCGTGCCCTGATCGGCACGCTGCACGACCTGCCCGCCTGAGGAGATGCCCGCCATGACCCGACAGATGAGCCTCGGCCTGTCGATGCGCTATCTCGGCTACCACGCCGCCGCCTGGCGGCACCCGCAGGTCGATCCCGGCGGCGCCTCCGACTTTCGCCACTTCCTGCGCGTGGCCCAGCTGGCGGAAGCGGCCAAGTTCGACATGGTCTTCCTGGCCGACGGTATCGGCATCCGCGCCAAGGACGAGCCGCCGGGCTCGCTCTGCCGCTCCGCCCAGACCGCGGAGCTGGAGCCGCTGACGCTGCTCTCCGCCCTGGCCCCGATGACCAGCCGCATCGGCCTGGTGGCCACGGCGTCGACCACCTACAATGAGCCCTTCCACATCGCGCGGAAATACGCCTCGCTCGACAAGATCAGCGGCGGCCGCGCCGGCTGGAACATCGTCACCAGCTGGTCCGACGCCGAGGCGCAGAACTTCAACCGCGACGCCCATCTCGACTACGGCACCCGCTACGAGCGCGCCGGCGAGTTCGTCGAGGTGGTCAAGGGCCTGTGGGACAGCTGGGACGCCGACGCCTTCGCCAGCCGCGACAAGGAAGCCGGCATCTTCTTCGACGCCGACAAGCTGCATGTACTGAACCACCAGGGCAAGCACTTCAAGGTCAAGGGCCCGCTGAGCGTCGCGCGCAGCCCGCAGACCCGCCCGATCTTGGTGCAGGCCGGCGCCTCCGAGGCCGGCATGGAGATCGCCGCCACCAGCGCCGAGGTGGTCTATGCGGTGCCCCACGAGCTGGAGACCGGCCGCAGCTACTATGCCGACCTCAAGCAGCGCACGGCGAATGCCGGCCGCAGCCCGGACGGCATCAAGATCATGCCCGGCATCACCCCCTTCATCGGCGCCACCGAGGCCGAGGCGCGGGAGAAATACGACCTGCTCAACGCCCTCGTCGCGCCCGAGCTCGGCCTGTCCTACCTCTATGCGCAGATGGGCGATCTCTCGGCCTATCCGCTGGACGGCCCGGTGCCCGAGCCGAACGACCCGCGCGTCCGCAGCATCGCCCAGAACCTGCTGAAGCTGGCGCGCCGCGACAACCTGACCATCCGCGGCCTCTACACGACGATCGCCGCCGGCTTCGGCTCCCGCATCCTGATCGGCACCGCGACCCAGGTCGCCGACGAGATGCAGGCCTGGATGGAAGCCGAGGCCGCCGACGGCTTCAACATCTGCCCGCCCGCCCTGCCAATCGGGCTGGAAGACTTCGCCGCCTTCGTCATCCCGGAACTGCAACGCCGGGGCATCTTCCGGACGGAATACGCCGGGACCACCCTGCGCGAACATCTCGGGGTGCCGGTGCCGGTGAGTAAGTATTCGTAAGTGAAAGGCCAGGGGAATGAATTCCCCTGGACCCCTTCTTTTTTCTGTCAGATTGCCATGTCCACGTGACGACAGTACGCGCAACGGCCCAGCCAGAGCGCGACCTGCCGGCGAGCGCTGATTATATCAACGTGTCCCGCCGTGACCCCCTGGTATCGCTTCCGGTGCGGCGTAGGTCTTGCAATGGCCGGTGCCAGAAAAGAATGATGGGGGTCTGGGGGAAGAATTCATTCTTCCCCCAGCCTTGGCTTACCTGACCTCTGCTTCCCCCAACGCCAGCACAAGCCCGGCGAGGGGGAGGCAGCAGACGAAGCCCAGCTGACCGAAACCCACCGCGCCGACGATGCCTCCGGCGAGGAATCCGCCCAGCAGCACTGCCAGCAGGCCCAGCTTGCCGCGGTCGGCGCGGACGAAGCGCGGGTCGGCGCCCCAGTTCCAGTAGAACAGCTTGCCCAGCTCGATGCCGATGTCGGTCGCGATGCCGGTGACATGGGTGGTGCGGATGCGGGCGCCGGAGATCTTGGTGATGGTCGCGTTCTGCAGCCCCATCAGGAAGCACAGCAGCGGCACCGCGGGCACGATCACCAGGGGGCTGGTCTGCCACAGCGCGCCGAGCAGGCCGAAGCCCAGCATCAGGCTGGCCTCCAGCCGCATCGGCAAGGCGTGGCTGCGGCGATGGGCGTGGCGGCGGGCCCAGTTCACCAGCACGGCGGAGGTCGCGGCGCCGGCCAGGAAGGGCAGCAGGGCGGCCAGCCCCGCCAGCACCGCCGCCCAGGCGCCCAGCGCCAGGTGGTCGGCCAGCGCCGAGACCGTGCCGGTCATGTGCGAGGTGTATTGCCCCACCAGCAGCAGCCCGCCGGCATTGATGGCGCCGGCGACGAAGGTCAGGGTCAGGCCGAAGCCAGCCTCGCCGAGGCGCGGGCGTGCCGCCACCCGGCGCGCCAGCGGCAGCTCCGTCATCGGTGGCATCGGCCCCTCCATCGCTTGGGGCGGGCAGTATAGGCCGGCGCCGGCAGCCAGGCCTATGCCGGTGGCGGGCGCGCAAAAAAAGAGCCCGGCGGGCGGCTGCCCCCGGGCTCCGGTTGGTCGAGGCGCCGCCGGTCAGGCGGCGCGGCCTGCTTCAGGCCTCCTCGTCCTCGTCGCTGTCGTCGTCCGGGTCGGTGATCGGGACCAGGAACAGGACCACGGCGGCGTCCTCGTCCTCCTCGTCCTCTTCCCCGTCTTCGCCCTCGTCGGCCTCGTCATCGGCGGCGTCGGCGAAGTCTTCCTCATCGCCCTCGTCGTCGCTGGCCTCGAACTCGGCGATCTCTTCCTCGGTCGCCGCGCGCACGGTGAGCGGCGCGGTGCCGTCCCAGAGCGGCTTGTCCTCGCTCAGCAGGCGCTGCAGATCGCCGCGGAAGGGGGCGCTGTCGACCAGCTCGCGCGCATCCTCCTCGTCGGTGTCGATGACGGCAATCGGCCGGCCGCCGATCTCGAGCGTGAACATGGCTATGGGTACTCCCGTTTGGCAGGCGCCCGCCCGCGCCGCGATCGCGGCGCGGCCGGGCGCTTCGGGGGCCATGAAGCACAGCTGGCCGCCCCCTGTCAGCCACCGGGCGCCCGGATTCCCCCCGATGGGCCCGATTTCATGACTTTTTCAAGCGCGGACCCGGCCTTGCTGCCCGGCCTTACCCCTCGGCCGGCGGCACCGAGCGGCCGAGCGCCTGCATCAGCCGGTTGGCATTGGCGAACATCGCCACCGCATGGATCAGGTCGAGGATCTCGAGGTCGCCCAGCCCCGCCGCGCGCAGCGGCGCCAGCCCGGCGGCGGTGGTCGCCGTGGGGTCGCGGGTCAGGCCGGCGGCATAGTCGACGATGGCCTGCTGCCGGGCATCCAGCCCCTGCACCTCGATGCCGTGCTCCAGCAGGGCATGCATCACGGCGTCCTGCTTGCTGAGCTCGACATAGCGGCGGGCATGCACCGAGGCGCAGTAGACGCAGCCATTGACGATGGAGACCACGGCGGTGGCCAGCTCCCGCTCTGCCCGCGGCAGGCCCTTCGCCGCGTACATCACCTTGGTGAAGAGCGCGCCGCGCTCGGCCAGCGAGGCCGGGTCGTGCACCAGGGTGCGGAAATAGGCCGAGCCGCGCTGGCCGGGCGGGCAGGCTTCCAGCGCGGCCACCTGCCCGGGCGTTGCCGTCGCGGCCTCGACCGGCGGCAGGCGGGGCTCCCAGCCGACCTCCTCCATGGTGAAGCGGGTCATGCCGCGCGCTCCTGCTGCAGCTGGCGCAGCCCGGCCAGCAGCCGGGTCTGGTAGGGGATGAAGGCGACCAGCTGGGTCACCGCGACGATATCCTGCGGCGACAGGCCGAGGGCGGCCAGCAGGTCGATGTCGTCCTGGCCGCACTCGGCCGGGCGCTCGGTCACCCTGTCGGCATAGCGGAACAGCACGGACAGGCGGTCCTGGCCGTCGGGCGCGGGGAAGGCCTCGGCGGCGGCGATGACCGCGGCGTCGGCGGTCGCGGCCAGCAGGGCGCGGTAATGCGCGGCCAGCGGCAGCTCGCGCTCGATCAGGGCGCCGCGCAGCGCCAGGCCCGCGCGCTCGGCCAGGCTGACGCCGCCGGGTGCTTCGGGCAGCACCAGGGCGCGGTAGGTGGCTTCCTCATGGCCCAGGATCTCGGCGCGCTGGCGGCGCAGCCGGCCGAGCGGCGAGGCGGCATCGAGGCCGAGCAGATGCTCGGCCAGGTCGGGGATGGCGATCATGCGGCGCGGCTTCCGGGCTGGCCAGGGTGGGGGAGGCGCGGCGCCGCCGCAGCCTCCTGGCGGGCATGATGCGGGAAGCCGGATCGGCTCACCAGCCCGGCGGATCGGCCGCTTCGGCACGCTGCTGATGGCCGCGATGGATCGGAGCGGCGCCAACGAGGCCTGGGCGCGCGAGAGCA
This sequence comes from Roseomonas sp. 18066, assembly GCF_902706185.1. Taxonomy (GTDB): domain Bacteria; phylum Pseudomonadota; class Alphaproteobacteria; order Acetobacterales; family Acetobacteraceae; genus Pseudoroseomonas. The sequence continues at coordinate 40,941 of NZ_CACSJM010000022.1, read as the reverse complement.
TGACGCTGCTGGCGCGCGACGTCCTGCCCGCGCGTCAGGCCAAGGGCGTCACTCCGCCTCGGCGGCGGCGTCGTAGCGCTGGCGGGCGCCGTGCATGGCGCCGCCATTCTGCGTCGCCCAGTCGATGATGCCCAGCAGCGGCGGCAGCAGCGACATGCCCATCGGCGACAGGCGGTAGTCGACCCGCGGCGGCACCGCGGCATGCAGCTCGCGCTCGACCAGGCCGACGCGCTCCAGGTCGCGCAGCGTCTGGGTCAGCATGCGCTGCGAGATGTCGGGGATGTCGCGGCGCAGCTCGCTGAAGCGGCGGGTCTGCCGGCTGAGCGCGATCACCACCAGCACGGTCCATTTGCTGCCCAGATGCTCCAGCGTCTCGCGGATCGGGCAGCCGCGCACGGCCGCCGGCCTGGGGGAGGGTTTCGGCGTCGGTTTCGGCGTGCCGCGGCCGGGGCAGCCATCCAGGCTGGTCTGCAGCGCTGCGGCGGCGGGGGCGAGGTGGTTCCCTGGAGAATACTTGGTCACGAGAAACTGCCTTCTTTTGTGATCCCGGCGGATACCCTAACCTCGCGGAGATGATTTTTCCCAATGCTGAAACAGCAAAATAATCTCAAGTAAATAACCGAGTTCTCGAGAAGATCTTCACCCGATCCGCCGCGGCGGCCAGTCGTGAGATGATATTGATAATGACTCTCATTAACAAGCCCCGTGACCAATCCCCCCGTTCTTGCGCGAAGGCTGCCGCCTGATGTCCGACCCGATCCCCCCCGCCAGCCTGGCCGCCCTCGCCGCCGCCCACCGCGCCCAGGTGGAGGCCGGCAGCAGGCTGCGCGCCCGCGACGCGGCCCAGGCGCTGGGCGCCAGCGAGGCGGCGCTCGTCGCCTCCGGCGCGCTGGGCGAGGCCACCCCGCTGCGCCCCGACTGGCTCGACCTGCTGCGCGGCCTGACGCCGCTCGGCCGGGTCATGGCGCTGACCCGCAACGCGCTGGCGGTGCATGAGCGCAAGGGGGTCTACGAGAGCGTCGAGCCCACCGGCCATGCGCTGCTGGTGCTGGGGCCGGATATCGACCTGCGGCTGTTCCCGCGCGGCTGGGCGCATGCCTATGCGCTGGGCGGCGAGCGCCCCTCGATCCAGATCTTTGCCAATGACGGCTCGGCCGTTCACAAGGTCTATGCGACCGAAGGCACCGACCGCGCCGGCTGGGACGCGCTGGTCGCGGCCTTCGCCGCCCCGGACGCCGCGGAACCGCCGATCGCCCTGCCGCCGGCCGTGGAGTCTGGTGCCGAGACCCCGGTCGATGCCGCCGCGCTGCGCGCCGAATGGCTGGAACTGAAGGACACCCACGACTTCTTCGGCCTGCTGCGCCGGCATGGCGCCAGCCGCCGCCAGGCCTTCCGCCTCGCCGGCGAAGACCTGGCCCAGCGCCTGCCTGCCGGCGCCGCCGCCGAGGCGCTGCGCCAGGCGGCGGCGCTGGCCCTGCCGATCATGCTCTTCGTCGGCAACCGCCACGCCATCCAGATCCATACCGGCCCGGTCTCGCGCCTGGTCGATGCGCAGGGCTGGTTCAACGTGCTGGACCCCGACTTCAACCTGCATCTGAAGGAGACCGAGGTCGCCGAGATCTGGCGCGTGGTGAAGCCCACCGCCGATGGCGCCGTGACCTCGATCGAGCTGCTCGACGCGCAGGGCGAGACCGTCGCTATGCTGTTCGGCGCCCGCAAGCCCGGCCAGCCGGAGCTGCCCGCCTGGCGCGCTTTGGCCGAGGGCCTGGCCGGCCGGCCGCTGGCGGCATGATCGCCCGGCGCGCCCTGCTGGCGCTGGCGGGGGTCGCCACGGCGGCCCCGGCCCGCGCGGCGGCTCCCCCTGCTGCCGCACCCCGCCGCATCGTCGCCATCGGCGGCGCGCTGACCGAGGCGGTCTATGCGCTGGGCGCCGGCGAGGCGCTGGTGGCGGTCGACAGCACCAGCCTCTATCCGCGCGCCGCCACGGCGCTGCCGCAGGTCGGCTATCTGCGCGCCCTGCCGCCCGAGGGCATTTTTTCCCTGACGCCCGACCTGCTGCTGCTCTCCAGCGATGCGGGGCCGCCGCAGGTGGTGGATGTGCTGCGCTCTGGCGGGCTGAACCTGTCGGTCATTGCCGACGGCTCGGGCATCGCGGCGGTGCGCCAGAAGATCGGCGCGGTCGGCGTCGCGCTGGGCCGTGGCGCCGAGGCGGCGGCGCTGGCGGAAACCGTCGCGGCCGACTGGGCCAGCCTGGATGCGGCGGCGGCCTCCATCGCCACCCCCCTGCCGGTGCTGTTCATCATCGGGCTGGGCCGCGGCGTGCCGCTGGTCGCGGCCTGCGGCGGCCGCAACGTCACCCAGGGCTTCCAGGGGTTCCGCCCGCTCTCGCCCGAGGCGGCGGCGGCGCTGGCGCCCCAGGCGATCCTGCTGATGGACCACACTTTGGCCGAGGCCGGCGGTCCCGCGGCCGTCGCGGCCCTGCCCGGCATCGCCCTGACCCCGGCCGCGGCGGCCGGACGCATCTTCTCCGTCGATGCCACCGACCTGGCCTTCGGCCCGCGCGCCGCCCAGGCGCGGCGCCGGCTGCTGGCGGCGCTGCATCCGACCCTGGCCCTGCCGGCGCTGCCGCCACGCGCCTGGGCGCAGGGCTGAATGACGCGCCGCCGCCTGTTGCTGCCGGGCGTCGCGCTGCTGCTGCTGGCGGCGCTGGCGGCCGGGCTGCTGCTGGGCCCGGCCCGCGTCGCGCCCGCCACCCTGCCGGCGCTGCTGGCCGACCGGCTGGGCTGGGCGCCGCTGCCGCCGCCGCTCGCCGGCGAGGCCGCCATCCTGCAGGCCATCCGCCTGCCACGGGCGCTGATGGCGGCGATCATCGGCGCCGGGCTGGGGGCGGCGGGCGCCGTGATGCAGGGGCTGTTCCGCAACCCGCTGGCCGATCCCGGGCTGGTCGGCGTCTCGGCCGGCGCGGCGCTGGCCGCCGTCGGCGCCCTCGTGCTGGGGGCGGGCGGCGCCGGGCTCGGCCTGTGGCTGGTGCCGGTCGCCGCCTTCTGCGGCGGGCTGGCGGCGACGCTGGCCGGGCTGGCGCTGGCGCGCGACGGCGGCGGGCTGGATGCGGCGACCCTGCTGCTGGCCGGCATCGCCATCAACGCGCTCTGCGCCGCCGGCACCGGGCTGCTGATCTTCCTGGCCGATGAGCGCCAGCTGCGCGACATCACCTTCTGGACGCTGGGCAGCCTGGCGGGCGTGCGCATGGCGCAGCTGCCCGTCGCGCTGCTGCTGATCCTGGCGCCGACCCTGGCGCTGCTCAGCCTGGCCCGCCCGCTGAACTCTTTCCTGCTGGGCGACTCGGAGGCGTTCTTCCTCGGCGAGCGCGTCCAGCATGTGCGGCTGGCGGCTGTGCTGCTCTCGGCCGTCGCCGTCTCGGCCGGGGTGGCCCTGACCGGGCTGGTCGCCTTCGTCGGGCTGGTCGTGCCGCATCTGCTGCGTCTGGCCGGGGCCGGCGACCACCGGCTGCTGCTGCCGGGTTCGGCGCTGCTCGGGGCCGCGCTGCTGCTGCTGGCCGATCTCGGCGCGCGCAGCCTGGCGGCGCCGGCGGAATTGCCGCTCGGCGTCGTCACCGCGCTGATCGGCGCGCCGTTCTTCCTGTGGCTGCTGCGGCGCGGGCGGTCGGCATGATCGCTGTCGAGGGCTGCGGTTTCGCCGTTCGTGGCGCGGCGTTGCTGCAACAGGTGAGCGTCGCGCTGCGCCCCGGCCGCGTCACCGCCATCGTCGGGCCGAACGGCGCCGGCAAGTCGACCCTGCTCGGGCTGATGAGCGGCGCGCTGCGGCCGGTGGCGGGGCGCGTCACGCTCGCCGGCCAGGATCTGCGCGGCTGGAAGCCCGCCGAGCTCGCGCGGCGCCGCGCCGTGGTCAGCCAGAAGGTCGCCGTCGCCATGCCGATGACGGCGCGGCAGGTGGTGACGCTGGGCCGCCAGCCCTGGCGCGCGACGCCGGCACAGCGCGACGACGCCGCCGCCATCGCCGAGGCGATGTCGGCAGCCGGTGTCTCGCATCTTGCCGAGCGCGACCAGGCGGCGCTGTCAGGCGGCGAGCAGCAGCGGCTGCATTGGGCACGGGCGCTCGCGCAGCTGGCGCCGATGCCGCTGGGCGGGCTGCTGCTGCTCGACGAGCCCACCGCCAGCCTCGATCTCGGCCATGCGGCGCAGCTGCTGCGGCATCTGCGGGCGCTGGCGGAACGGCGCGGCACCGGCATCGCTTTGGTGCTGCACGACCTGAACCAGGCGCGCTTCGTCGCCGACGATGTCGTGCTGCTGGCGCAAGGCCGCGTCGTGGCCCAGGGCGCGGCCGCCGAGGTGCTGCGGCCGCGGCTGCTGGAGCCGGTCTACGCGGTTCGTTTCCATGCCGTCGGCGACAGCATCCTGGCCGATTACGCGGCGCCCGCGCGCAGCGCCGGCTGAGGCCGGCCTTTTCCCCGCCGCGACGCCGCTTTTAATGTTGATATTGATAATCACTCGCATATAAGCGGAAGCATGACAGCGAGCCCCCCGGCGTCTCCCGCCGCGCGCGGCCCGGATGCGCCAGAAAAGGATCGACCCGATGAGGACCACCCTGCACCAGCTGATGGCGAGCTCCGCCATGGCGGCGGCGCTTGCCGCGGCGGCGCCGGCCTTCGCCCAGACGGCGGCCGTGCCGATCCCGCAGGTCGATGTCCCGGCCGAGGCGGGCGAGGCGGCCAGCAACAGCATCGGCCGCGAGCGCTTGACCACCGAGGGCGCCAACCGCATCGGCGACGTGCTGCGCACCATGCCCGGCGTCTTCACCCGCGAGAACGCGCAGCAGCCGGGCGTGGCCGTGAATATCCGCGGCTTCGAGGGCCAGGGCCGCGTCACCACCATGATCGACGGCGTGCGGCAGAATTTCCGCTTCACCGGGCATGAGGCCGGCGGCTTCACCTATGTCGACCCGAACCTGCTGGCCGGCATCGAGGTGATGCGCGGCGCGGTGGTCGGCACCGGCGGCGGGGGCCTGGCGGGCAGCGTCAACCTGCGGACGCTGGATGTCGACGACGTGCTGCTGCCGGGCCGCCAGGTCGGCGTGCTGTCGCGCCTCGGCTGGGGCAGCAACGGCGTCGACTTCCAGGAGATGATCGCGGGCGCGGCCAAGGTCGGCCCGGTCGGCATCGTCGGCGCCATCAGCAGCCGGTCGTCGCGCAACTACCATGACGGCAGCGACGCCTCGGTCTCCGGCACCGGGCAGGACCTGATGTCGGGGCTGGTGAAGGGCCGCGTCGACCTCGGCGGCGGGCACAGCCTCGGCCTCGGCTTCGTCGCCTACGACAACGACTTCTTCGCCAATTCCTATCGCCAGACCATCAACAACAAGACGATGACGGCGAACTACCGCTACAGCGCCGGCAACCCGCTGGTCGACCTGCGGGTCAACGGTTCCTACAACGACCTGACGATGAAATACACCGGCGGCACCGGCAGCGCCGTCGGCCGCGTCATCGAGGACCAGGGCGCCGGCTTCGACGTCTCCAACACCTCGCGCTTCAGCCTCGGCCCGATCAACGTGGTCAGCACCAACGGCGTCGAGTATTTCCACGACGACGTCAGCTCGACCAATGGCGGCGTCAACCCGGGCAGCGGCAGCGCGAGCCAGTGGGGCGTCTTCAGCAACACCACCTTCAGCCACGGCATCTTCGAGCTGACGCCGGGCCTGCGCTACAACCACTATTCGCTGGAAGGCTCGGGCTATACCAGCACCCGCTTCGGCGCCTATGACGTCGATATCTCCAAGGGCTCGGTCGATCCGCGCATCACGCTCGCGGCCAATGTCACCCCCTGGCTGCAGCCCTATGTCACCTGGTCGCGCAGCATGCGCGCGCCGACCTTGCAGGAGACCATGCTGGGCGGCAGCCATCCGGGCAGCACCTCGGCCAGCTACATCCCCAACCCTAACCTGAGCCCGGAGACGCAGCAGGGCTGGGAATTCGGCGTCAACATCCAGAAGCGCGGCCTGCTGCGCGAGACCGACACGCTGCGCGCGCGTGCCGCCTATTTCGTCATGGATGTCGACGACTATATCGCCGCCCGCTACGTGACGGCGCAGCGCGTCTTCCAGAACACCAATATCGAGGGCACCACCAAGCAGCGCGGCTTCGAGGCGGAGGTCAGCTACGACGCCCGCATCGTCTTCGGCAGCCTGGGCTACACCCATATCGACAGCGACCTGCCGAGCCAGATGCCCGGCATCGGCGCCAGCCAGTACCTGCCGGACGACGTGGTCTCGGCCAGCCTCGGCGCCCGCTTCCTCGACGAGCGGCTGACCGTCGGCGCCCGCTACGACTATGTCTCGGGCGGCCTGGTCTCGGGCTTCAACAGCAGCTTCACCGGCCCTGCCGTCACCGATCGCCAGGACGGCTACCACCTGGTCGGCCTCTTCGCCTCGGCCAAGGTGACGGAGAATGTCGAGCTCAACGCCCGGGTCAGCAACCTGCTGGACGAGAAATACGTGCCCTTCCTCAGCACCACCGGCAACGGCCAGGGCCGCACCTTCTACCTGGGCACCCAGCTGCGCTTCTGACCGCCGGGCCTCACGCCGGCGCGAGCCGGCCAACCGGGCAGGGGGCTGCGCCGTTGCAGGCGGAAAGGAGTTCCGCCATGCAGCAGCCCAGCACCCCCTTCCTCGAGACCGCCGCCGAGGCGCTCACCAGCCGTGGCTTCCTGACCGACGAGCATGAGGTGGTGACCCGCCGCGGTGAGCTCGCCGCGTCGCCGGACCAGCTGGAGCAGGCGCTGCAGCAGGCCGGCCATGCGACGCGGCTGGCCGGCATCACGCTGGAGCATCCGGCGCTCGGCCGGGTCGGCGCCTTGTGGAACCGCGACGTCTTCGACAGCGAGGCCGCTGCGCGCGACGCCATCCGCAACTGGCTGGACGTCAATTTCGACCAGACCTGACCGCCCGGGCCGGGCTCAGGGCCGATGAAGGCCGCCTGGCTGGAGATCGGCCGAACAATCCGAGGCGCCAGGAATGGGACCGGCGGGGCGCCTAGGGTCCGCCGGTTTCGTTGTTCTTCTTCTTCCCCTGATCGTAATGCCACTTGATCGAGAAGAACATGCCCAGGCCCAGCACGATGATCTTGAAGGGGAAGAATACTAACGGGAACCAGTCATACATGGTGCGTATTTCCAGGCTGCGACGCCATTGATCGTCGGCAGCCTAGATCAGGGCCGCCACCCCAGCAGCTGGACCTTTTGTCGCACCGTCGTCGTGCGGTGCGGCTGGCGCCCTTTCGCCCCGGCCGCTGCCCTCTGCTGGATCGGCCAGGCCCGGGCCTAGTGTCGCGCGGCCTCGGTCGATGCCGCCCGGCCGATGACCGCGACCGGCGCCGTGACGATGGCGGCGGGGCCGGGCCGGTGCTGCGCCAGCAGCGGCGTCGCCGCCGGCGACAGCATCGGCACCGGCCGGTGGCCTGCCTCGGCCGGCGCCAGCGGCATCACCCGCTCGCGCGGCAGCCGCAGCTCACAGATCAGCCCCTCGCGCTGCCAGCGCCGGGTCACCGAGCCGCCCAGCTGCAGCGTCACCGTGGTCTGGATCAGCCGCGAGCCCAGCCCCTGCTGGCGCGGCGGCTCGGCCAGGCCCGGGCCACCGCTTTCCGACCAGAGCAGCAGGAAATCACCGCCCTCCGACCGCCAGCGCAGCGTCACCCGGCCGTCAGGATGCGCCAGGCTGCCATGCCGCGTCGCATTGGTGGCCAGCTCATGCAGCACCATGGCCAGTGGCTGCACCGCGCTGGCCAGCACCGGGGTCGCCGCGCCCTGCAGCGCGATGCGCCCGGCATCCGCCGGTCCGGCCTTTTCCGAGGCCAGCTCCTGCTCGGCCAGGCGGCGGAACTCGGTGTCGCGCCATTCGCCGCTGGCCAGCAGGTCATGCGCCCGGCCCAGCGCCGCGACGCGGGCCAGCACCGAGCGGGCGAAGGCCTCCGGATCCGACTTGCGCGCCAGCCGGACGATCGACTGCACCACGGCCAGCACGTTCTTGGCGCGGTGGTCGACCTCGCGGGCGACCAGCATGCGCTCCTCCTCGGCGCGGCGGCGGTCGTCGATATCCTCCAGCACGCCGGTCCATTCGACCACCGGGCCGGCCGGGCCGCTGGCCTCGGCGCGGATCGGCACGCCGCGGGCGCGGCACCAGTGCCAGCCGCCGCCGGCGGTGCGGGCGCGGAATTCGAGGGCCAGCGGCTGGCCGGCGCGGAAGGCGCCGGTCCAGGCGGCGGCCACCGCCGCGCGGTCATCGGGGTGCAGCATGTCCAGCCAGCCATGCCGCGCCGCCGCCTCGGCGGTCTGGCCGGTCAGCCGGGTCCAGCCCTCGGCGGTGGTGATGCGGCCGCGCGCATCGGCGCGCCACAGCGCCAGCGCCCCGGCCTCGGCCAGCGCCCGGTGGCGGCGCTCGCTGGCGGCCAGGGCGTCGGTCGCCTGCTGCGCCACCGCCTCGCGCCGCTCGATCATCGCCAGCGCCTCGGAGGTCTCGCGCCGCACCCGGCGTTCCCAGAAGGAGAAGGCGGCGAGCGTGCCCAGGCCGACCAGCAGCGTCACCAGCAGCACCGCGAGCAGGAAGCCGGCATCCATGGCGTCCCCCCTCAGGCCGGCCGGGCCAGCAGGCGGCCGGCAAGCCCGGCGATGCGGCGGCCATGCCGCAGCAGCCCGATGGCGGTGGCCAGGCTGGCGACCAGGGTGACGGTGCAGGCCGCGGCATCCAGCCAATAGGCCCAGCCGCCGACGAACAGGGTCAGCACCTTGGTCAGGTGCGAGGTGCCGCAGGCCAGGATGAAGATGACGAACATCACCAGCACCGAGCGGAAGGGCAGCAGCGCCGCCTGGCGCAGCAGCCGCCAGAGGCAGAGCGGGATGGCGAAATAGGCGAGCGCCACGCCAAGATTGGTGACCACCGCGACGGCGAGCAGCGCCGGATCCTGTAGCAGGCAGACCGCATGCGGCGGCAGCGACCCCCATTGCGTCCCGAAATACTGCGCCAGCCCGTAGGCGGCATCGGCGACACGATCCAGCATGGCCGCGCTTCCCGTCCCCTGGCCGGCGGCAACCCCGCGCCGAGCCCGGGCAGCAGGCTAGGCCGCATCCCTGTCGCAGCGGTTAGCGACGGCGCGGCCGCGGGCGCACAGCGGCGTGCTTGACGGCACTGTGAAGGAAGGGGGGAAGCCCGCATTCGCCCTCAGCCCCCCGGCGCGCCCGGTGGTGGCAGATCCCCTTGGCGCAGCAGATCCATCCGGTAGCGCTCGGCGCGCGACTGCCAGACCACCGTCAGCGCGGGGGCGGTCGCGGCGATGAAGGCCTCGGCCGCCGCGTCGCCGGACAGCGGATAGTCGGTGGTGCCGGTCCAATGCACCATCAGCACCTCGCCGCCCGGCTTCACGGCGCGGCGGCAGTGCGCGGCGACCTGGGCCAGGTCGTCGGCATCCCAGTAATAGATGACCTCGGACAGCAGGATCAGGTCGAAGCGGCCGGCCGGCCATTGCCGCGGCACCTCGCGCCGCTCGAAGACCAGGCCGGGCGCCTCGCCGCAATGGCGCCGGGCGGTGGCCAGCGCCCGGTTGGCGCTGTCGATCGCCAGCAGCCGGTCGCAGCGCGGCGCCAGCATCCTGGTCAGCACGCCGATCGAGCAGCCGATCTCCAGCGCGCTGGCATAGCGGGGCCGCGGCAGGGCGGCCAGCGTCGCCGCGTATTTCTCCGCCTCGTAGGGGCTCGAGCGGAAGTCCCAGGGGTCAGGGTCGCCGGCATAGAGCGCCTCGAAATAGGCGGCCGGCAGGGAGGGGACGGAGGTGGTCAAGCGCGGGCTCCTGATGCGTTGCGATGCAAACGCCCAGCCGCCCCCGCCGTCCACTCAAGCCCCGGGGAGGCGCCGGGTTTTCCGTTCAACAGAAGGACAGGAGGCCCGGCCGCCGGGTCAGGCCGCCTCGATGCCGAAGGGGTCGTCGACCGAATGGCACGGCTGCGTGAACCAGCGCGGGCCGTCGGCGGTCATATAGGCGATGTCCTCCAGCCGGACGCCGAACTCGCCATAGATGCAGAGCATCGGCTCGATCGAGAAGCACATCCCCTCCAGCAGCGGCTGGCGGTTGCCGCGGACGATGAAGGCCTCCTCATGCACGTCGAGGCCGATGCCGTGCCCGGTGCGGTGCGGCAGGCCGGGCACCTTGTAGCCGGGGCCGAAGCCGTGCTGCTCGATCACCCCCCGCGCCGCGGCATCGACCGCCTCGCAGGGCGCGCCGAGCCGGGCGGCGGCGAAGCCGGCGAGCTCCGCCTCGCGCTCGATGTTCCAGATCTGCCGCTGCCGGTCGGAGGGGGTGCCGAAGACATAGGTGCGGGTGATGTCGGAGCGATAGCCCTGCACCCAGGTGCCCATGTCGATCAGCACCATGTCGCCCTCCGCCAGCGTCTGCGGATAGGGCACGCCATGCGGATAGGCGGTGGCCTCGCCGAACTGCACCGCGCCGGAGGTGGCCGCCATGCCCAGCCGCCGATGCGCCTGCTCCAGGAACGCCTTGGTCTCGGTCGTGGTGACGCCGACCTGCAGGGCGCGCGCCGCCGCCTTATGGACGGTGAAGGTGATGTCCATCGCCCGCTGCATCAACGCGATCTCGGCCGCCGACTTCACCTGCCGGCAGGCGGCGGCGATGCCGCGGGCGCTGGTGAAGGTGTAGCGGTTGCCGGCGCGCTGCAGCCCGTCGGCGATGAAGAAGGGCGTCGCCGGGTCGAGGGCGATGCTGCCGCTCTCCATCCCCATGCTGCGCAGCGTCTCCACCACCAGCTCGGTCGGCTCCTCATGCTCCTCCCAGCAGCGGACATCGCTGCCGAAGCGCATCAGCTCCCGCGTCTTCGGCTCCTCGAAGGCGGGGCTGAGATAGACCAGCTCGCCCTCGGCCGGGATGATGGCGCCGTGCAGCCGCTCGGACAGCTTCAGCTCGATGCCGGTGAAGTAATGCAGGCTGGTCGAGGTATCGAGATAGAGCGCCGCCAGCCCCTGCGCGCGCAAAAGCGCCTGCGCCTTCTCGATGCGGGCCTGGAATTCCGCGACGGCGATGGGCACGATGCCATCCGTCATCGGTTTGAGCTTCTCCAGCTCCTCGGCAAAGCTCGAGCCACCGACGCCCAGCGTCATGATGTCGTTTCCTCTCAGGCGGGCGTCAGGCGCCCTGGTAGCGGCGCTGCAGCAGCAGCGTCGAGGCGGCGGTCAGGCTCAGCGTCGTCAGCATCAGGATGAAGGCGATGGCGGCGGCGAAGGGCCAGTTGTTGTTCACGGCATATTCCCGGTAAAGCATCGGCGCCATCATCTGGAAGCGCGCGCCGCCCAGCAGGAAGGGCGTGGCATAGGCGTTCATCGCCAGGATGAAGACCAGGATGCCGCCCGTGGCCAGCCCCGGCAGCGCCAGCGGCAGCACCACATGCCAGAAGCGCCGGCCGGGCGTCGCGCCCAGGCTGTCGGCGGCTTCCTCCAGCCGGGCGTCGATGCTCTCGATCACCCCCTGCAAGGTCAGGATCATATAGGGCAGGTTGATCGACAGGATGCCGATGGCGACGGCGAAGGAGGTGTAGAGCAGCGTCACGCCACCGCCCGGCACCACCAGCCCTGACATGCTGTCGACCAGCCCGCCGCGCCCGAGCAGCCCGATCCAGCCGAGCGCGCGCACCGTGCTGCCGATGAACAGCGGCAGGATCACCAGCAGCACCGCGGTCGACTTCCAGCGGCTCTGCATCCGGGCGATGCCATAGGCGATGGGGAAGCCGATGACGAGGCACAGCGCCGTGGTCACCAGCGCGATAGACAGCGTCGTCCACAGCACGCCGGCATAGAAGGGGTCGGCGACGAACCGCAGGTAGTTCTCCGCGGTGAAGGCCTCCTTCATGAAGGTCATGCGGTCGTATTGGTTCAGGCTGTAGCGCGCCAGCAGCGCCAGCGGCGCCACCAGCGACAGCAGCACGATGGCGGTCGCCGGCCCGACCAGCAGGCCGGCGGTCAGGCCTTCGCCGCTCCGCCGCCGGGACGGCTGGCGCGCCATGCTCAGCGCCCTGGTCACCGACGGTCCAGCAGGCGGCGCCACCAGTCGTTCATGTCGTCGCGCGTCGCCGCCAGCCGCTCGTAATTCGCCGGGATCAGCTTGGGCGCCGGCTCGGGCAAAGCGAGACGCTGGGCGGTTTCGCCCTCCAGCGGCGCGTTGGTGACGGTGGGGAGATAGCCCATGGAGGCGGCGAAGCCGCGCTGCGCCGCCGGCTCCAGCGCGGCGTTCAGATAGGCGAAGGCGGCCGCCTTGTTCGGCGCGTTCTTCAGCACGCCCATGCTGGAGACATAGGTCAGGCACCCCTCGGTCGGGAAGGCGGAGCGCAGCGCCAGCCCGCCCTTCTGCCAGAACAGCACGCGGGCATGCCAGACCAGGCCGACATCGATCTCGCCCGACTTGATGGCGGGGGCGAAGGCCTCGGTCGAGGTATAGGCATGGGCGCCGGACTTCACCAGCCGCTCCAGCTCCGGCTTCACCGCGTCGATGGCGCCGACATCGCCCTTGTATTTCAGCGCCGCCGCCATGGCGACCCAGATGTAGCTGTTGTCGAGGATGCCGACCTTGCCGCGGAACTTGTCCGACTCGAGGTCGGAATAGGTGGTCGGCGGCGTGGTCACCCGCTCGGGGTTGTAGGCGATGACCTGCGGGCTGAAGATATGCGGGATCGACTGCGCCGATGTCAGGCTGGGCAGCACGTATTTCAGGTTGGGCACCTTGCTTTCGTCCAGCGGCTCCAGCATGCCGGCGGCTTCCAGGTCATAGGCGGCCGGCGCCTGCAGGCAGATCACATCGACATTGCCGCGCGGCAGCCGGCGCTGGGCGATCGACTTGGCGATACGGGCCGGCTCGGTGCCGGCATCCTGCACGCATTCGATGCCCTTTGGCGCCAGCAGCGGCGTCTCGATATTCGCCGTCAGCAGATTGCCGTAATCGCCGCCCCAGGTACTGACGACGCAGCGGCCGCCGGCCTGGGCGCGGGCGATGGCCGGCATGAAGGGCAGGGTGGCGGCGCCGGCGCCGAGGCGCAGCAGGCTGCGGCGGGGGAGGCTGTCCATGGTGGGCTACTCCTCGACGGGGTTCAGACGGAGGCCAGAGCCGGCGCCGGGCCGGCGGCGGCCAAAGCGCGGTCGGACGCATCGAAGATGCGCTCGCTGCCGGCATCCCAGCTCAGCCCGGCGCGGCTGCCGGGGGCAAGGCGCGCGGCGCCGGCCAGGCCGGTGGTCGGCTGGTGCAGGATCAGCGACCCGCCGCCGGGCAGCGCCAGCAGATACTCGACATGGGCGCCGACATAGGTGGCGTCCTCGACGGCGAGCGTCATCCGCGCCGGCGTCGGGTCGCCCGGCGGCAGCAGGCGGATGCGCTCCGGCCGCAGGGCCAGGGTGGCGTCGCCGGCCAAGTTGTAACGCTGCGCCAGCTGCGCCTCGACCCCCTCGCCGAGCCGCAGCCGGCAGCCATCGCGCAGCGTGCCGCGCAGCAGGTTGCTGTGGCCGATGAAGCGGGCGACGAAAGGGTTTTCCGGCGCCTCGTAGAGCGCCTCCTGCGGCCCGACCTGCTGCACGCGGCCGCGATCCATCACCACCAGCCGGTCGGCCATGGCCATGGCCTCGTCCTGGTCATGGGTGACCATCAGCGCGGTCAGCCCCGCGGCGCGCTGCAGCCGGCGGATCTCGCGCGCCACCTCCTGCCGCAGATTGGCGTCGAGGTTGGACAGCGGCTCGTCCAGCAGCAGCAGCTTCGGCCGGATGGCGAGCGCGCGGGCCAGCGCCACGCGCTGCTGCTGCCCGCCCGACAGCTGCTTCGGATAGCGGTCCGCCATCTTTTCCAGCTTCACCAGCGCCAGGACCTCCTCCAGGCGCGAAGCGATCTGCGCCGCCGGCATCTTCCGCATGCGCAGCCCGAAAGAGATATTCTGGGCGACGGTCATATGCGGGAACAGCGCATAGGACTGGAACACCATGCCCATCTCGCGCTGATAGGGCGGCAGGCCGGCATAGTCGCGGCCCTCCAGCAGGATGCGGCCGGCGCTGGCCTCGACGAAGCCGGCGATCAGCCGCAAGGTCGTGGTCTTGCCGCAGCCGGAGGGGCCGAGCAGCACCACCATCTCGCCGGCCGCCACCTCCAGCGAGACCTCGTCGACGGCGGCCATGCTGCCGTAATGCTTCGACAGGGCCTCGATCTTCAGATAGGGCGGGCGCGTCGACATGCGGGTCACACCACCTTGCTCAGCCGGACATAGCGATCGAGCAGCACCAGCAGCAGCGCAATCACCGCCGTCTGCACCATCACCACCGCGGCGACCAGCGGGTCGGCGCGGTATTCCAGGTATTGCAGCACGGCGATCGGCAGGGTGATGACGCCGGGGCTGATCAGGAACAGCGTCAGCTCGATATTCTCGAAGGAGATGATGAAGGCGAAAAGCCCGGCGGCGACGATGCCCTGCCGCATCATCGGCAGCGTGACCTTCCACAAGACCTGGCGCGGCGAGGCGCCGAGATTGGCCGCCGCCTCCTCGATGGCGCGGTCGAGCTGCATCAGGTTGGCCACGCACAACCGCACCACCCAGGGGATGGTGATCAGCAGATGCGCCAGCACCAGCATGGCATCCGAGCCGATCATCGGCACCTCGCTGCGGATCTCGACCTCGACCATCAGCACATAGAGCGCCAGGCCGATGACGACGCCCGGCACGGTTAGCGGCGACAGCAGCAGCACGTTCAGCACGCCGCGCCCGGGGAAGCGGTGGCGGACGAGGGCGATGCTGGCCGGGATGCCGATGGCCAGGCTGCCGATGGTCGCCATGGCCGCGATGCGCAGGCTGGTGCCCAGCGCCTGGCCGAATTTCGGGAATTCTCCCAATCGCGCATACCAGGACAGGCTGTGACCGTCGGGCGGGAAGGCGAGGACGCTGTCGGCGATGGTGCTGATATAGCCGGTCATCAGCAGCGGCAGCAGCATCAGCACCAGGCCGACACCGCCGACGAGCAGCATCGCCGCCTTCAGCGGGCTGCGCGCGCGGCGCGGCGCCGGCACGGCGGAAGGCTCGGATGGAATGGCCAGAAGCGTGCCCGCGCCGGTCAAATCGCCTTCTCCTTGCTCGGCGCAGAGGAAACCGGAAGGCGGGGCACCAAGTCAATCGTATAAAATCGCCATTATAGGATAAACGGCCCGGGGCGGCCGCGGTTCCGCTTTGCCCCTTCCCTGGGGCGCGGCGCGGTGCCAGACTTCGCCATCCCTGCGGCGACCCGCGAAGGAGGACGTAGCATGCGCGCTTCCCGTATTCCTGGCTTGGCGCCGCGCTGATGGAAGGCGTCGCGACCCCCGTGCCGCCGGGCAACCACAGCTTCGCCTGCATCGACGGGCATACCTGCGGCAACCCGGTCCGGCTGGTGACCGGCGGCGCCCCCTTTCTGAAGGGCGCGACCATGAGCGAGAAGCGGCAGGACTTCCTGCAGCACCATGACTGGATCCGCCGCTCGCTGATGTTCGAGCCGCGCGGCCATTCGGTGATGTCGGGCTCGATCCTCTACCCGCCAACCAGCGAGGACGGCGACGTTTCTGTCCTGTTCATCGAGGTCTCGGGCTGCCTGCCGATGTGTGGGCACGGCACCATCGGCACCGTGACCATGGCGCTGGAGAACGGCCTGGCGCGTCCGGCGAAGGAGGGCGTGCTGAAGCTCGACGTCCCCGCCGGCCGCGTCGTCGCGACCTATGAGCGCAATGGCGAGCACATCGACAGCGTGCGCATCCGCAATATTGCTTCCTACCTGGCGCTGCCCGAGGTCGAGGTCGAGCTGCCGGGGATGGGGATGCTGCGCGTCGACATTTCCTATGGCGGCAATTTCTACGCGATCGTCGAGCCGCAGCCGGGCTTCGCCGGCCTCGAAAGCCTCTCGGCCGATGACGTGCTGCGCTACAGCCCCGAGCTGCGCCGGCGGCTGAACGCCATCATCGAGGTCGCCCACCCGGACGATGCCACCATCCGCGGCGTCAGCCACATCATGTGGACCGGCGCGCCGCGCGACAAGCGGGCGCATGCGCGCAACGCCGTCTTCTACGGCGACCGCGCCATCGACCGCTCGCCCTGCGGCACCGGCACCTCGGCGCGCATGGCGCAGCTTTCCGCGCGAGGGAAGCTGGCGGTGGGCGACGAGTTCATCCATGAGAGCATCATCAGCACGATGTTCGACGGCCGCGTCGAGGATGCCTCGCGCGTCGGCAACCATGACGCCATCATCCCGAGCGTGGCCGGCTGGGCCCGCACGCATGGGCTGAACACCATCTTCGTGCGCGAGCGCGACCCGCTGCGCGCCGGCTTCCTGGTCTGACGCGGATGGCCAGCCCTCCCCCGATCGGCGTCGTCGGCGCCGGCGTCATCGGCGTCGCCTGCGCCCGCGCGCTGCAGCGGGCCGGGCATCGCGTGCTGCTGGTGGATCCGGCGCCGCCGGGCAGCCTCTGCTCCTTCGGCAATGCCGGGCATATCGCCATCGACCATATCCGCCCGCTGGCGCGGCCGGAGGTGCTGCGCGCCGTGCCCGCCATGCTGGTGAAGCCGCTGGGGCCGCTGACGCTGCGCTGGATGGGCCTGCCCGCGATGCTGCCCTGGCTGCGCCATTTCGCCGCCGCCAGCATGCCCGGCCGGGTCGAGGCCGGGACCACGGCGCTGGCCGGGCTGCTGGCCACGGCGCGGGCGGATTGGGAGACCGAGCTCGGCCTGTCCGGCCTGGCCTCGATCATGCGCCAGCAGGGCGCGCTGAACGTCTTCGAGACCGAGGCGGGCAAGGCCGCAGCCCTGGCCGAGACGCCGACGCTGGCGCGCTTCGGCATCCGCACGCGCGACCTGGCGCCGGAGGACGTGCTGTCGCTTCTCCCCGGCCTGAAAAAGAAGCCGGCGGGCGGGCGGATCTTCACCGATGCCGCCCATGTGCTGAACCCCTATCGCCTGGTGCGGGCGCTCGCCGAAAAATTCGTCGTCGAAGGCGGCGGGCTGCTGGCCCAGCCGGTCACCGGCTTCAAGCGGGACGGCGGACGCATCACGGCGCTGACCCTGCCGCAGGGCGAGCAGCCGGTCAGCGCCCTGGTCCTGGCCACCGGCGTCGCCACCACGGGTCTCGCCAAGCAGCTGGGCGTGAACCTGCCGGTGACGGCGGAGCGCGGCTATCATGTGATGCTCTCGCCCGGCGGGCCGGACTTTGCGCTCCCCACCACCTTCAACGAGCGCGGCTTCGTCGCCACGCCGATGGAGATGGGCACCCGGCTGGCCGGCACGGTGGAATTCGGCGCCGCCGGCCGCCCGCCGAACTGGCGCCGGGCCGAGGTCCTCGCCAGCCATCTGAAGGAGCTCTACGGCGCCGCCCCCGGCATCGCCGAGCGCTGGAGCGGCGACCGCCCGACCCTGCCCGACTATCTGCCCGCGCTGGGCCGGCTGCCGGGGCTGGAGAATGCCGTGGTCGCCGCCGGGCACCAGCATCTGGGCCTGACCCTGGCGGCGACCAGCGCGCGGCTGGTCGCCAGCTTCTTCGGCACCGCGGCCGAGCCGGCGCTAGCGGCCTTCAGCCCCGGCCGCTTCTGACCGGCGCGGCCGCGCCAGGCCGATGACCAGGAAGGAGGCGCCGAAGCACAGCCCGGCGAAGGCCACCCCCGCCGCCGGGCCGAAGCGCGCCGAGAGCCCCCCGGCGATCAGCGCGCCGAAGGGCCGCACGCCGTAATTGGCCAGCTGCAGCGTGGCGCCGACGCGGCCCAGCAGCGCCTGCGGCACCAGCGCCTGGCGGATCGACAGCTGGCAGACCAGCCAGAGCATCGGCCCGAAGCCCACCAGGAACTGCGCCAGCATGGCCAGCACCAGCCCGGCGGTGCCGGAGGGCGCCGCCAGCAGCAGCGCCGGGGCCAGCGCCGACAGCGCCGGCCCCTGCAGCAGCACCGGTCCATTGCCGAAGCGCGCCAGGGCCCATGGCGCCAGCGCCGCGCCGGCCAGCAGCCCGGCGCCCAGCCCGGCCTGGGCCAGGCCGATGCGCCCCGCCTCCAGCCCGAGCGGGCCCAGGGCGAAGGGCACGAAGGCGGTCAGCAACGCGAAGAACCCCATGTTCCAGAACAGCGCGCAGAGCCCGATGGCGCGCAGCAGCGGATGCCGGATCAGAAAACCGGCGCCGTCGCGCAGCAGGGCCAGCGGGTGGCCGCCGGTCGCGGCCGGCCGGGGCGTCGCCGGCAGAAGCAGCGCGCAGCCCAGCGCCAGCAGCGCCCCCGCCAGGCCCAGCGCATAGGCCAGCGGCAGGGCGCCGCGGGCGGCCAGCGACCCCACGGCCACGGGGGCGGCCAGGGTGACCAGGGCGCGGGCCAGCTCCAGCCGGGCATTGGCGCGCGGCCGGGCTGTGGGGCCGACCAGCGCCGGCACCACGGCGGTGGCCGCCAGCACGAACAGCGCCGTGCCCATGGCGCCGAGGAAGCTGCCCAACCCGAGCAGCCAGACGGCGCCGGACTGCAGCCCGGCCAGCGCCAGGGCCAGCCCGGCCGCGGCCTTGGCGCAGGCCAGGGCCAGCACGCGGCGGCGCGGCCAGCGATCGACCAGCAGCCCGGCCGGCAGCGACCAGAGCAGCCAGGCCAGCGCCTGCAGCGCCAGCATGCTGCCCAATTGCCCGGCATCGCCGCCGAGCCCGAGCACGACGGCCAGCGGCAGGGCGGCAATGGCCACCTGGTCGGCTGCATGCAGCCCGGCGGCGGCGCCGAGCAAGGGCGGGAAGGGGGAGCGGGGCATCGGCGCGGTCTCCAGGAAGGACAGGCCCAGCCCATGCCCTGGCGACGGCCCGGCTGGCGCTCCGCTTCTTGCGGCCATTGCCGAAAAAGCCGCCGCGCCCCAAATCCGAATTCGCGCGCAAGCGGCGGAGCGCGCGGCGGGCGGCGGCCCGGCAGGTTGGCGGCATCGGGCGCCGGCATGCCGCCACGCCCCCGGCACAGGATGCGGATCATGGCCCTGGATGCGACGACCACCCTGCGGGATTTCTCGAGCGACGCCGCGCGCTGGCAGGCGGTGCAGGCGCGCGACCGCGCCGCCGATGGCCGCTTCGTCTATGCGGTGCTGACCACCGGCGTCTATTGCCGGCCCAGCTGCCCGTCCCGCCCGAAGCGCCCCGAGAATCTCTCTTATCATGCCACCCCGGCCGCGGCCGAGCAGGCCGGCTACCGCCCGTGCAAGCGCTGCCGCCCGGACGGCCCGGCGCCGGAGGCCATGGAGGCCGCCGCCATCGCCCAGGCCTGCCGCATCATCGAGGATGCGGATGAAATCCCGCCGCTGGAAAGCCTGGCTGCGGCGGTCGGCCTCAGCCGCTTTCATTTCCACCGGCGCTTCAAGGCGCTGACCGGGGTGACGCCGCGCGACTATGCGGCAGCCCACCGCGCCGCCCGGCTGCGCGACGGGCTGGAGACCGGGCAGACGGTGACCGCGGCCTATCACCAGGCGGGCTTCGGCTCCAATGGCCGCTTCTATGCCGAGGCCGAGGGGCTGCTGGGCATGCGCCCCGGCGAATGGAAGGATGGCGGCCGCGATGCCGAGATCCGCTTCGCGCTGGGCGAATGCTCGCTGGGCAGCGTGCTGGTGGCGGCGACGGCGCGCGGCATCTGCGCCATCCAGCTGGGCGACACGCCGGAGCCGCTGCTGGAGGCGCTGCAATCCCGCTTCCCGAAGGCCCGGCTGATCGGCGGCGATGCGGATTTCGAGGCGCTGGTGGCCCGTGTCGTGGCGCTGGTCGAGCAGCCGGCCGGTCCCGGGGCGGAGAGCCTGCCGCTGGATATCCGCGGCACCGCCTTCCAGCAGCGCGTCTGGAAGGCGCTGCGGGAAATCCCCGTGGGCCGCACCGAAAGCTATGCCGAGGTCGCCGCCCGGCTGGGCCAGCCTTCCGCGGTGCGGGCCGTCGCCCGCGCCTGCGCGACCAACGAGATCGCCGTCGTCATCCCCTGCCACCGGGTGGTGCGCACCGGCGGCGCGCTGGCCGGCTATCGCTGGGGCCTGGCGCGGAAGCAGGCGCTGCTCGAGCGCGAGGCCGGCCGGTGAGGGGCGTGCTGGACGCGCTCGACTGGGCGGCGATCGGCGAGCGGCTGGACAGCGAGGGGCATGCCACCACCGGCCCCTTGCTGACGCCCGCCCAATGCGCCGGGCTTGCTTCCCTCTATGCCGACCCGCCGGAGGGTCGCTTCCGCAGCCGCATCGTCATGGCCCGGCACGGCTTCGGCAAAGGCGAGTACCAGTACTTCGCCCATCCGCTGCCGCCGCTGGTCCAGGAACTTCGCGAGGGGCTCTACGAAAAGCTGGCGCCGGTGGCCAATCGCTGGCAGGTGGCGCTGGGCCAGGAGACGCGCTTCCCCGCCGCGCATCAGGACTTCCTGGCGCGCTGTCATGCGGCAGGTCAGACGCGGCCGACGCCGCTGCTGCTGCGCTACGGCGCCGGCGACTACAATTGCCTCCACCAAGACCTGTACGGCGAAAACGTCTTCCCGCTGCAGGTGGCCTTCCTGCTCTCGACCCCAGGGGATGATTTTTCGGGCGGCGAATTCGTCCTCACCGAGCAGCGGCCGCGCATGCAGTCCCGCGCCATGGTGGTGCCGCTGGTCCAGGGCGAGGCGGTGATCTTCGCCGTCCACCACCGCCCGGCCCGCGGCACGCGGGGGATGTATCGGGTGACCTTGCGGCATGGCGTCTCGGCGCTGCGGCCGGGGCGGGCGCGGGCGGAACGCTACACCCTCGGCGTCATCCTGCACGACGCGGCCTGACAGAGGGGGGTTTCCAACCCGGCCGCGCGGGCCTAGACCTTCCGGGCCCGCTTGCGGGCAGCGTTCTCAGGGCGGGGTGCAATTCCCCACCGGCGGTGACGGGGTGCGAGCCCCGAAGCCCGCGAGCGCCCGGGGGTCCGCACAGGGCTTCCGGGGTCAGCAGATCCGGTGTGATTCCGGGGCCGACGGTCACAGTCCGGATGGAAGAGAGCGCGGGCGTCCTCGGGGGAGGCGTGGCCATCGGCCGCGCGCGCCCGGCGGCCTCGTGCGCCCTGATTCTGGTGACCTTCGACGAGAGACCAAGAATCAGATGCCCCAGCTTTTCTCAACCGATCGCTTCGCTTTCCTCCAGGCCGGCTGGCATGCCGACATCGTCGGCCGCGGCCGCGAGGGTTTTTTGGCCGAGATGTCGCGCCAGGGCGTGCCCGCCGAGGCGACAGAAATCTTCGACGTGCCCGGCGCCTATGAGATTCCGCTGCTGGCGCAGACCCTGGCGCGGAGCGGCCGCTTCAAGGCCATCATCGCCTGCGCCCTGGTGGTCGATGGCGGCCTCTACCGGCATGACTTCGTGGCCACGGCGGTGATCGACGGCATGATGCGGGTGCAGCTGGACACCGGGGTGCCGGTGCTCTCGGCGGTGCTGACGCCGCACCATTTCCACGAGCATGCCGAGCACCAGCGCTTCTTCGCCGAGCACTTCCTGCTCAAGGGCGCCGAGGTGGCGCGCGCGGCGCTGGCGGCGGTCGCGCTGCAGCGGCAGGCGGTGCTGCAGCCGGCCTGATCAACCCTTCCTTCACCTGCCGGGCGGCAGACTGCCGCCCGGCCCATGACGGGCCGCGCCGTGTCGCGGCGGGAACCAGAAGGGGGAGGGCCAGCGCGGATGGCGGTGACATCGGCGATCCTGGCGCAGCGCCTGGCCACCCATCGACTGGCTACCGGCACCGCCGGCCCCGACCGGCTGGACGGCACCGAGGAGGATGACCTCCTCGACGGCGCCGGCGGCGATGACCTTCTGTACGGATTGGGTGGCGCCGACACGCTGATCGGCGGCGACGGCAACGACCTGCTGGATGGCGGCAGCGGCGCCGACCTGATGCAAGGCGGGCTGGGAAACGACCTCTATATCGTCGACAACCCGGCCGACCGGGTGCGGGAGGCCTCTGGCGCCGGCACCGACACGGTGCGGGCCAGCGTCAGCTTCAACCTCTCCGGCCAGTTCATCGAGAATCTGGAGCTGACCGGCCTCGCCGCCATCGACGGCACCGGCAATTCCCTGAACAACCGGCTGACCGGCAACCGCGCCGCCAACACGCTGTTCGGCCTGGGCGGCAACGACATCATCGATGGCGGGCTGGGCGCCGACCGCATGCATGGCGGGCCCGGCGATGACACCTTCTATGTCGACGACCCGGGCGACCGCGTGATCGAGCTCAGCGGCGAGGGCAGCGACACCGTCATCGCCAGCATCGACTTCAACCTGTCCGGCCAGTTCATCGAGAAGCTGACCCTGGCGGGGCCCGCGCTGAACGGCATCGGCAACAGCCTGGCCAATACTCTGACCGGCAATGCCCTGGGCAATCGGCTGGAGGGGCTGGGCGGCCCCGACCGGCTGCTGGGGATGGGCGGCGACGACCTGCTGCTGGGCGGCCCGGGCGACGACATCCTGGAGGGCGGCGATGGCGACGACCGGCTCGACGGCGGCCCCGGCGCCGACCGCATGATCGGCGGGCCGGGCAATGACAGCTTCTTCGTCGACGACCCCGGCGACCAGGTGATCGAGACCAACCCCGAGGGCATCGACACCGTCTACAGCATCCTCGACGTCTCGCTGGCCGGCGGCTTCGTCAACGACCTGGTGCTGATGGGCTTCGCCAACCTGCAAGGCATCGGCAACGACACCGCCAACCGCCTGCTGGGCAATGCCGGCGACAACCGGCTGGAGGGCGGCGCCGGCAACGACACCCTCGATGGCGGCGACGGCCGCGACTATCTCGACGGCGGCGCCGGGGCGGACCGGCTGCTGGGCGGCGCGGGGGACGATATCCTGGTGGGCGGCCCGGGCTACGACATCCTCGATGGCGGCGCCGGCATCGACCACTACCGCATCCTGGCGCCGAATGACGGCTACGACACCCTGGTCTATGTGCCCGGCGAGGATGTCATCGAGATCTCGGCCGCGGCCTTCGGCGGCGGGCTGGTCGCCGGCATGGACCTTGGCGCCAGCGGCTACTTTTTACCGGGCGCCACGGCGGCAAGCGCGGCGCACGGCCAGTTCCTGTCGATCGGCGGGGTGCTCAGCTACGACGCCAACGGCATTGCCCCGGGCGGCAGCTTCCTGATCGCCCGCACCGGGGTGCCGGTGCATTTCGACGACCTGGTGATCATCGCCTGATCCGGGGCCGCCCCGGGCAGTCGACCTGGTCAGTCGAAGGGCGAGGTCGGCTTGCGGGTGTTGGTCTGGCCGCCGGACACCCTGTCCAGCGTGTCGTCGTCGAGCTCGGCCTCGGCCTGGCGCAGATGCTCGGGCCCGATGCGGTAGCCGGCGGATTGCAGCAGCGCCGCCGCCTCCACCGGGGGCGCGCCGGGGGCCAAGGCGGGCGCCAGCCGCGCCCGCAGCGCGACATCCCGCGCCAGATCCGTCGTCAGCCGCTGCAGTTCCGAGGTGCTCATGCCGGCGCGTCTCCATGGCCGTTTGCAAGGGCGCGCGACTCGGCGCGCCGACGCAGTCTAGCGCCTGGGATCGTCGAGGCGATCATGCGGGTTATCTCGGAATCATGACGAATTGTCTCAGGCGCGGGGCGCAGGGCGATACTGTTGCGGCCAAGCCCAAAGTTTCCGTCTGATGGAAGGAAAAAGTCAAAGAATTCCGCATTAAGGAATTGCTGCGATGCCGTAAGGCTGGCTAGGGTGCCGGCGAAATGGACAACCTTCCTTCTCTGCAGGGCATCGATGCCAATCCGCCGGCCCCGGCCGCGGCAGGCCCGGCGGAATCCGGCATCCAGGTGCTCGACCGCGCCATCGGCCTGCTGCAGGCGCTCGGCCAGACCGGCAATAACGGGCTGCAGCTATCCCGCCTGGCGGCGCAGCAGGGGCTGAGCCTGTCGACCACGCACCGCCTGCTGACCGCGCTCGAGCGCCACGGCTGGGTCGAGCGGGTGGCCGGCAGCAAGCGCCTGCGTCTGGGCCTGGCGCTGCTCGGCCTGTCCGGCCAGGCGGCCGATGGCAGCGGGCTGCGCCGCCTCTGCCGCCCCGCGCTGCTGCAGCTGTCGGGCGAGTTCGGCGAGACCTTCTACCTGATCGTGCGCAGCGGGCTGAACGCCCTGGTCGTCGACCGCCAGGAAGGCGCCTATGTCATCGAGAGCCTGACCCAGGGCATCGGCGGCATGATGCCGCTGGGCATCGGCGCCGGCAGCGCCGCCATCCTGGCCGCCCAGCCCCAGGCCGAGATCGAGGCCGTGCTCGGCGCCAATGCCGCGCGCTACCCGCAATTCGGCACCAGCCTGGAGCAGGTGCGCCGCCGCGTGCAGCAGGTGCAGCAGGACGGCCATCTGCTCAGCGATGATTCGCTGATCTCGGGGCTGGCCGTGCTCAGCGTGCCGATCCGCCCGCGCGGCCATGTCGTGACCGCGGCGCTGGCCACCAACTTCATCGCCAGCCGGCACGACGCCGCCGGCCGCCAGGCCTTCCTGGACCGCATCCGCCAGGAGGCCGCGACCATCGAGGCGGGGCTGACCGCCAGCGCCACCGCCCATGCCCGCTTCAACCCCGGGCACGGCGCCGCGTCCGACCGCTGAGCCCGCCCGCCACCTTGCCTACCGCCGGAGATGACCTGATGACCACCCTCCCGCTGCGCCGCCGCAGCCTGCTGGCCGCGACGCCGGCGCTGCTCGCGACCCCTGCCCTGGCCCCCGCGGCCTTCGCGCAGGAAGCCGCCTGGCCGAACCGGCCGATCCGCATCATCGTGCCCTTCGCCGCCGGCGGCGCGACCGATGTCTCGACCCGCGTGCTGGGGCAGAAGCTGACCGAGATCCTCGGCCAGTCGGTGGTGGTGGAGAACCGCCCCGGCGCCGGCGGCACCACGGCGACCGACTACGTCGCCAAGGCGACCGGCGATGGCTACACCTTCCTGATGGCCTCGGTCTCGACCACGGCGCTGGCGCTCGGCCTGTACAGCAAGCTGCCCTACGACCCGGTCAAGGACCTGGCCCCGGTGGCGCCCGCGGTGCTGGCGCCGATCGGCATCGCCGTGCGCAAGGATCTCGGCGTCAACACGCTGCAGGAATTCATCGCGCTGCTGAAGGCGAACCCGGGCAAGTACACCTATGGCAGCGCCGGCAACGGCAGCTCGGGCCATATCTCCTGCGTGGCGCTGCTGCAGCAGACCGGCACCCAGGCGGTGCACGTGCCCTATCGCGGCAGCGGCCCGGTCTTCAACGACCTCCTCGCCGGCTATGTCGACTTCACCGCCGACGTCCCCGGCCTGATGAAGCCGCATGTCGAGACCGGCGCGCTGAAGGCGCTGGTGATGGCGACGGCCGAACGCTCCTCCGTGCTGCCGAACGTGCCGACCAGCGCCGAGGCCGGCCTGCCGGGCTACAAGGCCTATTCCTGGTTCGGCCTGTTCGCGCCGCCGACGACGCAGCCCGCCGTGATCGACAAGCTGGCCAAGGCGGTCGACACCGCGCTGCGCGACCCCAATGTCATCGCGCGCCTGGACAAGGAAATGGGCCTGCCGCCGTTCCACGACTACACCCCGGCCCGCTTCGCCAGCTTCCTGCGCGAGGAGATCGACTACTGGGTGCCGATCGTGAAGGCCTCGGGCGCTCGGGCAGACTGAAGAATTTGGCAGGCTGGGGGAATGAATTCCCCCAGACCCCCTTCTTTTTTCTGTCTGACTGCCGTGTCCACGTGGACACGGTACGTGAAATGGCCAGTGGGCAGCGCGACCTTTGAGGTCGCGCTGTTTTTTCATGATGGCGTTCCGCCGTGATGCCCTGGTGTCGTTTGTGATGAAGCGCTGGTCTGGTCACGGCCGGTGATCAGAAAAAAGAAGGGGTCCAGGGGAATTCATTCCCCTGGCCTGTTCCTGATTTTCTCTACCAACAATTCTTTCAGCCTATCGACCAAAGCTGATGCGCCGAGCGCCTCGCTTTGCAGCATCAGCACATCCCGCCGCACTTCGGGCAGGAAGGGCCGCGACACCACGCCTGGCGGCAGGCGGCGCGCGGCGAGGCCGTCGAGGATGGCGAATCCGACGCCTTCCTGCACCAGGGCCACGGCGCTGACGGTCGTGCCCACTTCCACCGCCAGGTTGCGGGGCGCGTCGTCCTGGGCGAAGGCCAGGTCCAGGCTATGGCCGAAATCCTGCCAGCCGGCGAAGCCCACTTCCGGCTCGCCGCGCAGGTCGGCCGGGCGCAGCGTGGCGTGGCGGGCGAGCGGATGGGCCTCGGGCAGCACGACGACGCAGGGCAGGCTGCCGAGGGCGGTGGTGCGCAGCCCGGGCAGCGGCATGGGTGTCATGGCCAGGCCGATGTCGAGGCGGCGGGCCAGCAGCGCCTCGCCGAGCTCGCGGACCGGCAGCAGGTGCAGGGTCAGCCGGGCTTCCTGGCGCTCGCGCTTCAGGGCGGCGACGGCCTGGGGGACCACCGAGACGGCCAGCGAAGACGTGGCGCCGAGGCGCAGCAGGCCGCCGCGATGGCTGCCCAGGTCGCGGGCGAAGCTCTTGAAGCCTTGCAGCTCCTGGAACAGGCGCTCGGCCTCGGGCAGCAGGGTCTGGGCCTCGCCAGTGGGCACCAGGCGGCCGGAGCGGCGCTGGAACAGCTGGAAGCCCAGCCGGTCCTCGCAATGGCGCAGCGCCTTGGACAGCGCCGGCTGCGACACGTGCAGCACCTGCGCCGCCGCGCTGAGCGAGCCGCATTGCATCACGGCGCGGAAGATCTCGATGTCGCGGGCGTTCACCGCCATAGCATACCCCGAAGCCGGGCCGGCCGCAGGAGGGGTTCCTGCGGCCGGGCTTGCCGTCAGCCGCGGCGGGCGGGGGGCGTGAAGGCGGCGATCACCTCGGCCGCCGACCGGTCCGGCGCGGCGCGCACGGCGGCATAGACCTGGCGTTTCAGCCGGCCGCGCCAGGCCGGCGGCTGGCTGTCCATCAGCCGGCCGAAGACGGCATAGGCTTCCTCGGTCCAGCGCGCCTCATGGGCGCGGCGGGCGCGGCCGCCATCGAAGCCGTCGCGCGGGGTCATGCCGGCGCGGCGGGCGGTGGTGGCGGCCTGGTCCAGCGTGCCGGTGGCGTCCAGCACCACGCCGTAGTCGTCGCGGGCCGCCGCCGGGCTGAGGCGGCCGGCGCGGATGTCGCGCAGCACGGCGTCCACCGGGCGGGTCGCCGGGTCGCCGCGGCCGCCGCCGCCGGGGGAGACGATGCGCACCACGTCGCCCGGGGCCGGGTTCAGCAGGTCGGTGTTGCCCAGGTCCTGCTCGCGGTCGGTGCCGGGGTTCAGGGTGAAGCTGCTGGGCGCGCCGGGGCGGCCGCCCAGGATGCCCCAGGGCTGGAAGATCGAGCGGTCGCGGTTGCGCGCGGTCACCGTCGCGTCGGGCGCGTCGGTGCTGAATTCCAGCACGGTGGCCAGGCCGCCGCGATGCGCGCCGGCGCCGCCGGTGTCGGGCATCAGCCCGTAGCGCAGGATGCGGATCGGCGCCTCGGCCTCGGTGATCTCGACCGGGCTGTTCTTGAGGTAGGCAGCGTCGGCGCCGGAGCCGTCGGTGCCGTCGCGATGCGGCATGCCGCCGCCGCCGCCGACGATCGGCGCCACCGCGGTGATGCTGCGCCGGCCGGTGCGGATGTTCTCGGCCGCCAGGTTGATGATCGACGACGACCCGGCGGGGGCCGCCGGCAGCCGCTCGGGCGCGGCCTGGGCGAAGGCGCCGAAGACCAGGCTGCGCAGGCGGGCGCAGGTCAGGCTGCGCATGCCGACGGCCGCCGGCGCGATCGGGTTCACCACGCTGCCTTCCGGCATGATGCAGGTGAAGGGCCGGGTGGTGCCGAAGTTCAGGGTGATGCCGGGATGCAGCGCCGACAGCACGTAGTAGACGCCGACCAGCACCAGCGAATGCCGCGGATGGCCGCCGGTGGGCACGTTCATCGAGCAGAGCGTCTGCGGGTCGGTGCCGGTGAAGTCGAGCTCGGCGGAATCGCCCTGGATGCGCAAGGTCAGGCTGAGCCGCAGCGGATCGCCGCCGACGCCGTCCTCGTCGCAATAGTCGCAGAAGCGGTAGGTGCCGTCGGGCAGGCCGGCCAGCACGGCGCGGGCCTGCTTCTCGCCGTAGTCGAGCAGGTCGGCCAGGCCGTCGACCATGGTCGCCACGCCGAAGCGGCGCACCAGGTCGAGGATGCGGCGCTCGCCGGTGTTCACGGCGGCGACCAGCGCCTTCAGGTCGCCCCAGTTCTGGTCGGGGACGCGGACATTGGTCTGGATGGTGCGCAGCAGCGTCTCGTCCAGCTTGCCGGCGTGATAGAGCTTGCTCGGCGGGATGCGCAGCCCTTCCTGGTGCACTTCCGTGAGCGTCCGCGACAGGCTGGCCGGCACCGCACCGCCGACATCGACATTGTGGATATGGCCGCCCGCGAAGGCGATGATCTCGCCGTCATGGAACACCGGCTTCCACATGTTGGTGTCAGGCGAATGCGTCGACAGATAGCCGGAATAGGGATCGCTGGTCATGGCGATGTCGCCGGGCTGGTAGCCGCCCGGCACCAGGGCGATCGCCGCCTCGTAGTCGACGCCCGGATACCAGGTGGCGCCCAGATCCAGCGGCACCGCGCAGGTTTTTCCGTTCGCATCCAGCAGCTGGATGGTGAAGTCTTCGGTCTCCTTGACGAAGGTCGAATGCGCGGTGCGGTAGAGGGTGGTCGCCATGCTCTCGGCGGCGGCGCGGCAGTGGTTGCGCAGCACCTGCAGGGTGACGGGATCGGTGCGCATCAGATGTGCTCCATCACGAGGTTGCCGAGTTCGTCGGTGCTGGCGCTCCAGCCGGCGGGGATCAGCACGGTGCAGTCGGACTGGGTGACGATGGCGGGGCCCGACAGGCGCCCGCCCGGATGCAGCTGCGTGCGGCGATAGAGCCCGGCCTCGCGCCAGGCGCCCTCCAGCCGCAGCTCGATCTTCTTTTCCGGCGCGATCACCGCATCCACCAGCGGGCGGCGCGGCATCGGCACCGGGGGGGCGGCGCGGCGGGCGGCGGCGCGCAGGCTGACCACCTCGACGGGCGCGCCCGGGTCGCTATGGCCGAAGGCTTCGTCATGCGCGGCGTGGAACAGCGCCGCCAGGGCATCGGCGGACGGCGCCGCGAGGAGGGCCGCCGTCACCGGCACCTCCAGCTCGAAGGACTGGCCGCGATAGCGCAGGTCGGCGGCCATCTGCAGGCTGCTCTCGCCGGCGCCGCCCATCTCGGCCAGCGCGGCTTCCGCCTCGCCGGCGATGGCCGCGAAGCCCGAGGCGATCGCCGTCCAGGAGGCATCCTGCAGCGGCAGCAGCACGGTGCGCATGGTGTCGCGCCGCAGGTCGGCCGCCAGCGCGCCCAGCGCGCAAAGCGTCCCCGGAACGGGGGGCACCAGCACGCGGCGGATGCCGGCGGTCTCGGCCAGCAGCGCGCCCAGCATCGGGCCGGCGCCGCCGAAGGGCATCAGGGTCAGCTCGCTGGCATGCAGCCCGGCGCGGGCCAGCAGCTTGTCGATCTCGACCAGCATGCCGCTGATGGCGACCTTCAGCACGCCCTCCGCCGCCGTCGCCGCATCGCTGCCGAGCGCCGTCGCGATCGGCGCGATGGCGGCCTCCGACAGGCGCTTGTCCGGGGCGATGGCGCCGAAGCCGAGCTCGCCCTGGCCGAGGATGCCGCAAAGCAGCGCCGCGTCGGTCACCGTGCAGCGCTCGCCGCCGCGGCCGAAGCAGGCCGGGCCGGGGGTCGAGCCCGCGCTTTCCGGCCCCACCTGCAGCACGCCCTGCGCGTCGAGCCGCGCGATCGAGCCGCCGCCCTGGCCGCTGGAGATCACCGCGACGGTCGGGATGGCGAGCGGGAACTCGCCGATGGTCTGGCCGCTGCCGAAGGCCGGCACGCCGTCGATCAGCAGGGCAACGTCGGCGCTGGTGCCGCCGACATCGAGCGTCAGCACCGCCGGCACGCCGGCCGCCTTGGCCACCACGCCGGCGCCGACGACGCCGGAGGCCGTGCCCGACAGCAGCATGCCGACGCAATCCCGCCGCCCGCGCTGCGCCGTCATGGTGCCGCCCGCCGAGGTCGTCAGCAGCAAGGGCGCCGCGATGCCCGCCGCCTTCAGCTGGCCCTCGACCCGTTCCAGATAGGCGTCGATGCGCGGATGCACATAGCCGTTCAGCACGGCCGTGGTGGTGCGCTCATATTCGCGGATCGCCGGCCAGACCTCGCTGCCGCGGAAGACAAAGATCTCCGGCGCCAGCTCGGCCAGCAAGGTGGCCACGGCCTGCTCATGCGCGTCGTTGCGCCAGGCATGCAGGAAGGAGACGACGATGCCCTCGCAGCCCGCGGCGCGCGCGGCCGCCAGGGCCGCGGTCACGGTCGCGACGTCGGGCGCCTGCAAGGTCCGCCCCTCGGCGTCCATCCGCTCGACGATGCCGAAGACATGCTCGCGCGGCACCAGCGGCTCAGGGCGCTCGCAGAACAGGCTGTACGGGTCCGGCATGCGCAGCCGGGCGAGCTCCAGCATGTCGGTGAAGCCGGCGGTGGTGAACAGCGCCAGCCGCGTCCCGCGCCGCTGGATGATGGTGTTCACGCCGACCGTCGTGCCATGCACGAAACGCTCGACCGCCTCGGGCCGCAGCCCCTCGTCGGCGACCAGCCGGCGCAGCCCGGCAGCGACATCCTCGCCCGGCGCCGTGGGGGTGGTGAGCACCTTCAGCGTCGAAAGCTGCCCGCTCTCCAGGTCCAGCGCGGCGAAATCCGCGAATGTGCCGCCAATATCCACGCCGACGCGCCAGGCCATGCTCGCCCCTCTCCATAACCAAGGGGACAGGGTGCGGCGCAACAGGCGCGACGGCTATTGCTATGATGAGGGTCGGCTATAGCCAGAAGTTATAAGGTCGGGGGAATGAATTCCCCCGAACCCCCTTCTTCCTTCTGCCAGTGCTGCCGCCCAAGGCAGCACCGCGGGACGCAACCCCTCAGGCGGTCAGCCAGCCTTCGATCAGGGCAGGCACCGACTCCAACACCGAGAAATGGTCGGCACCCGGCACCACGACCGGCACAGCGCCCCAAGCGGCGGCCATCGCGGCATTCTGCGCCAGGAAGGCCGGCGTCTCCGTCCCGCCCACGGCGAACAACCCGCGCGGCGGCCCAGCCCCGACGCGGAACAACGGCGACAACCGCCGCGCCGCCTCGCCATCCAGCCGCAGCTTGTCGTTCAACGGCGTCCCCAGCAGCGGCACCAGGTCATAGACGCCCGAGACGGCGACGACCCCCGCCAGCGCAACCCCGGCCAGGGCCAGCTCCACCGCGATATGCCCCCCCGCCGAATGCCCCGCGGCGATGATCCCCGCGCCGCCGCGCCCGGCCCAGTCGGCCACCGCCGGCACCGCTTCCCGCGTCGCCGCCAGCAGCGCGTCCAGCGAGACATCCGGGCACAGAGGATAGTTCACTACAGCGACGTCCAGCCCCATCGCCACCAGTGGAGGCGCCAGGAAGCGGAACAGCGCTTTGTCGCGCGCCTGCCAGTATCCGGCATGGAACCACAGCAGCGTCCCCCGCCACGGCGCCGTGGCGCGGAAGCCGTCGAAGACCATGCGCGGATGCGGGCCATAGGCCAGGTCCAGGTCGGGGGCCAGCTCGGCCACCGCGGCGGCGCTGTCGGCCAGGAAGCGTTCCAGCAGCGCCGGCTGGCTGGGGCGCAGCTGGCCGTCCAGGTAGTTCCAGCGAGCATCCATCGCGGTCAGCCTCCGGCCGGCCGCGCGAAGCCGGCGAGCTGCGCATAGCCGCCGCAGATGGCGGCGATCTCTTCAGGGGTCGCGACATCGCCGATAGCGGCGAAGCCGTCCGGCGCGCGCTGCGCCACCAGCCCGATCACCCGCTCAGGCCCGCCCAGGCGGTTGGACTGCACGATGGCCGTCGTCGCCGGGCGGCGGGTGGCGTCGTAGGCGGCCAGCGCCTCCGGGGCGGCGTGCTCGGCCATCAGGTCGGCCAGGCAGCGCGCATCCAGCACCGCCTGCGACGCCCCGTTGGACCCCACCGGATACATGGCATGCGCCGCATCGCCCAGCAGGCTGACGCGGCCCTGGGTCCACCAGGGCAGCGGGTCGCGGTCGACCATCGGGTATTCGAAGATCTCGGCGGTCGCGCCGATCATCGCCGCCGTGTCGTTGAAGGGCAGCGACAGGCGGTCGACCAGGTGGCGGAAGTCGTCCAGGCGGCCGCGACGCGACCAGTCCTCGCGCCGGGGCGGGGCAGAGCCGTCATCGCCGGTCTTGGCGTAGATCACCCAGTTTGTCAGGCGGGTCTCGGGCGTCAGGCCGGGGGCGATGGGGTAGAGGACCAGCTTGGCCACCGCATCGCCGGCGATGACCATGGCGTCGCCGCCGTCGAAGGCGGGCCAGTCCACCGCGCCGCGCCACATCTGGATGCCGTTCCAGCGGATGCCGCCATCCTCGGGGTGCAGCAGGGCGCGCAAGGTCGAATGGATGCCGTCGGCGCCGATCAGCGCGGCCCCTTGCAGCGTGACCTCGCCGGAGGCCGTGGCGAAGCGGGCGGTGACGCCCTCGGCGTCCTGGGTGAAGCCCAGCAGGCGGTGGCCGCAGCGCAGCGCGCCTTGCGGCAGGCGCTCGGCGGCGGCCTGCCAGAGCATGGCCTGCAGCCGGCCGCGATGGATGGAGAATTGCGGGACGTCGTGGCCGCCATAGGTGCCGCGCGGCTCGGACCAGATCGGTTGGCCGCGGTGGTTGGCATAGGTCAGCTGGCGGGTGCGGATGGCGATGGCGTCCAGCCGCGGCAGCAGGTCGAGCGCCGCCAGCTCGCGGATGCAATGCGGCAGGGCGTTGATCCCGACGCCGAGCGGGCGGATGTCTTCCGCCGCCTCCAGCACGGTGCAGGCGATGCCGCGGGCTCGCAGCATCAGGGCGAGCGTCAGGCCGCCGATGCCGCCCCCCGCGATCAGGATCGACACGGTGGCCTCAGCCCGGGGGCGGCAGGAAGTGGATGTTGTGCTCGGCGGAGACGCGGACGACCTCGGCGGGGTCGGTCAGGCGGTCCAGCCTGGTGAACAGCTCAAACAGCTTGCGCGAGGGGGCGACCCAGAAGAGGGCGCGGACCGGCGCGTCGCTGCGGTTGAAGATGCCGTGGGTCGAGCCTTTGGGCATGCGGATCAGGTCGCCGGCTGTGGCCTTGAATTCGTCGCCGTCGAGGAGGAGCTCGAATTCACCTTCCAGGATGCGGATGAATTCATCCTGGTCGGGGTG
This sequence comes from Roseomonas sp. 18066, assembly GCF_902706185.1. Taxonomy (GTDB): domain Bacteria; phylum Pseudomonadota; class Alphaproteobacteria; order Acetobacterales; family Acetobacteraceae; genus Pseudoroseomonas. The sequence continues at coordinate 7,638 of NZ_CACSJM010000022.1, read as the reverse complement.
GATATGGGGGGGCACGAAGGTGCCGGGCGGGAAGAGGGTGTCGAAGGCGAAGGAGGCTTCCGACAGCTGCACCGGCTTGTAGGTCTGGCCGAGGATATCCCAGGTGATGCCGCCGAGGCCTTCGCCGGCGCGGGTCACGCCTGCTTCAGGAAAGGGGAAGGTCATCCTGTTCGTTCCTCTTATGAAATAGAAAAAAGAAGGGGTCTGGGGAATTCATTCCCCAGCCTTTCTTTACTATGCGAGTTCGTCCTCGCCCAGATAGGCCGCCCGGACTTCCGGGTGTGTCCGGATTTCGTCGGCCGTGCCCGTTTCGATGAGCTTGCCTTGGGCGAGCACCGAGATGCGGTCGGCGAGGGCGAAGACCGCCTGCATGTCGTGCTCGACGAGGAGGATGGGGCAGCGCGCCTTGAGGCGTTCGAGGAGGGCGATGAGCCGCTCGGTCTCTTCTGGTCCGGCGCCGGCCAGCGGCTCGTCGAGCAGCAGCAGGCGCGGCCTGGTGGCGATGGCGACCGCGAGCTCGAGCTGGCGGCGCTCGCCGTGGGAGAGGGCGCCGGCCTGGATGGTGGCACGGGCGCCGAGGCCGACCTCGTCGAGCGTTTCGCGGGCGGCGTCGTTGAGGCGGGCTTCGCGGTGGGCGGCGCGGAAGAAGCGGAAGGAGGAGCCGTCCTGGGCCTGGAGCGCCAGGGCCACGTTCTCCAGGGCAGAGAAGCCTGGGATGATGCAGGTGATCTGGAAGCTGCGGGCCAGGCCCAGGCGGGCGCGTTGCGGCAGGGACAGGCGCGTCACGTCGCGGCCGTCGAGCAGCACGCGGCCGGCATCGGGGCGGAGCGTGCCGCTGACCAGGTGGATCAGCGTGGTCTTGCCGGCGCCGTTGGGGCCGATGAGGGCATGGATCTCGCCGGGGCGGAGGTCGAGCGAGACCTGCTGGGTCACCGCCAGCCCGCCGAAATGCTTTTCCAGGTTTTCGAGGACCAGGATGGGCTCAGGCATCGGCGCGCCCCTGCTTGCGGCGGCGCCAAGGGAGGCCGCCGGTGAGGCCGCCGGGCAGGAAGATCACCGAGAGCACCAGCAGCGGGCCGAAGACCAGCTTCCAGGCGGATATCGCATGGGCCAGGCCTTCCTCCAGCAGGACGAAGGCGAGCGCGCCCACCAGCGCGCCGGGCAGCTGCGCCACGCCGCCGAGCACGACCATGAAGAGCAGCTCGGCCGAGCGCGGCCAGGAGGCGACGGCCGGCGAGACGAATTCCATGGCATTGGCCAGCAGCGCCCCGGCCAGCCCGGCGATGCCGCCGGCGATGACGTAGGCGAGGAGGCGGTAGGGGAAGGGCGAGAAGCCGAGGGCCTCGACGCGCAGCGGGTTCTCGCGGGCGGCGCGCAGGACGCGGCCGAAGCGGCTGCGCAGCAGCAGGGCGCAGAGCCCCCAGCTGGCGGCCAGCAGGCCGAGGCAGATGAAATGGAAGCTCAGCCGCGGGGTCAGCAGGTCGGCGCCCAGGAAGGTGTTGCGGCCGTAGAGCGTGTAGCCGTCATCCCCCCCGAGGGCCGACAGGGCGGATAACGTAAAGAAAAGCATCTGGCCGAAGGCCAGGGTGATCATGATGAAATAGACGCCGCTGGTGCGCAGCGCGACCAGCCCCGTCACCCCCGCGAAGGCCGCCGCGGCCAGGATGGCGGCGGGGAAGGCGATGGCGCCCTCGGTGATGCCGGCGAGGTCCAGGGCGGCGACCACATAGGCGCCGATCCCCATCATCGCCGCATGGCCGAGGCTGGCCAGCCCGGCGCCGCCCACCAGCAGCGACAGGCTGACCGCCGCCATGCCGAGGATCATGGCCCGCGCCAGCAGGGTCAGGGCGAAACGGTCGCCGAAGCCGAGGAAGGGGGCGGCGGCCAGCGCGGCGAGGGCCAGCAGCGGCAGCAGCAGCGCGGGGCGCAGCAGCCGGGTCATGCCCGCGCCGCCGGGAACAGGCCGGCCGGGCGCCAGGCGAGGACGGCCGCCATCACCGCATAGACCAGCATCGAGGCCACCGCCGCCCCGGCCTGCCGAGCGGAAGCGGCGTCGAGGAACAGCCGCATCAGGTCGGGCATCAGCGCCTTGCCGAGGCTTTCCACCAACCCCACGGCGATCGCCGCGACGAAGGCGCCGCGGATCGAGCCGATGCCGCCGATGACGATGACGACGAAGGCCAGGATCAGCACCTGGTCGCCCATGCCCGGCACCACGGCGAAGACCGGCCCGGCCATGGCGCCGGCGAAGCCCGCCAGCATGGCGCCGACGCCGATGACGCCGAGGAACAGCCGACCCGTGTCGACGCCCAGCGCGCGGACCATCGGCGCGTTGCTGGCGCCAGCGCGGATCAGCATGCCGAGGCGGGAGCGCTCGACCACCAGCCACATCAGCGCCGCGACCGCGAGGCCCGCCACGATGATGGCCAGGCGGAAGCTCGGATAGGTGAGCCCCGCCATCAGGGTGATGCCACCCGAGAAACCCTCGGGCTGCGGGACGTTGAGCGGCGCGCTGCCCCAGAGCTGGCGGACGCCTTCGTCGATCACCAGGATGACGCCGAAGGTGGCCAGCACCTGGGCCAGGTGGTCGCGGGCATAGAGATGGCGGAAGACCAGCCATTCCAGCGCCAGGCCGAAGGCGAGCGACAGGGGCAGCGCCGCCAGCAGCCCCAGCCAGAAGCTGCCAAGCGCCCCGCCGATCGAGGCCGCCAGATAGGCCCCCAGCATGTATTGCGCGCCATGCGCCAGGTTGATGAAGTCCATCACCCCGAAGACCAGGGTCAGCCCGGCGGCGACGAGAAACAGCAGAATTCCAAGCTGCAGCCCGTTGAGGAGCTGCAGCATCAGCAAGGAAGCCGTCATCAGGTGGCGCGCATCCGGCACTCGCCCGCATAGGGGTCGACATCGTCGGACAGAACCTTGCGCACGGTGGAGGTGGCGAACTTCCCATCCGGCCGCTGCACCACCTTGCACAGATAAAAGTCCTGCACCGGGTAGTGGTTCCGGCCGATGCGGAAATTGCCGCGCAGCGAGGTGAAGTCGGCCTTCTCCATCGCCGCCCGCAGCCCGGCCTTGTCGGCGAGCTTGCCGCCCACCGCCTTCACGGCGGAATCGAGCAGCGAGGTCGCGTCATAGGCCTGCGCTGCGTAGTTGCCCGGGACATAGTTGTAGTCGGCCATGAAGTCCTGGACGAAGCGCTGGCTCTGCGGATTGGCGAAGTCCGGCGCCCAGGTGGCGGCGGTGTAGAAGCCGAGCGCCGCCTCGCGCTGGGCGGGCAGGGTGGCCTCGTCGACGGTGAAAGTGGACAGGAAGGGAATATCGGCCAGGCCCGCCTGGCGATACTGCCGGACCAGCGCGACGCCCAGGCCGCCGGGCATGAAGGTGAAGACGGCATCCGGCTTCAGCGCCGCGATCTTCGCCACCTCGTTGGCGAAGTCGAGCTGGTTGAGGGGGACATAGACCTCGTCCACCACCTCGCCCTTGAAGCGGCTGCGGAAGCCGGCGGCGGCGTCCTTGCCGGCCTGGTAGTTGGGCACCAGCACGAAGACCCGCTTATAGCCGAAATCCTGCGCCACCTGGCCCATGGTCGCGTGCGGCTGGTCGTTCTGATAGGCGGTGGTGAAGAAGAACGGGCTGCAGCCGCGGCCGGCGAAGGTCGAGGGGCCGGCATTGGCGGTGACCAGGAAGGTCTCGTTCTCGGTCACCGGGCGGAAGATCGCCTGCAGCATGTTGCTGAAGACCACGCCCACCACGAAGTCGACCTTGTCGCGGTCGAGCGCGGCGCGGACGCGGGTCAGGGCGGTCTCGGGCTTGAGCTCGTCGTCGATCACCAGGGTCTCGACCGGCAGCCCGCCGAGCTTGCCGCCCAGATGCTTGATGCCGGCCGCCCAGCCGTCGCGCAGCTGCACGCCGAGCGCCGCCGCCGGGCCCGAGAGGGTGGCGACGAAGGCCACCTTCACGCCGGCGGATTGGGCCCGCGCGGCCGGAATGATCGCCGGCATGGCCAGCAGCGAGGCGCCGGCGCCGAGAAAGGAGCGTCTGTCCATGAAAGCCACCCTGGGTTTGTGAACAAAGTGCAAAGGGCGGACCCCCGCAGGCAAGGTCCCAGGATGGCCGTGGCGCAGATTTTTTTCGGCTGTGGCGCCGGTTCAGGCTTCGGGGGGCCAGTAATCCGCCCAGGGCGCGGCCGCTTCCAGCAGCCCGGCCAAGCGCAGCAGGTCCAGGTCGCCGCCCCATGGGCCGACCAGCTGCACCGCCGTCGGCAGCCCGTCGGCGCCGAAGCCGTTGGGCACGGTCAGCGCCGGATGGCCGGTCAGGTTGAAGGGGTAGACATAGCTGCTCCAGCCCTGGCGGGTGATGCCGCAGAGCTCGCCCTCGACCTCGACCTGGTCGTTGGCGGCGTCGAAATCTGCCGGCAGCGCCGTGCGGCTGAGGGTGGGCGTCACCAGCAGGTCGAAGCGCCCGAACAGCGCCTGGATGCTGCGGAACAGCCGGGTCCGCGCATATTGCCCCTGGCGGAATTCGTGCAGGTCGAAGCCATTGCCGCGCTCGACGAAGGCCAGCAGCGCCGGGTCCATCTGGTTCTGCCATTGCGGCAGGTGGCGTGCCATCGAGACGGCGTAGTTGCCCTGATAGAGGATGCGGGCCGGGAACTCGATCCAGTCGATCGGGTCGGCGACGGGGGTGACCTCGGCGCCCAGCCCCTCCAGCACGGCCAGCGAGGCGCGGGTGGCCTCGGCCATGTCGGCGGCCAGGCGCGGATTGGTGGCGCGCTCGATATAGCCGATGCGCAGGCCGGACAGGTCGTTGCCGGTCAGCGCCGGGTTCAGCCGGGGGGGCGTCGCGCTCAGGCTCCAGGGATCGGCCGGGCAGGGGCCGGCCAAAGCGGTGAACATGACGGCCGCATCGGTGACGCTGCGGGTCATCGGCCCGGCATAGGTGTAGTTGCCGAAGGTGTCGCTGCCCTGCTGCCAGGGCAGGGCGCCGAGCGTCGGCTTCAGCCCGACCAGCCCGCAGCAGGCCGCCGGGATGCGCACCGAGCCGGCGCCATCGGTGCCCAGAGCGATCGCCCCGATCCCCGCCGCCACGGCCACCGCCGCGCCGCCGCTGCTGCCGCCCGCCGTGCGCGTCTTGTCCCAGGGGTTGGGGGTCAGCCCATAGACCGGGCTGTCGGTCAGGCCCTTATGGCCGAATTCCGGCAGCCGGGTCTTGCCGAAGATGATGGCGCCGGAGTCGCGCAGCCGGCGGACCAGGATGTCGTCGGCGGCCGCCGTGTTGTCGGCATAGACCGCCGAGCCATGGCCGGTGACGACACCGGCCATGTCCACCTGGTCCTTCACGCTGACCGGCACGCCATGCAGCGGGCCGAGCGGGCGGCCGTCCATCACCGCCTGCTCGGCGACCCGGGCGGCGGCCAGGGCCTCCTCGGGCAGCAGGGTGGCGAAGGCGTTCAGGTCCTGGCGCCGCGACGCCTGGTCCAGCACGGCCTGGGTGTACTCCACCGGGGACAGCTTCTTCGCCCGGATCAGCGCCGCGGCGCGGGCGGCGGTGAGCTGGGTCGGCTGGCTTTCGGGCATCGCGGCGGGCTCCGGCTTTCCTGGTGACGCCAGTCTGATATTGGATATATCATCCTGCAAGCCTGCGCCGATGAGAGGTCCGCAGAGGCCTCCCCCGCGCAGCCCGCCAGAGACAGCGGCTTCAGGGAGAGCACGATCATGGACCCCATTTCCGCCGGCCCGCGCCGCCGGCAGATCCTGGCCGCCGGCGCGGCGCTACCGTTCCTGGCCGCCCCCCGCCTGGCGCGCGCCGCCCCGGGCGGGCTGGTGACCGCGGTGCTGGAATCCGAGGTCGTCATCCTCGACCCGCATGTCACCACCGCGGCGATCACCCGCAGCTTCGGCTACCATGTCTTCGACACGCTCTTCGCCATGGACGGCAAAGGCCAGATCCGGCCGCAGATGCTGGAAGGCCACACAGTCTCGGCCGACCAGCTGACCTGGGATTTTTCCCTGCGGTCGGGCCTGACCTTCCATGACGGGGCACCGGTGACCTCGGCGGATTGCGTCGCCTCGCTGAACCGCTGGGCGGCGCGCGACAGCCTGGGCCGCATGCTGCTGGCGGCGCTGGACAAGCTGGAAGCGGTCGATGCCTCCCGCTTCCGCATGAATTTGAAGAAGCCGTTCCCGCTGATGCTCGATGTGCTGGGCAAGCCGAACGCGCCCGTGCCCTTCATCATGCCCGCCCGCATCGTCCAGGCCGCCGGCGAGCAGCGCATCAAGGACATCATCGGCTCCGGCCCCTTCCGCTTCCGCGCCGACCAGTTCCGCCCCGGCGACCGCATGCTGCTGGAGCGTTTTGCCGCCTATTCGCCGCGCGCCGAGGAGCCGGACTTCCTCGCCGGCGGCAAGGCCGTGCGCATCGAGCAGCTGGTGCTGAAGACCATGCCCGACGACCCGACGGGGGCCAGCGCGCTGACCGCCGGCGAGATCGACTACATGCAGTACCTGCCCTTCGACCACCTGGCGCTGCTCGGCCGCAACCGGCAGGTCAAGCTGATCGGCCTGGGCGGCATCCACATGTTCCAGGGCAATTACCGCCTGAACCATGCCAGCGGCCCCTTCGCCGACCCCGCCGTGCGGCAGGTGCTGTGGAAGCTGGTGGACCAGAGCCAGGTGATGCAGGCCATCGGCATCCCCGAGCAATACCGCGTCGATGCCTGCCCCAGCTTCTGGATGTGCGGCACGCCGCTGGAGACCGCCGCCGGCGGCGCGGTCGCCAAGCTGGACATCGCCGCCGCGAAGGCGGAGCTCGCCCGCACCAGCTACAAGGGCGAGCCGGTGATCATGCTGGAGGTGGCGGGCTCGATCTCGCAGACCGCCGGCCAGGTGCTGGCGCAGAACATGAAGCAGGCCGGCTTCACCGTCGACGAGCAGCTGATGGATTGGGGCACCGTGCTGGCCCGCCGCGCCCGCCGCGAAGGCTGGAGCCTGTTCCCGGTCTATTCCAACGGCGTCGACAATATCTCGCCGCTGACGCATTTCTACGTGGCCAACAACTGCGCCGACTATCCGGGCTGGAGCTGCGACACCAGCATCACCACCCTGCTGGAGCAATTCGCCGCCGCCCCCGACCTGGCCGCCCGCCAGGCGCTGGCCGAGAAGATCCAGGCGGCGGCCTATGCGCTGACGCCCTCGGTGATGTGGGGCCAGTTCGCGCGGCCAGCCGGATACCGCGCACGGCTGAAGAATTTCGTGGAGTCGAGCTTTCCGATGTTCTGGCAAGTGGAAGTGTAGGGAAGAGACTGAAGACTGGGGGGAAGAAAGAATTCTTCCCCCCAGGCCCCCTATCATCTCTTTTTATCACTGGCTGTTCGTCGGGCAGCGCATCACCGGTGATGGTGCCAGGGCATCACGGCGGGACGCCATCATATAAGACGGCGCAGCCTCAAAGGTCGTGATCCGGACTGGCCGTTTCGCCCGTGGTCAACACGTGGACATGGCAATCTGATAGAAAAAAGAAGCGACTGTCTTGGGTGTCAAGCGGTCTGCTCCTTCGCGGAGGTTGTGGTTCTCCAGGGTGTTGAGCTTTGGAGGATGGCATTGAGGATGGTGAGCAGCTTGCGGGCGATGGCGATCAGGG